>NZ_BADA01000262.1 GCF_000333395.1 Microbacterium sp. B19
CGGACGGCCTGTCGCGCCCGTGGCGCGAAGCCTCCCGCGGACACGGTCCGCTCGCCGAGCAGGCCGACCGCGACCTCGACGCGATCGTCGCGCTCTTCCAGGCGGCCAAACGGTTCACCGAGCGCGAGCCCGACGGGCAGGCCGCCGTGTTCCTGCGGTCGGTGATCGACAGCGACGTCGCGGAAGACCGGATCGAGCAGCCCGCCGTCGTCGACACCGTCCGCGTTCTGACGCCCGCCGCGGCGGCCGGAACGGCGTTCGACACGGTCGTCGTCGCCGGAGTGCAGGAAGGCGTGTGGCCCAACACCCGGCTGCGGGGCGGACTCCTCGAGACCTGGCGCCTCGCCGACGCCGTGCAGTTCCCCGACCTGCCGGCCGCGGGGATGCTCGACCGTCGTCGCGCCGCGATGCACGACGAACTGCGGCTGTTCGTGCGCGCGCTGTCGCGCGCGCACTCGCGGCTCATCGTGACCGCGGTCGACGACGACGACACCGGGCCCAGCGTGCTGTTCGAGATGCTGCCGACGCCCGAGCCCGCATCCGCGGTCCCGGAGCATCCGCTCTCGCTGCGCGGGCTCGTGGCGCGCCACCGCCGCACCCTCACCTCGTCCCGCTCCCCGGCGCGCGAGCGCCGCCACGCGGCGGGTCAGCTCGCCCTGCTCGCGGCCGCCGAGGTCGCGGGGGCGGCACCCGAGCAGTGGTACGGCGTCGCGGCGCCGAGTTCGACGGCGCCGCTCCGCGACCTCGAGCGCGAGGACGTCCGGGTCTCGCCCTCGCGGCTGCACGCCCTCGAACAGTGCGAGCTCGACTGGGTCATCGGCGACCTCGGCGGCGATCGCAGCGGGACCACCGCCGGCATCGGCACGATCATCCATGCCGCGCTCGAGACCGCAGCAGCGGGCACCGAGGACGAGCTGTGGAGCGTCGTCGAGGAGCGCTGGGGCGAGCTCGTCTTCGACGCGGCCTGGCGCGAGCGCGCCGAACGCGTGCGCGCCCGCGAGCTCGTACGGCGCCTGGCGACCTATCTGCGGCGTTTCGACGACGCCGGCGGACGCCTCGTCGGAGCCGAGCGGCACTTCGAGGTCGCCATCCCGGTCGAGGACGCGGGGGAGCACGGCGCGATCCTGAGCGGCGACATCGACCGGGTCGAGGTCACGCCGTCGGGAGAAGTCGTCATCGTCGACCTCAAGACGGGCAAGAACGAGCCGCAGACCGACGCGAAGGTGGCCGACAACCCGCAGCTCGCCGCCTACCAGCTCGCGTTCTCGTCGGGGGCGATCGAGCAGGTGGCCGGGATGCCGCCGGGCGGCGCGAAGCTCCTCGTGCTGCGTCCGACCGCGGCGACCAAGGACTACGCCGAGCCGCACCAGCCACCGTTCGACGAGGCGGCGCGGGAGCAGTTCGTCGAGCGCGTGCAGCGCGCGGTCGGGGTGATGCGCGGGCACAGCTTCGCCGCGCCGTACGAGGTGCACTGCCGCGACGAGTTCTCGTTCGGCCTGTGCCGCATCCACACCGTGTCCGCGGTGAGCGCGTCGTGACGCCGGTGCTGTCCGCCGCGACGATCGCGGCCGCACTCGGGCAGTTCCCGCCCACCGCGGAGCAGACGGCGGTCATCGAGGCGCCGCTGACGCCCGCGCTCGTCGTGGCGGGCGCCGGCAGCGGGAAGACCGAGACCATGGCGGGGCGTGTCGTCTGGCTGGTCGCGAACGGCCTCGTCCGTCGCGACGAGGTGCTCGGGCTCACCTTCACCCGCAAGGCCGCGGGCGAGCTGGCGGAGCGGATTCACCGGCGGCTCCACCGGCTGTCGGAGTTCGAGGCGCGCGGTCTCCTGCCGGAGCTGCCCGCCCTCCACGCCGCCGGACGCCTCGCGGTGTTCGCCGACCTCGCCGCGCTGGACGGCGCGCGCGCCGATGCGGAACGGCGACGGGTACTCGACGAGCTCGCGCTCGAACGCGGCGTCGCGCGGGAGGCGGCGGGGGAGGACGACCAGCTCCTGCACCGCCCGACCGTGTCGACCTACAACAGTTTCGCCGATGCGATCGTGCGCGAACACGGCCTGCGCATCGGCCGCGACTCCGAATCGGCGGTGCTGTCGGAATCCGCGGCGTGGCTCCTCATGCGGAAGGTCGTGTTCACGTCGGACGACCCTCGCTTGGAGGAGCGGCAGGAGTCCCCGCGCACCCTCATCGACGCGGCACTGCGGATCGCCCGGGACAGCGTCGACAACCTCGTCGACCTCGACCGGCTGGCATCCTTCCCGGACGACTTCGGCCGCATCGTCGAGCGTCCCTCGACCTCCGCCCGCGTGAGTGTCTACAAGGACGTCGCGGATGCGGCATCCCGAGTCTCCGCGCTGGGGATGCTCGCCGATCTCGCCGCCGCCTACGACCGCGAGAAGGCGCGGTTGGGCGTCATGGACTTCGCCGACCAGGTGGCGGGCGCGCTGCGGATCGTGCGGGAGCACCCCGCCGTGGTCGACGAGCTGCGGTCGCGCTACCGGGTCGTGCTGCTGGACGAGTACCAGGACACCTCGGTCGTGCAGACCGACCTGCTCTCGACGCTCTTCGCGTCGACCGGTGTCATGGCGGTCGGCGATCCGCATCAGGCGATCTACGCGTGGCGCGGCGCGAGCGCGGGCAACCTCGGCGGGTTCCCCGCGGCGTTCGCGCCGGACGGGGGATGCCAGACCTTCTCGCTGCTGACGAGTTGGCGCAACAGCGCGCGCGTCCTCACCGCCGCCAACGCCGTGCTGGCGCCGCTGGCGGACCGGTCACCGGTTGCGGTGGAGGAATTGCGGTCACGGCCCGGGGCGCCGGACGGGATCGTCGAGGCGATCTTCGAGCGCGACCTCGACACCGAGGCGGATCGCGTCGCGGAGTGGTTCGCGGGTGTGCGGGCGGCCCGTGCCGCGGACGGGCGTGCGACGACCGGAGCCGTGCTCTTCCGCAGCAAGAAGCACATGGTGCGGTTCGGGGATGCGCTCGGGCGGCGCGGCATCCCGCACCGGATCCTCGGTCTCGGCGGACTGCTGACCACGCCCGAGGTCGTCGATGTCGTCTCGGCGATGCGGGTGATCAGCGACCCCGAGGCGGGATCGGCCCTCATCCGGCTGCTGTCCGGACCGCGCTGGTCGATCGGCCTCGCGGACCTGCGGGCGCTCGCCCAGCTCGCGCGCCGTCTCGCAACGCACGATGTGGCGCTGCAGCCGCTCGCCCCCGAGGTGGTCGACCGCCTGCGCTCGACCCCGGGCGCCGACCGGGCCTCGCTCGTGGACGCTCTGGATTTCGTCGCCCGCCAGACCGACGGGCACGGGTGGCTCGCCGACATCACGGCTGAGGGGCGGGCGCGGCTGCGCGAAGCGGGGGCGGTGTTCGCAGGACTGCGGCGCAACATCGGCGCGCCGATTCCCGAACTCATCCGCCTGGTCGAGACCGAGCTGCGGCTCGATGTCGAGCTGGCCGCGAACGAATCGCGCGGTCCGGCGCGCATCGCCTCGGCGCAGCTGCGCGCGTTCGTCGACGAGATCCGCGGGTTCCTCGCCGCGGACGAGTCCGGGTCGGTCACCAGCCTCCTCGCGTGGCTCGATCACGCCGAGCAGGCCGACGAGTTCGCCCCGCGCACCGAGCCGCCCGAAGACGACGTCGTGCAACTGCTCACCATCCACGGGTCCAAGGGACTGGAATGGGATGCCGTCGCGGTCGTGCGCCTCGTGACCGATGAGCTTCCCTCGCTCGCGCGTGACACCAAAGGGTGGCTGGGATTCGGCATCCTCCCGTCCGAGTTCCGCGGGGACTCCGCCTGGCTGCCGGTCCTCGGCTGGCGGGCTGCGCAGACGCAGCAGGAGTTGAAGGCCGCCATCGACGCGTTCGTCGAGGCCAACCGGGCACGGCAGCTCGACGAGGATCGGCGGCTCGCGTACGTCGCGTTCACGCGGGCCCGCGACCATCTCCTACTGTCGGGGTCGAGCTGGTCGGGCACCAAGCGCCCGCGCACCCCCAGCGTCTTCCTCGACGAGGCGACCGCGGCGCTCGGACTCGAACTCGGCGTCGGCGATCCGGGCGAGGATCCGTACGACGGCGAACGGCGCCTGCTGCACTGGCCGCTCGACCCGCTCGGGTCCCGGCGTGTCGCGGTGTCCGCCGCCGTCGAAGAGGTCGCGGCGGCACGAGCGCGCCCCGCCGACGACCCGGATGCCGACCTCGAACTGCTTCTTGCCGAGCGGGCCGACCGCTTGCGCCCGTCGCACACGCCGGCACCGACCCGGATCCCGGCGTCGAAGTTCAAGGACTTCGTCGCCGACTACGGCGGAGCGGTCGAAGAGTTGCGTCGCCCGCTCCCCGAACGGCCGTATCGCCAGACCCGCCTCGGCACGCTGTTCCATGCCTGGGTCGAGAAGCGGTCCGGAATCGTCGGTTCGGGTACGGGCCTCGACGACGCCGGCCTGTGGGACGACGAGGACGACGGTGCGTCGACCGCCGACGCCGCCGAACTCCAACGCCTGCGGGAGATCTTCGAGCGGTCCGAGTGGGCGGGCCTCCAGCCGCTGGAGGTCGAGACCGAGATCGATTTCGTGACGACCCGACTCGACGGTCGGCCGCACGTCGTGATCTGCAAATTGGATGCCGTCTACCGACACGGCGACCGGTACGAGATCGTCGATTGGAAGACGGGTCGGCCGCCGACCACCGACGCGGAACGTCGCTCACGGATGTTGCAGCTCGAGCTCTACCGCGAGGCGTACCACGCGAAGCACGGAGTGCCGTTCGACCTCATCGACGTGACGCTGTTCTACGTCGGGGATGAGGTCGTCCTGCGGGGGTGACGTCGCCGGGCGTCGGGGCTTCGTTCTGTCGCTTTTGGCCAGCGTGAGGTCGCCGGGCGTCGGCGCAGGATTCCGCGCTGCGTTACGTCGCGCATGTGGTCCTCATGCCGCGCCGATGAACGGCGGAGACCAGGCGCTCAGGCGTCGTCGCGCGCCACGCCCCACCGGCGGAGGGCGGCACGGCTGGCGCGCGCGGCATCTTCCTCGTCGTCGATGGCTTCGTGGAGCTGTGCGGCGTCGATGACCTCGCCGTTGGGCTGGGGCCCCGCCCCGTCCTCTGCGTCGTCCCGCGACGTCGCACCGTCCGTCGCGGCCGAATCGCCGACCGGAGCGGGGGTCCAGCCCTCGAGGTCGATCGGCGCGGTCGGGCCGGGCTCCTCGTCCTCGGCGTCGCTCACACCGAATCCGGTTCCGGTGGCGGCGCCCGCAGGGGCAGCCGCGTCCCGCTCGCGCTCGGCTTCGAGGTAGAGCGCGAGGGCTTCGGGGTCGTACGCGTCGGTCTGCATCGAGGTGTCGACGGCGGACGCCGCTGCCGGCGGGACGCGCTCGACCAGAGCCAGGGCGTCGTCGATGTCCGACCGCGTCGACGCGACGATGTGGTCGCCCCGCACGCCGTCGGCGAGGGCTTCCAGCAGAGCGACCGCATCGGCCACGACCTCGGCCTCGCCCGCATCGTGTCCGTGCACGAGCCACTTGGCGAACTCGAGCTCGGCGTACAGACGGGCGCGCTCGCGCAGCAGCGGGTCGGGGGAGCGCACCCCGGACGCCGCGTAGCCGTCGTACACGTCGTCGGTCGCGGTGGGGGCGGACGCGAGCCACCGCAGGTCGACCGCGGGGTCACCGACGCTGAGGCCCGACCAGTCCAGGATGCCGCTCACGTGCGGAACCCCGTCGGCGTCGTCGACGAGCAGGATCGACGCGCTCGTCGCTCCGCCCAGGATGACGGCCGACTCGAAGCGCCACAGGTCGGACTCGCGGAGCGCGCGGCGCCAGCGCATCATCAACCCGTCGGGGACGCGGCCCGTGGCATCCGCCCGATCCAGGAGGCGAGCGACGTCGTCGCGGACCTGCTCGGGAGCGCGGACCGGCAGCCCATCCGTGCGCACGATCGAGACGGGGAGCGCGTGCACGGCGGACAACGCGGCGCCGATCGCGGGGGCGTACCCGGGTCCCTTGGGCAGCTCGGCGGGGTCGATGCGGTACCCGTCGATGACGTCGACCACGAGAACGCGGTTCACTCCCGATCCGCTCTCGCCCACCACCTCGGGCGCTCGGAACGGCAGGAGAGCGCGCACACCGGAGGTCAGGGCGTGCAACGCCCGGGATTCGGCGGCGAGGTCGGCCGCGGCGTCCTCGTCCGTCGGCATCCGCACGACGACCGTGCGTCCGTCTTCGAGCGCGAGCAGCGCGGAGTCGAACCGGCCGGCTGCCTTCTCGGTGAGCGGGGCCGTGCCCGTCACTCCGATTCCGGGAAGGGCCGCCGTCGCGGACGCGGCTAGAGTGAAGGGCGAGCGGGCCATGCCCCCAGGGTAGGTCGGTCGCTCACCCGATCCCCCCTCGCCACGCCCTTGAGAGAGGTGTTCGATGCCGCTGCCTGTTCCCGCGGTCCCCGGTCACTGGCCCGGAGGGGCCCTCGACCGTGCGGGAGCCGAACGCGACGTCGACGGCCTGCTCCTCGGCGTACGCGAGCCGTCGGACACGCGCGTGCTGGCGGTGCATCGCGATGCCGCGCCGGTGACCCAGGCGCGTCTGTCGCTGGTGCCGGTCTCGGCGGTCACGAATGCGATCGAGTGGGCGTTCCTCGGACGCTCCTCCGACGGCGCGGCGCTCCTCCTCGCGGTCGTGGAGGAGCAGTCGGATGCCGTCGTCCCCGCGGACGCACGTTGGCAGCCCCTGCGCGCGATCGGGGGCGATCTGCCCGCGGACGAAGCCGAGATCCTGGGGACGGCGGTCGCCCTGGCGGGCTGGCTGCGCGATGCCGCGTTCTGTCCGGCGTGCGGAACGCACACCCTCGTGCGGCAGGCGGGGTGGTCCCGACACTGCCCGAACTGCGGCCGCGAACACTTCCCGCGCACAGACCCGGCCGTTATCGTGCTCGTGTCATCGGCCGACGACCCGAACCGTGTGCTCCTCGGGGCCAACGCGGCCTGGGGCGGGAGCCGGTACTCGTGCTTCGCGGGGTTCGCGGAGGCGGGCGAGTCGCTCGAGGCCACGGTCGCGCGCGAGGTCTTCGAAGAGGCGGGGGTGCGTCTCACCGACATCGAGTACCGGGGTTCGCAAGTGTGGCCATACCCGCGCTCGCTCATGCTCGGGTTCCGCGCGCGGGCGATCCGCGACGACGAAGCGCGCGCCGACGGCGCCGAGATCGCCGACGTGCGATGGTTCGACCGGTCCGAGGTCGGTGCGGCCCTTCGGGGCGAGGCGGAGGTGCAGCTTCCGGGCGCGGCATCCATCGCCCACCGTCTGATCGACGAGTGGTACCGGGAACTCCCGTGAGCGTGGACCCCCTCAGCGGACTCGACGAGCACCAGCTCGAAGCGGCGCGCGCTCTCCGCGGACCGGTCTGCGTCCTCGCCGGCGCCGGCACCGGGAAGACCCGCGTGATCACCCGACGGATCGCCCACGGCGTCGACACCGGGGCGTACTCGCCGCAGCGGGTGATGGCCGTGACGTTCACCGCGAAAGCCGCGGGTGAGATGCGCGGCCGACTGCGCGAGCTCGGGGTGACGGGTGTGTCGGCGCGCACGTTCCACGCGGCCGCTCTGGCCCAGGTCAACTTCTTCTGGCCGACCCTGGCGGGCGATCAGGCGCCGACGATCATCGACAACAAGGTCCGCCTGCTCGCCCACGCCGCCGACGGCGTCGGACTGGCGCCCGACACCGCGACGCTGCGCGATGTGGCCGGCGAGATCGAATGGCGCAAGGTCACGATGCGCTCGATCGAGCAGTACGCGGCCGAGCGTCCCGGCGGGATCGGTCGGCTGAACGTCGATCAGGTCGTGGCGCTGCAGCGCTCCTACGAGAAGCTCAAGGACGAGCGCCGCCAGATGGACTTCGAGGACGTCCTGCTGACCTGTGCGGGGATGATCGAGGCCGAGCCCCGCGTGGCCGCCGCGGTCCGCGAGCAGTACCGGCACTTCACGGTCGACGAGTACCAGGACGTCTCGCCGCTGCAGAACCGGCTGCTCGAACTCTGGTTGGGCGACCGACGAGACCTGTGCGTGGTCGGCGACGCGAGCCAGACGATCTACTCGTTCACGGGCGCCGACTCGCGGTACCTGCTCGATTTCGCCCGCGTTCACGAAGACGCCCGCGTCGTGCGTCTCGAACGCAACTACCGTTCGACAGCCGCCGTACTCGCCGTCGCGAACGACCTCATGCGCGGTCGCGCCGGCGCCCTCGAACTCGTCGCGGCGGACACGGACGATGCGCCCGTGCCCACCGTGCGCGCGTTCGACGACGAAGAGGCCGAGGCCGAGGGAGTCGCCACGGCGATCGCCGCCACCGTCCGCGGCGGGACGGATCCGCGGAGCATCGCCGTGCTCTACCGATCGCACGCGCAGTCGGCGGTCCTCCTGAACGCGCTGGCGAAGCAGTCGATCGCGGCCACGGTGCTCGGCGGCCGGAAGTTCTTCGATCTCCCCGAGGTGCGCCAGGCGCTCATGGCGTTGCGGGCCGCGTCGGTCGCGCCGCTCGAGACGGGCTTCCTCGCCACCGTTCGCGACGTCCTGCGCAGTATCGGCCTCACCGACGAACCGCCCGCGGCGGGCGGCGCACTCCGCGACGCGTGGGAGGCCCGCGCCGCCCTCCTGCGATTGGCGGAAGAAGCGCCCGAGGGTACCGATCTGCGTGCATTCACCGACGATCTCCAGGCCCGTGCGAAGGACCAGCACGAACCCGCGACGCGCACGGTGACGCTGGCGACGCTGCACGCGGCCAAGGGTCTGGAATGGGATCACGTCTACCTCATCGGGGTCAGTGAGGGCCTCTTGCCGATCTCGTACGCGCAGACGTTCGAGGCCGTCGACGAGGAACGTCGTCTGGCGTACGTCGGCGTCACGCGGGCCGCGCGAACGCTGTCGGTGAGCTGGTCTCGTGGTCGAGGGCGATCGGAGCGGACGCCGTCGCGGTTTCTTCGAGAGATCGGCAGCGGCAGTCTTCGCTCGGCCGATGGGTTCGCCAGACCCGCTGGAGCGAGTCGGCGCGCAGCTCCAGCGAGCGCGTCACGGAGTCGATCCGACCGCTGACCAGGTGCCGCGCCGCCCTCGCCGCTTCCGCCGCGAGGGTCACGTCGGTGTCCGGCTGGGCTCGCGCGAGCAGTTGCGCGGCGATCAGCGGCCACGAGGCGTCCTCCCGGCGGCGCGTGGCATCCAAGCAGCTCAGACACGCGGTGAGCCCGGGCGCGATCACGGGGCCGACGGTCGCCGTCGTCGCGCTCAACACGACCGGGAGGTGCACGACATCGCGCCGCGAGAGCTCAACCGCGCGACGCGGGTCCACACGATGGGCGGCCAGTAGGACGACCCGCGCGCCGTCGGGCACCGGGTGGGTCGCCGGTCCCGCCCAATCGATGCGGGGTGTTCGGGCGGGGAATGCCGCGAGGACCGCTCGCACGGTCCGGGCCGGGAGGTCGTCGGCGACCTGCACCACGAGCGGAGCCGTTCGTCGGCGCCGGGCGAGGGCGGGGGAGACGGCCGCGAGCAGGTCTTCGGCGTCGCGATCGGTGCCACCGTGCAGGCGCACCACGGCGCGGAGTGCGAGGCGCGACGTCCCGGCCTCGAGCGCCGTCAGCGCGGCATCCGTCCACGGGAATCGGTGGATCAGGTGGCCGCGGGCCGGGGCGCCGAACTGCACGGTGCCGTCGTGGCGCCAGAGCGGGGGAGCGGAGGGATCGAGTCGGAGCATGCCCCGATGATGGCGGCCCGCGAGGCCCTCTCTGCGGTTGTCCCCAGGGCACTCCGAAAGAAAGTGCCCTGGGGAGGAGGGCTCAGACCGGCCGCTGGTCGCCCGGCGTGGGGTCGTCGTCGCCGTCGCGACCGGCATCCCCCGGCTCGTCGTCGCCGCCGCCGAAACCGTCGGCGAGCCCCGCGGTCTCCTCGGCGATGAGCTGAGCGAGCGCATCGTCCATGGCATCCGCGGGAGTCGCTTCTCCCCGCGAGGCGGCCGTCAGGCGAGCGATCAGTCCGGCGGGGTCGTCGATGTCCTCCGCCGACGGCATGAGATCGGGGTAGTCCCACAGCGCGTCGCGTCCGGCGACGCCGACAGCCTCCGTGACCGCGCGCCACATCGCCGCCGCTTCGCGCATGCGCCGGGGGCGCAGCTCGAGGCCGACGAGCGAGCCCAGTGCCTGCTCGGCGGGGCCGCCGACAGCGCGGCGGCGGCGCACGGCCTCCGCGATACGGGCCGCCGAGGGGAGCCGCGAGGTCGCGTCCTCCGTGACCACGTCCACCCAGCCCTCGATCGTGGCGAGGAGGTTCTCGAGGCGGGTCAGTGCGGCCGTCTGCTCTTCCGACCGCTGCGGCAGGAGGGCACCGCTCTCCAGCGCGCCGCGGAGTTCGTCGGGCTGCGACGGGTCGAAGCGCGACGCCAGCTCCTCGAGCGCGTCGGTGTCGACGTGGATGCCGTGCGCGAACTCCCGCACCTGCGAGATCACGTGCAGCCGGAGCCACTTGGCGTGGCGGAACAGGCGCGCGTGGGCGAGCTCGCGGGTTGCGAGGTAGAGCGCCAACTGATCTTCCGGGATCTCCAGGTCGCGACCGAAGTCGGCGAAGTTCTGCGGCAGGATCGCGGCGTCGCCGTCGGGCATGACCGGGATGCCGACATCCCCGCCTCCCACCACCTCGGTGGAGAGGCGTCCGACGACGTGGCCGAGCTGGGTGGCGAAGAGCGAGCCGCCGACGGTCCGCATCAGGCGGCCGGCGCCGGCGATGAGGTCCTGCATGTCGTCGGGAGCCTGCTGGCCGAGGGCTTCCGTGAGGGCGTCCGCGATGCTCGTGGCGACAGGTTCGGCGAGCTCCTGCCATACGGGGAGCGTCGCGCTGACCCAGGCTCCGCGCGTGACGGCCTTGGGCGGGCGGGGGAGGTCGGAGATCGTGGTCGACTCGCCCAGCCACAGCGCCGCCAGCGCGAAGGCCTGGTCGAGGTCGGTGCGCTGACCCGTCGACACGCCGAGGCCGTCCTGGTTCGCGATGTGCAGCGCCTGCCGCTCCGCCAGACTCCAGTCGATGCCGTCCTGCGCGCCGGAGAAGGCGCCCTGAAGCTGGTTCATCACGGCCTGCATCATGGCCGGGTCGATCTGCATGCCCGAGAGGCGCGACAGCTGTTCAGGGTCGAGGCCGGACGTGTCGCCGGACATCAGGCGCCGCATGAGCTCCTGGAACTCCTCCTCGGGGCTCCGGTCGTCGTCTGCCACTTCAGCCGCCTTTCAGCCGGGTCTGGGGGAACGGGATCTACGCTAGTCGCACGTTTCCTCGCTCTCCTCGGCTCGGCCCTTCGCCGCTTACGCCGCGCGCGAACGACCCGGCAAAGGTAGGACCCGTGACCCTGTTCGACGAGAACACCTCCGTCGTGCCCGCCCCCCGCCGCCGCTGGAGCCGCTCCACCATTCTCGGTGCGTGGTCGCTGCTCGTGGCCGCGCTCATCCTCTTCGTCTTCACGTTCCTCCCGTCGTCGTACGTCATCCAGCAGCCGGGTCCGGTGCTCAACACCCTGGGCACGTCTCCGGATGCCGACGGCAACGAGGTTCCGCTCATCACCGTGCCGGACGAGCAGGACTCGACATCGCAGGGCCAGCTGGATCTGCTGACCGTCCAGATCAACGGGAATCGCGAGCGCACGCCCAGCTGGATCGAGTTGGCGCAGGCATGGTTCGACCCGTCGCGCGCCGTGGTGCCGCTGGATCGCATCTTCCCCGCGGGCCAGTCCACAGAGCAGCGCAACAACGAGAACGCCGCGATGATGACCGACTCGCAGCTCGAGGCGTCTGCGGCGGCGCTGCGCCAGCTCGGGTACACGGTCCCGCAGGACATCGTGGTCGGCACGGTCACGGACGACGGCGCGTCCACGGGCGTGCTGCAGGTGGGCGACGTGATCACGTCCGTGAACGGCTCCGCCGTCGCGAGCGTCGACGACGTGCGTTCCGCCGTCCAAGCGGCCGCGGGATCCGCGCTGACCCTGGGCGTCGAGCGCGACGGCACGGCCAGCTCGGTGTCGGTGACTCCGCGTCTCACCGATGTGAACGGACAGCAGCAGTGGCTCCTGGGCGTCGGCCTGACGCTGAGTTTCGACCTGCCCGTCGACGTGAAGATCCAGATCAACAATGTCGGCGGTCCGAGCGCGGGCATGATGTTCGCGCTCGGCATCATCGACAAGATGTCGCCCGGCGACCTGACCGGTGGCCAGCACATCGCGGGCACCGGCACCATCGATGCCGACGGCAACGTCGGCGGGATCGGCGGCATCCGTCAGAAGCTCTACGGCGCGCGCAACGCCGGCGCGACGTGGTTCCTCGCCCCGCAGTCGAACTGCAACGAGGTGGTCGGGCACGTGCCCAGTGGCATCCGGGTGTTCGCCGTGTCCAAGCTCCAGGATTCGCTGACCGTGCTGCAGACGATCCGCGACGGAGGCGACCTCGACGCCCTCCCGTCGTGCGACGGGACGCCCGCCTCGGGATCGTAGTATCCACGGCTTACCCTCAGAGGCCGACACCTAGGATGGACGCGTGACCACGACCTCAGCGCCGAACCAGGCCACGCCCCCGAACCGTTCACGACGGATCATCTCGATCACGCTGGCAGTCATCGCCGCCCTGGTCGTCGCGTTCTTCGTCTTCGCGAACCTCTACGCCGACTGGATGTGGTTCTCGCAGCTGGGATTCACCGAGGTGTTGACCACCCAGTGGATCGCGCGCACGGTGATGTTCGTCGTGGGCTTCCTCGCCATGGCGGTGCCGGTGTGGGGCGTCATCCAGCTCGCGTACCGCCTGCGTCCCGTCTACGCGCGGTTGAGTTCGCAGCTCGACCGCTACCAGGAGGTCGTCGAACCGCTGCGGCGTCTGGCGATGTGGGGCATCCCGATCTTCTTCGGCTTCTTCGCGGGCTTCGCCGCCTCCGCGCAGTGGGAGACGACGTGGCTGTGGTTCAACGGCGTGCCCACCTCGACGACCGACCCGCAGTTCGGCCTGGACACGGGCTTCTACCTGTTCGGCCTGCCGTTCTACACGAGCGTCCTCGGGTTCGCCTCGGCGGTCGTGCTCGTCTGCCTGCTGCTCACCGCCGTGGTGTCCTACCTGTACGGATCGGTGCGCGTGGGGCAGCGCGAGCTGCGCATCTCCAAGGCCGCTCGCATCCAGCTCGCCATCCTCGCCGGTCTGTACCTGCTCCTGCAGGGCGCGAGCCTCTGGCTCGACCGCTTCACGACCCTCATCAACCAGGAGGACCGGATCACCGGCCCCGGGTACGTCGGGGTCAACGCCGTCATCCCCGGTCAGACGATCCTCGCCATCGCGGCGGTCATCGTCGCCCTGGCCTTCTTCGTCACGGCGTTCATCGGCCGTTGGCGCTACCCGCTGATCGCGACGGCGCTGCTCGTCGTCTCGGCGATCGTCGTGGGCGCGGCCATCCCGTGGGCGGTCAACACCTTCCAGGTGCGTCCGAACCAGCTCGCCCTGGAGAGCCAGTTCTACCAGCGCAACATCGACAGCACGAAGGCCGCGTACGGGATCGACAACGTCGAGAAGGAGAACTTCGAGGCGACGACGACGGCGCAGGCGGGCCAGCTGCGGAACGACGCGGCATCCACCGCTCAGCTGCGCATCATGGACCCGGCGATCATCAGCCCCACCGTCCGGCAGCTCGAGCAGTATCGCGCGTACTACCAGTTCGGCAATCCGCTCGACGTCGATCGGTACGAGATCAACGGGCAGAGCCAGGACACGGTCGTCGCCCTGCGCGAACTGAACATCGGTCAGCTGGGGGATGCCGCGACCTGGCAGAACTCCACCCTCGTGTACACGCACGGGTACGGCATGGTGGCCGCGGCCGGTAACGAGCGCACCGACGACGGTGACCCGGTCTTCCTCGAGCAGTCGATTCCCGGCACCGGCTTCCTCACCGACCTCAAGTACGAGCCGCGCGTCTACTTCGGCGAGCAGTCGCCGCCGTACTCGATCGTGGGAGGACCCGAGGGTCGCGATCCCATCGAACTCGACTACCCGATCGGTGCGGATGGCGGCAGCGAGACGCGGACGACTTTCCGCGGCAACGGCGGCCCGAGCGTCGGCAACGTCTTCAACCGCCTCATCTACGCGCTGAAGTTCCAGTCCGAGCAGATCCTCTTCTCCGACTACGTCAACGAGGACTCGCAGATCCTGTACGACCGCAACCCCAAGGACCGCGTCCAGAAGGTTGCGCCGTACCTGACGCTCGACAGCGACCCGTACCCGACCGTGGTCGACGGGCGCATCAAGTGGGTCATCGACGGGTACACGACCAGCGCGAACTACCCGTACTCGTCGAGCGTCTCGCTGTCGCGGGCGATCAACGACTCGAACACCCCGTCGCCGAACTACACGATCGACAACATCAACTACATCCGCAACTCGGTGAAGGCGACGGTGGATGCCTACGACGGCAGCGTCACCCTCTACGCCTGGGACGACCAGGACCCGATCCTGCAGGCCTGGCAGAAGATCTACCCGTCGAGCCTCCACCCGTGGAGCGACATGTCGGCCGACCTCATGAGTCACGTGCGCTACCCGACCGACCTCATGAAGGTGCAGCGTTCGATGCTCGGCGTCTACCACGTCGACGACGCGCGCTCGTTCTTCCAGCAGGACAACCGCTGGACGACGCCGAACGATCCGCAGAACCCGGCCGAGCTCCAGCCGCCCTACTACCTGACGATGAAGATGCCCGGGCAGGACTCCCCGACCTACTCGATGTTCACGAGCTTCATCCCGGCATCTCAGGGCGGGCAAGCACGCAACGTGCTCACCGGCTACCTGGCGGTCGACTCCAACGCGGGCGATCAGAAGGGTACGAAGAGTCCGGACTACGGACGATTGCGGATGCTCGTCATCGACGCGGCCACGACCGTGCCCGGACCGGGCCAGGTGCAGAACACGTTCGACTCCGACACGAACGTGTCGTCGCAGATCAACCTGCTGCGGCAGGGCCAGTCGCAGGTGCTGAACGGCAACCTGCTGACCCTTCCCGTCGGTGGCGGTCTGCTGTACGTGCAGCCGGTCTTCGTGCAGTCGGCCGGTGGAACCCAGCTGCCGCAGCTGCGACGCGTGCTCGTCGCGTTCGGCAACAAGATCGCGTTCGAGAACACCCTGAGCGAGGCGCTCGACAGCCTCTTCGGTGGTGACTCGGGAGCTGCCACGGGCGACGAGACGGTGACGCCCACCGACCAGAACGGTCAGGGCGGCGGCACGTCGACGACGCCCACCGCGCCCTCCGGCGACTACGCGGCAGCGCTGGCCGAGGCGCAGTCGGCCCTGGCCGCGAAGCAGGCCGCCCTCACGGCGGGGAACCTCGCCGAGTTCGCGACGCAGGACGCACGCCTGAACGCCGCGGTGCAACGCCTGCTCGATCTGGAGGCCCAGGGTGCCGGCGGCGGGTCGACCGCGACTCCCGCGCCGACCCCGAGTCCGTCGGGCTGATCCTCAGCGAAAGAGACGCCGGTGCCCTTCGGGGTGCCGGCGTCTTTCTTGCCCCGGGCTCTGGCCGCAGGCGCGCCCCCACCCGCGTTTCAGTGTCCACAACACGCGGACGGTGCCAGCTGGCATCCGCGTGTCTTGGACACTCAATCGAGCATCCGACGCCGGGGATCCACCGCGGGGCCACCCACCGCACGCACCCGCTGCCCCACCCGCTCAACCCCGCGGGTCACGCGCTCAGGAACCACCACCAGATCAACAGCAGCGTCGTGCCGAAGCCGGCGATCTGGTTCAGCCACAGGAAGCGGTTCCAGCCGGCGGTGGCGGTGTCGGAGGTGGCATCCGTCACGTTGCGGTACGGCCAGCACACCACGAGGTACGGGATCACGAGCAGTGCCGCGAGGGGCCCCGGCCACGCGGTGAAGAGCATCACGACGCCGGCGAGGGCGTACGCGACGAGCGCGAACCGCACGGTCCACCGGGCTCCACGGGCGGTGGCGATCGACGAGATGTCGGCGGCGCGGTCGGCTTCGACGTCCTGCACGGCGCCGAAGGCGTGAGACGCGATGCCCCACAGCGCGAAGGCGACGAGCACGGCGACGAGTTGCCACGTCCACGTCGCCCCGGCCAGCACGAGTCCGTAGACCGCGGGGGAGAAGAAGTGGATGCTGCTGGTGACCGAGTCGGCGAACGGCCGCTCCTTCAGCCGCAGCGGGGGAGCGGAGTAGAACACGACGAAGAACAGGCTGAGGGCCAATACGAGCCACGACAGCGGCGATCCGACGATCACGAGGAACACCACGAACGGCAGGCACGACAGCGCCGACGCCCACAGCGTGATCGGGTGCATGCGCTTCGCGAGCACCGCGCCGTGCGTACCGCCCTTGCGAGGGTTCCGGAGGTCCGACTCGTAGTCGAACACGTCGTTCACGCCGTACATCGTGAGGTTGTACGGGACGAGGAAGAACAGGATGCCGACGATCCACACGACATCGATCTGACGCGTGGTCAGGAGGTAAGCGGCCGCGAACGGGAACGCCGTGTTGATCCAGCTCACGGGCCGCGACGAGACGAACAGCTCGCGCAGCACGCGGCCCGGGGTCAGGGCGGGGGTGGTCATGCGGGTTCCCTCCGGGCGGAGACGAGCGTGAAGAGCGCGGGCACGAGGAAGGCCGCGCAGACCGGGTAGGCGAAGTCCTCGAGGGGAGCGAGGCCGATGCGGATGCCACTGAGGTGCTGCGGCGGGTACGAGAAGAGGCCGACCGCGATCATGATGTTGTCGAACACCGCGGTGAGGACGACGAGGACGAGCGCCGCGAGCGCGGAGGCGCGCATCCGACGGCCGAACGCCGGGCGGCGGACGCTGAGGAGCGTCACGACGGCGGTGATCAGCACGAACGGCACCACGATCATCGGGTACGTCACGAGGCGGACTCCTCGACCTGCGCGGGCGCCCGGGTCGTGGCATCCCGCTTCGTCCGGATCCGCTCGAAGATCGTCCAGAACACGATCGCGAGGTAGCTGAGGAAGAGGAGGAAGAAGACCTCCTCGAGCGGGAGATGGGGTGCGACGTCGATCCCGACGAACAGCGGACTGTCACCCTTCACGAAGATCCCGGACAGGATGCCGACGGCATCCCACGCGAGGAAGAACAGCGTGCCGAGCACCACCGCGAGCGCCGTCCGCCCGGGCGCGGTGCGCAGCGCGAGCCCGACCTTGAGGTCGATCGCGATCATGCCGGCGAGGGAGAACAGGA
>NZ_BADA01000261.1 GCF_000333395.1 Microbacterium sp. B19
GACGACGCGGGGGCCGCTGGCATCCCGTTCACGACCGGCATCCTGGTCGGCATCGGCGAGACCGTCCGCGACCGCGCCGAGTCGCTCATCGCCCTGCGCGACCTCGACGACCGGCACGGCCATGTGCAAGAGGTGATCGTGCAGAACTTCCGCGCGGCCCCGAGCTGCTGATGGCCGCGACCGAGGACAAGCTGCACCAGAACTACCGCGCGCAGGCGATGCCCGAGACGGACCGGCTCGTGCGGGCGCTGCGCGCCGAGGGATACGCGGCGGTCGTGTCGGGTGCGGGACCGAGCGTCCTGGTGCTCGCGGACGGTCCGGGCCAGCGTGTGGCGGCCGCAGACCTTACCGCATCCGTCGTCGACACCCCGTGGCAGGCGCTCATGCTCGCCGTCGACGTCAAGGGTGGTACAGTGAAGCCCGCAGAGGGTTCCGCTTAGCACGCGAATCTGAGCCTCTGCACCACCTGCGAAATCCGCAACAAATCGCGAACCCGGTCTCGGCTGCAGTCTCCCGAACCGCTGGTGTGATCTTCGTCTGCGCTCTGCAGCGATACCCGTGATTTGACCATGTTTCATTTCTGAGGAGCACTCGTGGAGTCCATCTCCGAGACCCAGCCCGTTGACGCGCCCGAGGGCGCTGACATCCCCACCGAGGAGCAGTCCGCCGCTCCGGCCGACGACACGCTTCGACTCGACCGTGCCGAACTCGGCGACGTCCTCGGCGAACTTACGGAGCAGGCGCACACCCTGCTCGGGACGGGACTGCTCACGACCACGGAACAGGATCATCGCCTTGACCTTGTCGCCCGCCTGGAGGAACCCCTCAGCGCGCTTGAGCTTGGTGATGTAGTCGTGCGCCTCGATCTTCAGACGGAACCGGACCTCCTTGAGGACGGTGTTCGCCTGGTTGCGACGCGCTTCCTTGGCCTTCTGAGCTGCCTCGTACTTGAACTTGCCGTAGTCCATGATCTTGACCACGGGCGGCCTCGAGTTCGGCG
>NZ_BADA01000260.1 GCF_000333395.1 Microbacterium sp. B19
TCGGTCACCGGGAGCGGGAGACCCTGCGGCGCCGGCGACGGGACCGCCGGACGTGCAGGATGCCGAGCAGGTACAGCACGATGCCCGCGAGCAGCGCGACGCGCCCTCCGNCGATCAGTGGTCCCGCCCACGGTGTCGAGTTGTCGATCGGCCAGGTGAGGGTGATGTTCGTGGGGGCGGGGGCACTGCCGTCGCTGGCGACGAGGACGCTCATGTCGGACGGAAGCTGCAGCGTCGTGCTGAACGAGCCGGTCTGCTGGTACTCGTCGAGCCAGAGGTCGGAGCCCACGGGTGTCCGCGCGGTCGTGGCGTCACCCGACGGTGCCGTGGTCGACGCGGGAACGAGTGCGGTCGTGACGGTGTCCGGGTCGCCGCCCGGGGTCACGGCGGTGTACGGGACGTCCGCGAGCCAGGCCTTCACGTCGCTGGTGCGAGCGTAGGAGACGAAGACGGCACCCGTGCCCTCGACGCGGAGCGATTGCGCCCCCGGCAGGCTGGTGAGGACGGCCCCGTCGATGAGCGTGTAGGCCGTGGCCCCGTCGGTCTGGATCGCCTCCGTGGCCTCCGCGGGCCCTTGGAAGACGGTGCGCTGAGCAATGCCCGCGCCGATCATGGCGGCGGCGATGACGAACGCCACCACGGCCCAGACGAATCTCACGCTACACACCATCCTCACCGGCGACACCGGCGGCCACCGAAGAATCGACGTTTCAGACTAGCCGAGCCCGGCTGAAAGTTCGCGGGTAGGCCCGGCGGTCCCGTTCTGCGGGCGGCGCTCAGTATCCTGTGCGGATGGGCACGTCGCCCTCCGGAGGCAGGAGTCGCTGCGGATGAAGATCCACAATCCTTTCCGGGTCGCGCTGCTCGCGACCCTCGGCGTCGGAGTCGGGCTGCTCGTCATCGGGAGCGTGCAGAACCTTTCAACGATCCTGTTGTACGTCGGGACGGCGCTCTTTCTGTCGCTCGGTCTCGACCCGGTCGTGTCGTTCCTCGAACGGCGCGGACTGCCGCGTTGGGCGGCCGTGCTCCTCACGATCCTGGGAGTTCTCGGCGTCTTCGCCGGCATCATCTTCATGGTCGTGCCGATCATCGTGAGCCAGATCGCGCAACTCGTCGATCAGATCCAGAATCTGCTGCAACCCGGCAAGTGGAACGAGATCGTTGCGGGCGTCCAACAGTGGGCGACGGCGAACTTCCCCTGGCTGCGGCTCGATGAGCTGTGGGCGGGCGTACAGCACTGGTTCTCGACGCTGGATGTCGGGTCGATCTCCACCATGATCGGCAACAGCCTGCTGACGGTCGGTGGCGCGGTCGCGGCCGGCCTGGGCGGCGCGTTCATCGTGCTCATCCTCACGATCTACTTCACCGCGTCCACGCCGTCGCTGAAGTCCGCCGTCTACCAGCTCGTTCCGGCCTCCAAGCGTGCGCGCTTCATCGAGCTGTCCGAGAAGATCACCGACTCCGTCGGCTACTACGTCATGGGTCAGGTGAGCCTCGGCGTGATCAACGGCATCCTGAGCGCGATCTTCCTGAGCATCATCAAGGCGCCCTTCCCCGCGGTGCTCGCGGTGATCGCGTTCTTCTTCTCGCTCATCCCGCTGGTGGGAACCCTCACGGGGTCCACGATCATCGTGCTGACGTGCCTGATCCCGGGGCTCGGCTCCCCCACGATCGCCCTGATCGCGGCCATCTACTACCTCGTCTACATGCAGATCGAGGCGTACGTGATCTCGCCGCGCATCATGAACCGTGCGGTGTCCGTCCCCGGTTCGGTCGTGGTGGTCTCCGCTCTGGCGGGAGGAGCGCTCCTCAACCTCCTGGGCGCGCTCATCGCGATTCCGGTGGCGGCGAGCATCCTGATCATCTACCGGGAAGTCATCATCCCGCGGCAGAACGAGCGCTGAGGCTCAGTCGGCGACCGGCCCGTCCCACTCGACCGGGAGCGGCAGCGCATCGGGGTTGACGGCCGCGACGATCTCCGTGAGCACGCGGCGCGTCTGAGTCTCCCCGACCCAGAGGTGCTTACCGCCCTCCACGGCGATGAGATTCGCGTGGGGCACCGCGGCGAACCGCTCGCGCGCCTCGGCCGGGCGGAGGTAGTCGTCGAACTCGGGCACGAGCACCACCATGCGACGCCCGTCGCCCGCCCACGCCGCGACCTCCTCGGCGGTGGCCCGGTGCAGGGGCGGGGAGAGCAGGATGACGCCCTCGATGTCGTGATCGCGACCGTACTTCAGCGCCAGCTCGGTTCCGAACGACCAGCCGACGAGCCAGGGGCGAGGAAGCCCGCGTTCCCGCACGAAGTCCACCGCCGCGGCGACGTCGAAGACTTCACCCGCTCCCCCGTCGAATGTTCCCTCGCTCGTCCCGCGCGGAGACGTCGTCCCGCGGGTGTTGAAGCGCAGCACCGCGAGATCCGCCAGCGCGGGAAGCCGCCCGGCGGCCTTGCGCAGGATGTGCGAGTCCATGAAGCCGCCCGCCGTCGGGAGCGGATGCAGGGTCACCAGCGTCGCGACGGGCTCGCGCACCTCCGGCAGCGCCAGTTCGCCCACGAGCGTCAGGCCGTCGACCGTCGTCAACTCGATGTCCTCCCGGCGAGCGGGAAGGAGCACCGGTCCGCGTATCTCCATCAGGCGATCCTCCAACAGTGCGTGTGCCAGTGGCGACGGGCGGCGAGGTCCGCCGAGTCGCCCAGAACTCCGTCCGCGCGCCAGACCACGACGTGGGCCACACCCACCTCGACGGTACGGCCGCAGCCCGGGCAGATGTACGGCTTCTGCGCCTGGGCCGCAGAAAGGGGCTGCACGGTCCATTCCGCGCCGCGCTTGACCTCGGTGCGCTTCCAGCCCGCGATCAGGCGATCGAGCGAGGCGTCGGAGCGGTCACTCGACGGCCGACGCTTGCGGGAACGGGGCACCCGCGCGTCACCACCAGTTGTTGGCGGTCCAGAACGCGTACGCCCCGGCCCACCCGCCGTACCGACTCGTGGCGTAGCCGGTGCCCCACCGCAGGTTGTCCACCGGGTCGTAGCCGTTGCCGGGCACCTTGCTGCACGGGAGGGCCTGCACCAGACCGCACGCGCCGGACGATCGGTTGGTCGCGTTCGGGTTCCAGCCGCTCTCGCGGCTCACGATGTAATTGACGTAGCCCATGTCGGCCTCGGAGATGCCCGCGGCCGCCATCCACTCGCTCGGCGCGCCGCCGCCGGAGTAGAGAACCGGGCCGCCGCCCCCGCTTGAGGCTTCCGAGCCCTGGGTCTTCTTCTTCTCGGTGGGCGTGGGCGTCGGGGTGGGCTTCGGCTTGACGTAGACGTTGTAGCTCGAGCGGTCGAGCGTCGGAGCCTGCTTGTCACCGCCGACGGACACCTGCTGCGCATCGCCGAGTCCTTCGGCGTAGAGCGTCACGGTCTTGGGTTCTTCGGCCTGCGCGCGCGAGATCGCACTGCCCATCGGGCCGACGTACGCCCCTGTGAAAGCCAGCGCCGCGCACGCCGCGAAGACCGTCACGACCCCGCGTCGACGCGTCCAGTGGGGACCCCGACGACCCGACGGTGCCGTGTGCACGACATCGACGACGGTGTGGCCGCGACGGGCCACACGTCGGGAGGACGCACGCGTGAGGTCGGATCCGGAAGTCACAGTGGGGTCGATTCTACCGATGGGTTCGTGATCAGGGGAGGCAGGGTTCAGCCGATCGCGAGCATGACCTCGACGACCGCGTCCAGGACGGCATCGACCTGCGCCTCGCGGTAGCCGTTGCGCTCCACGCGGAAAGCCACGGAACGCACCTGTTCCGCCGTCACCGGGTCGCCCGCGGAGAGGTACCGCGAGATGCGGTCGGCGACGATGTCGACTTCGTCGACGGCGTAGCCGAAGTTCAGGATGCCGACTCTCTCGAACCGTGCCCGACGCGGCCTCGACAGCCGATCGAGCACGACCTGGGCCGTGTCCCGCGTCTCGGCCACCCAAGCGCGGGCACCGAGGCGGGAGAGCGCGTATTCGCGTTCCCGCGCCGCGAAAGCGTCTTCGACGCGCCCGAGCGCGGCATCCACGGGTCCGATGGCGTAGCCACCGCGCACCAGGGGGAAGGATGCCTCCCGCACCTCCGTCGAGCGGAGGGCGCCGGGCTCGTCGGCCTCGAACGCGTCGCGGGCCTTCTCGAGGAACGTATCGACGGCGCGTTTCTCGTAGCCCTTCTTGCGACGGGGCGCGTCGGGGAACGGCGTGGAGCGTGCCGGGCGTGAGGTCTCGGTGTCGGTCATGACACTCCCAGGGGCGAGAGGAGGTAGTACAGAGCCAGAGCGGCGGTCGCGGACGGCAGGATCGAGTCGAGCCGGTCCAGCACGCCGCCGTGACCCGGAAGCCAGGAACTCATGTCCTTGATGCCGAGGTCGCGCTTGAGCATCGACTCGCCGAGGTCACCCACCGTGGCGGTGGCCAGCACCACTGCCCCGAAGATGAGACCGGCCCACCACGGCACCCCGAGCATGAACACCGCCAACAGCACACCGGCGGCGAGGGCGGCGACGAACGCGCCGGCGAAGCCCTCCCACGTCTTCTTCGGGCTGATGCGGGGAGCCATGGGATGCCGTCCCCCGCGGCCGAAAGTGAGTCCCGACACGTACGCGCCCGTGTCGGCAACGACGGCGAGCACGAGGAACGCGAGCACCCACCATTCGCCTCCGTCCTCGGCGAGCAGGATGACAGCCATGCTCGTGAGGAAGGGGACGTAGAGCTGCACGAAGACCGCGACGAGCACGTCCGCGAGCACCTCGTTGTGGGCTCGCCCATCGCCCGCGTGCAACTGTGCGACCAGACGCCATACGACCACGAGGGCGACCGCGACGAGCGTGGCCACCCAGTGCATCCAGAGGCCCGCCAGGTAGCCGCTGGCGAGCAGCAGGACTCCCGCCGCCAGCTGCGGGACGAGGTCGACGCGACGGCCCGACACCTGCAGCGCGCGGGAGAATTCGAGCACCCCGAGCACCATTGCGCCGAGCGCGAAGAACGCGAACAGCCACTTCACGAAGATCAGCGAGGCCACGACCACGACACCGATCGCTACGCCGATGAGGATCGCGAGGATCAGATCGCGCCCCGTGCGCTGCTTGATGCGCTCGTTCGCCTGATCGAACTCCGCCCGGGCCTGGGCGATGTGGTGTTCGGCATCCGTCCGCATCGCGCGCAGCTGCGACTCGATCGCCGCCGCCGTCTCACCGGTGGCCGGTGTGCGACGCGCGGCATCCCCCCTCCGTCGGGAGGGCGGTGCGGCGGACGTCGGCTCGTCCGCGTCGGGGGCTTCGGTCATCGGTCAGACCTCGAGCAGTTCGGCCTCTTTGCGCTTGAGAGCCTCGTCGATCGCGTCGACGTGCGAACGGGTCACGCCGTCGAGTTCCTTCTCGGCGCGGACGAGCTCGTCTTCGCCGACCTCGTTCTTCAGCGCATCCAGGTCGTCCTTGGCCTTGCGGCGGAGGTTGCGGACCTGCACCTTGGCGTCCTCGCCCTTGCTGCGCACGAGCTTGACGTACTCCTTGCGGCGGTCCTCGGTGAGCTCGGGCATCGTGATGCGGACGATGTTGCCGTCGTTCGTCGGGTTGACGCCGAGGTTCGGCATGTCGCGGATCGCCTGCTCGATGGCCTTGAGCGCCGACTTGTCGTAGGGGTTCACCACCAGCGTGCGGGCCTCGGGGTTGTTCAGCGAGGCGAGCTGCGCCAGCGGGGTCGGCGAGCCGTAGTAGTCGACCAGGACCTTCTGGAACATCTGGGGGTTCGCGCGCCCGGTGCGGACGGTGGCGAAGTCCTCCTTCGCGGCCTCCACGGCGCGGTCCATGCGGGCTCCGGCATCGGCCAGGACATCGGCGATCACGGTGACTCCATTCGTTGGGGCTGACGTCTCAGTCTAATCGCGCGCGGGCCCGGCACCCGGGCCCGCGCGCCGGGTCACGACGTGACGAGCGTCCCGATGGTCTCGCCGAGAAGAGCCCGGGTGACGTTGCCCGCGGGCTCCATGCCGAACACGCGCATGTCCATGCCGTTGTCCATGCAGAGGCTGAACGCAGTCGAGTCGACGACCTTGAGGCCCTTCTGGAGGGCGTCACCGTACGTCAGGTGGTCGAGCTTGGTGGCCGTGGCATCCACTCGGGGGTCGGCGGTGTAGACGCCGTCGACGCCGTTCTTGGCGACGAGCACCTCGGACGCGCCGATCTCGAGCGCACGCTGGGCGGCGACGGTGTCGGTGGAGAAGTACGGCAGGCCCGCGCCCGCACCGAAGATGACGATGCGGCCCTTCTCCATGTGCCGCTGCGCGCGACGGGGGATGTAGGGTTCGGCGACCTGGGTCATCGAGATGGCGGACTGCACACGCGTCGCGGCACCCGCCTGCTCGAGGAAGTCCTGCAGCGCGAGCGAGTTCATCACGGTGCCGAGCATGCCCATGTAGTCGGCACGGCCGCGGTCCATGCCGCGCTGGCTGAGTTCCGCACCGCGGAAGAAGTTGCCGCCACCGACGACGATCGCGATCTCCACGCGATCCACCGCCTCGGCGATCTCTCGGGCGATCTGGCTGACGACGTCGGGGTTGACCCCGAGCTGTCCTCCACCGAAGGCCTCACCGGACAGTTTGAGCAGAACGCGGCGGCGCCGGGTCGCTTCATCGATCACGTGTCATGTCCTCTCGTCTGGTTCAAACTATCTCCCCCACCGACGCGACCGATACGCCACGCGCGCAGGGAAAAGGCCCGGGATGCCATGGCATCCCGGGCCTTGTCATCGGTGCTTACGCGCCGACCTTGAAGCGGGCGAAGTCGGTCAGCGTGAGACCGGCGTCGGAGGCGACCTTCGCGACGGACAGCTTGTTGTCCTTCGCGTAGTCCTGGTCGAGGAGGGCGACCTGCTTGAAGAACGCGTTCACGCGGCCCTCGACGATCTTCGGGAGTGCAGCCTCGGGCTTGCCCTCGTTGCGGGAGATCTCGGTGACGATCTCGCGCTCCTTCTCGACGTCGGCCTCGGGCACGTCGTCACGGGTGAGGAACGAGGGGTTGGCGAAGGAGATGTGCTGCGCGATGGAGCGAGCCGTCTCCGCGTCGTCGCCGGTGTAGGCGAGGACGACGCCGACCTGGGGCGGGAGGTCCTTGCTGGTCTTGTGCAGGTAGACCTCGAACTTCTCGCCGCGGATGGTGCGGACGCGACGGAGCTCGACCTTCTCGCCGATGATGGCGGCCTCGTCCGAGATGAGCTGCTCGACGGTCTGACCGTCGGCGTCGGCGGCGAGGGCGGCCTCGACGGAGTCGGCACCGGCGGCGGAAGCCGCGGCGACGACCTTGTCGGCCAGCGCGATGAAGCGGTCGTTCTTGGCGACGAAGTCGGTCTCGCAGGCGAGCTCGAGCAGCGTCACGGCGCCCTCGGTCTCGCGGGCGGTGACGAGGCCCTCGCTCGTGGAGCGGTCGGCGCGCTTGGCGTTACCCTTCGCGCCCTTCAGGCGGAGGATCTCGACGGCCTTCTCGACGTCGCCGTCGGCCTCTTCGAGCGCCTTCTTGGTGTCGACCATGCCGGTGCCGAGCTGCTCGCGCAGGGCCTTGATGTCGGCGATCGTGAAGTTTGCCATGGTGTGGCGTCTCCTAAGTCGTTGGTGGTTCTGATGTGAGCTCGGCGGGGCCGCGCGCACCCCTGGGGGCGCGTACGACCCCGCCGGATCGTAGCCTGTGCGGGTGACGCCGCGGTGTCGCGGCGGCGCGCTTACTTGCTGTCGGTGGCCTCGGCGGCGGCGACCTCAGCGGTCTCCTCGCCGGACTCGGCGGCGACGGCCTCGTCGTGGGCCTCGGCGCCGGCGGCGTCGTCAGCGGACTCGGTCGCAGCCTCGGTGGTCTCGGCGTTCGTCTCGAGCAGCTCGCGCTCCCACTCGGCGAGGGGCTCAGCGGCCTCGTCCTCGCCCGCGGGCTGGTGGCGCTGGATCAGGCCCTCGGCGGCGGCGTCGGCGATGATGCGCGTGAGCAGGCTCACGGAGCGGATCGCGTCGTCGTTGCCGGGGATCGGGTACTGGAACTCGTCCGGGTCGGCGTTCGTGTCGAGGATGCCGATGACGGGGATGCCGAGCTTCTTGGCCTCGTCGATGGCGAGGTGCTCGCGCTTGGCGTCGACGACCCAGATCGCCGAGGGGGTCTTCTGCAGGTTGCGGATACCACCGAGCGACTTGTGCAGCTTGTCGAGCTCGCGCTTCTTGAGCAGGAGCTTCTTCTTGGTGAAGCCGCTCTCGGCCGGGTTCTCGTAGTCGAGCTCCTCGAGCTCCTTCATGCGCGCGAGGCGCTTGGAGAACGTCGAGAAGTTGGTGAGGAGGCCACCGAGCTCCCGCTGGTTCACGTAGGGTTGGCCGACGCGCGT
>NZ_BADA01000259.1 GCF_000333395.1 Microbacterium sp. B19
GCCGCGTGAGCCGCGCGTCGGCGTCTTCCGGCCGATCGCGCGCTCCACCGCCGAGCGCGACTACGTGCTCGAGATGCTGCTCGACCACGACGGTGTCGACCTCGCGTACGACGACTGCGTCGGCGTCACGTACGACGACGTCCGCGACGACGCCGACGCGGCGCTCGGGCGCATCGTCGAGCGGTACAAGGCCGTCGAGGGTCGACTACGCCCGACGCGCGAGCACGGCGCCCGTCGGCATCGGCGGCTTCGCGACACGCCTCGCCGGGTCGTCGAACACGTTCTCGGAGGAGCGCGGACCTCTGGCGAGCGTCAACTTCGTCACGGCCCACGACGGCTTCACGTTGCGCGACCTCGTCTCGTACGACGTCAAGCACAACCTGGGCAACGGCGAGCAGAACCGCGACGGTGCCGCCNCGAACCGGTCGTACAACCACGGCGCCGAGGGCAAGACCGACGATCCGCGCATCCTCGCGACGCGCCGCAAGGCGATGCGCAACCTCCTCGGCACGCTGCTGCTGTCGGCCGGGGTGCCGATGATCACGGCCGGTGACGAGCTCGGGCGCACGCAGCGCGGCAACAACAACGCCTACTGCCACGACACGCCGCTGACCTGGGTCTCGTGGGACCTCGCGCCCTGGCAGGAGGACCTCTTCGCGCACACGCAGCGGCTGCTGCGTCTGCGCCGCGAGAACCCGGCACTGCGCCCCGTCCGCTTCGCGCGCCTCGGGGAGCGCATCCCCTCCGCCTCGCTCATGGACTGGTTCGACGAGCGCGGCGAGACGATGTCGAGCGACCGATGGACCGACCCGTCGCACCGGACGCTGCAGTACCTCGCGACCTCGACGCCCGAGAACGAGGAGCCCAATCGCATCCTGCTCGTCGTGCACGGGAACGAGAGTCCGATCGACGTGACGCTGCCCGTCCTCGCGGACGAGGTGGAGTACGTCTCGCTGTGGTCGAGCGCCGACGAGGCGCCGTCCGACGACACGCCGCGGCTGGCGCCCGGCGAGGTCTTGCCGTTCGTCGGCACGTCGATGCGGCTGTTCCGCGTGGACGCACGGGACTGACGGCGCGGCGTCCGGCTAAGCACGTTCGCCCGTTCGGTGTGCGCGGGCCGCTCCCCGACGAGCGTGGCGCACCGTCGGCGAACCCGGTCACTCTGTCAAGGCCCGGGGCAAGCCCTGCGGGAACGTCGGTGCCCCACGATAGGTTCGGAACGTGGCCACCACGACGACGACCCCGACGCCCGTTCCCGCTTGGCGCAGCGCCGCCTCGATCCCCGTGCGTCCGATCACACCGACGCCCTCGAAGGGGGTGGTGACGCCACGGATCCCGCTGGCGCTGCCGCATCCGTCCGTCCCGGGCGGGAAGTTCCGTCCCTCCGCGTACGTCGGTGAGGCCGTCCCCTTCACCGTGACGGCGTTCCGCGAAGGGCACGACAAGATCGGCGTGCAGGTGCGGCTCTTCTCGCCCTCCGGCGACGAGTCGCTGCACCGCCTCTCGCCGCTGAACGACGGGTTCGACCGCTGGTCGACGCTGATCGCTCCGCTCGAGCAGGGTGTGTGGCGGTTCCGCTTCGAGGCGTTCGCCGACGAGTTCGCGACATGGGAGCACGCCGCCGACCTCAAGATCGCGGCGGGCGTCGACTCCGCGCTCATGCGCGAGATGGGGGCGCAGCTCTTCGACCGCGCGCGCGGTGAGAAGAAGCGCCCGGGTACCGACAAAGACCTGCTGTACGACGCCGCACGCACGCTGCGCGACCCCGATACGCACGACGACGTCGCCCTACAGGTCGTCCGCGACCCCGCGATCGCGGCGATCTTCGACGCACGCCCGCTCATGGGCCTGACGTCGGCTGGGAAGGATGCCGAACTCCTCGTCGAACGCGAACGCGCCGGTGTGGGCGCCTGGTACGAGTTCTTCCCGCGCTCCGAAGGCGCCACCCGTGCCGAGGACGGGTCCGTGATCAGCGGCACCTTCCGGACCGCTGTCGACCGCCTCCCGGGCGTCGCCGACATGGGCTTCGACGTGCTGTACCTGCCCCCGATCCACCCGATCGGCGAGCAAAACCGCAAGGGCCCCAACAACACCCTCGTCACCTCCCCCGGCGACCCCGGCTCGCCGTGGGCCATCGGCGGTCCGGCCGGCGGACACGACACCGTCCACCCCGACCTCGGCACCCTCGAGGACTTCCGCGCCTTTGTCGACGCAGCGCGCGAGAACGGCATCGAGGTCGCACTCGACCTGGCACTGCAGGCCTCGCCCGACCACCCGTGGGTCGCGGCACACCCCGAGTGGTTCACGACGCTCCCCGACGGCTCGATCGCGTACGCCGAGAACCCGCCGAAGAAGTACCAGGACATCTACCCGGTCAACTTCGACAACGATCCCGCCGGCATCCGGGCCGAGGTCCTCCGCATCGTGCGGCACTGGATCGCGCAGGGCGTGAAGATCTTCCGCGTCGACAACCCGCACACCAAGCCCCTGCAGTTCTGGGAGTGGCTGATCGCGACGGTGAGCGCCGAGGAGCCCGACGCGGTCTTCCTCGCCGAGGCCTTCACGCGGCCCGCTCCCCTGCAGGGCCTGGCGATGGCGGGTTTCCAGCAGAGCTACACGTACTTCACGTGGCGGAACACCAAGCAGGAACTCGAGGAGTTCTTCGACGGCCTCGCCCACGAGACGGCCGACTTCCTGCGACCGAACCTCTTCGTGAACACGCCCGACATCCTCACCGAGTACCTGCAGTTCGGCGGGCGTCCGGCGTACAAGATCCGCGCGGCCCTCGCAGCCACCGCGGCCCCGACGTACGGCGTGTACGCGGGTTATGAGCTGTACGAGAACATCGCGCGGCCGGGCTCGGAAGAGAACATCGACAACGAGAAGTACGAGTACAAGTTCCGCGACTGGGCGAGCGCCGAGGCCGCGGGCGACTCCCTCGCCCCGTACCTCCGTCGCCTCAATGGCATCCGGCGCGAGCACCCCGCGCTCCGCCAGCTGCGCAACCTGCACGTGCAGTGGAGCGACGACGACGCGATCCTCGTCTACGCCAAGCACCTCGACGCCGCGCTGTCGCCGACCGGCACCTCCGACACGATCATCGTCGTGGCCAACGTCGACCCCCACTCGGCGCGCGAGACGACCGTGCACCTGGACACCACGATCTGGGGCATCGATCCCGGCACCCCCTACGAGGTCGAAGACCTCATCACGGGTGCCGCGTGGACCTGGACCGATCACAACTTCGTGCGCCTGGACGCATTCGCCGAACCCGTGCACATCCTGCACGTGAAGGAGTCTCGATGACCGCTCTTCCTCCCGAACTCCTGGATGCCGTCGCCCACGGCGCCCACCACGACCCCCACAGCGTCCTCGGGGTGCACGAGACCGCCGACGGCTGGGTGATCCGCACGCGGCGGCCCCTTGCGAACGAGGTCGTCGCGGAGCGCGAGGACGGTACCACCGTCGAGTTGACGCACACCCGCTCGGGTATCTGGGAGGGCGTCGTCGACGAGGCGCCCGGTGCCTACCGCGTGCGCGCGACGTACGACGGCGGGGCGGATCACGTCGCCGACGACCCCTACCGGCACGTCCCCTCGCTCGGCGAGCTCGACCTGCACCTCATCTCGGAGGGCCGGCACGAGGAGCTGTGGCGCGTCCTCGGCGCGCACGTGCGCGAGCTCGACGGCTCGACCGGCACGGCGGTCACGGTGTGGGCGCCCGACGCCCGCGCGGTGCGCGTCATCGGCGACTTCAACGGCTGGACGGTACGGGCAGCGCCCTCCGCTCGATGGGCGGCAGCGGTGTGTGGGAGCTCTTCGTCCCCGGCGTCGGTGTCGGCGCACGCTACAAGTTCGAGATCCTCACCCGCGCCGGCGCCTGGATCCAGAAGGCCGACCCGATGGCGCGCCTGGCGGAGACGCCGCCGGCGACGGCATCCGTCGTCACCACCTCCGACTACCGGTGGGAGGACGACGCGTGGATCGAGGAGCGGTCCCGCACCGCTCCCATCGACCGCCCGATGTCGATCTACGAGCTGCACCTGGGCTCGTGGCGCCCCGGGCTGTCGTACCGCGCCGCGGCCGACGAAATCATCGCCTACGTGGGCGCCCAGGGGTTCACGCACGTCGAGTTCCTGCCGCTTGCCGAGCACCCGTTCGGCGGGTCGTGGGGCTACCAGGTGTCGGGCTACTACGCGCCGACGAGCCGGTTCGGCGACCCCGACGACCTGCGCTACCTCATCGACCGCCTGCACCAGGCGGGCATCGGCGTGATCATGGACTGGGTCCCCGGCCACTTCCCCAAGGACGACTTCGCGCTGGCGAAGTTCGACGGCGAAGCCCTCTACGAGCACCCCGATCCCCGCCGCGGCGAGCACAAGGACTGGGGCACCCTGATCTTCGACTACGGCCGCAACGAGGTGCGCAACTTCCTCGTCGCGAACGCGCTGTACTGGTTCGAGGAGTTCCACGTCGACGGCCTTCGCGTGGATGCCGTGGCATCCATGCTCTATCTCGATTACTCCCGCAATGACGGCGAGTGGGCCCCGAACCAGTTCGGCGGCCGCGAGAACCTCGAGGCGATCCGGTTCCTGCAGGAGGTCAACGCCACCGCGTACAAGCGCTACCCGGGGATCGCGATGATCGCCGAGGAGTCGACGAGCTTCCCCGGTGTCACGGCCCCCACCGCGCACGCGGGACTCGGCTTCGGGTTCAAGTGGAACATGGGCTGGATGAACGACTCGCTCCAGTACATCGCGCGCGACCCGATGTACCGCTCGCACCACGAGGGCGAGCTGTCGTTCTCGTTCGTGTACGCGTTCAGCGAGAACTTCATCCTGCCGATCAGCCACGACGAGGTCGTGCACGGAAAGGGCAGCCTCTTCGGACGCATGCCGGGCGACCACTGGCAGAAGCTCGCGAACATGCGCGCATTCCTCGCGTACATGTGGGGCCACCCCGGCAAGCAACTGCTGTTCATGGGCCAGGAGTTCGGGCAGATGTCCGAGTGGTCGGAGTCGCGCGGACTCGACTGGTGGATGCTCGACCAGCCGTCGCACGCCCAGCTGCACTCGTTCGTGGGCGAGCTCAACCGCGTCTACAAGGACCACGCCCCGCTGTGGTCGCGTGACCACGACGGCGCCGCGTTCTCGCGCCTCGGTGCTCCGGCGTGGAACCCGAATGTCCTCGCGTTCGCGCGCCGCGACCACCACGGCAACACGATCGCCGTCGTCTGCAACTTCTCGGGTGTGCCGCTCGGCGACTTCCCGCTGGACCTCCCCGAGGCCGGCACATGGACCGAGGTGCTCAACAGCGATGCCGAAGCGTTCGGCGGCTCGGGCCAGGGCAACTTCGGTGCGGTCACCACGGACGGGCGTGGCAGCGCGGTCCTGACGCTCCCGCCGCTCGGTGTGCTCTGGCTGCACCACCGCGCCGGCTGAGCCCCGACGACGAGAAATGGCCCCGTCGGAAGACGGGGCCATTTTCGTGGAATCAGAACAGCAGGGATGCCAGTCGCGACCGCGCTCGGATCACCCGGGGGTCCTCGTCGCCGATGAGTCCGAAGAGCTCGAGCAGTCGCTCCCGCACGGGTGCACGCTCGTCCGACGGGAGCACCGCGAACAGGTCCAGGAGGCGTCCGAAGGCGTCCTCCACATGGCCGCCGGCGATGTCGAGGTCGGCGACCACGAACTGCGCCTCGGGGTCGGTCGGGGCTGCCGCTGCGGCGGCGCGGGCCGACTGCAGGTCGACGCCCTGGACGCGGTCGAGCAGACGCACCTGGCCGAGACCTGCACGGGCATCGGCGTCGCGCGGGTTCTCGGCGAGGGCCTTCTCATAGGCCGCGATCGCGCGCGGGTAGTCGCCCTCTTCGATGGCGGCGAAGGCCTCGGCGTGGAGCGGCGGCAGCGGCTGCTCCGCGGGCTCCTCGGCACCGGCGTCGGCCCCGTCGACGGGGACGGTCCCGGTGACGCCGTGCTGCGCCGCGAGCTGCAGCAGCTGGGCGAAGACCTCGCGCACCTGCTGCTCGGGCACGGCACCGGTGAACAGGGGCACCGGCTGCCCCGCGACCAGCGCGACGACCATGGGGATGGACTGGGCGCGGAAGCCCTGGGCGAGCTGCGGGTTCGCGTCGACGTCGACCTTGGCGAGCACGACCTTGCCGGCGAGCTCGACGACGACCTTCTCGAGGACGGGGCTCAGCTGCTTGCACGGACCGCACCACTCGGCCCACAGGTCGACCACGACGGGCACGCTGCGCGAGAGCTCGAGGACCTGACCGAAGGACGCATCGGTGACATCGAACACGAGGGACGACGCGGGGGCGCCTCCCGCAGCGGCCGGCGTGGCACCCTGCGCGGGCGCGGCGGGCGGCTGGGGACGGTTGCGCAGCGACGAGAGGTCGACGGCGCCGCGCAGAACGGAACCGGGGGTCGGAGTGCTCACGGAGACACCTTCGCTTCGAGGAGGCTGGAACGGTAGCCCAGCAGTCGGATCTTGTCGTTCGATCCCTGGCTGGGCACGTAGAAGAAGATCTGGTCGGTGTAAGTCGTGGTGAACCCCGTCGCGGACTGATCGACGCCCGTGAGCGCCTTCACGGCGGGGTTGTTGTCGAGCTTGATGACGGCATCCGGGTTCGTCGGCTTGGCCGTGTCGCTCTCGTAGACGTTGACCGCGACGATCGCGCCCGTGTCGAGGGTCGCGAGCGCGATCGGCGACGCGGGGCCGGCAGCGGCCGAGAAGCTGATCTGAGCGGTGTCCTTGCCCGTCTGGTTCAGTTCGTCGGTGCGGTTCTTCTTGTTCTCCTCGATCGCCGGCAGCAGCAGATCGTTCGCGGTGTCGAAGGACCCCCACGACGGGCTGTTCTGCCCGTTGTTGATGAGGTCCGCGTAGGCCGTGGCGACCTGCTTCGGTGCCATGACGAGGAACGACGAGTCCGGCGGCACCTGCGTCGCGCCGACGTACGGTGCGGCGAGCTCGGGCAGGTTCGTGGATGCCTCGAGGTTGCCGATGTAGGACACGCGGTACTCCGACCACGGGTCGTCCTGGGTCATCATCATGATCGAGGTCGTGGGGGCCGAGGCATCCGCGGATTCGACGACGGTCATCACCGTACGCGGCCAGCCCTCGGTCGTCTGCGGGAGAGTGATCTGCACCGGCTCCGCGGGGATGGCCGGCAACGCCGGACGATCGGGGATCGCCTTGCGAAGCGTGTAATTGGTCTTGCGTTCCGCCAGGGCCGGGCCCGTCAAGCGTGTCGCGGCCGCAGTCTCGTCCATGGTCGAGTCCGCCTCCGCGACGGCCGAGGAGATCCGTGACACGATCTTCGCGGCCTGACTCTCGGTGACGACCGGCGGGAACTGGCCCTCCGGGACGATGACAGTCGGTGACGCACTCGGCGTGTCGCTCGCGGCGATCTGCGGCCACGCATCCGCCGAGCAGCCGGAGAGCAGAGCCAGAGACACACCGACCGCGGGCACCGCGATCAGCGAGCGCCGCCGGGGACCGGGGGCGCCGAGGCTGCGTCGCGACGGCGTCGAGCTGATGACGCCCTTCGCCTCGGCATCCGTGTCGGCGATCGAGATCGGTTC
>NZ_BADA01000258.1 GCF_000333395.1 Microbacterium sp. B19
GCGAGGACCGAGCGGGAAGTACGTGTGCGCGAGCTGCGCCTCGGTCAGTACGCCGAGGACGTACGACTGGTCCTTCGCGGCATCCGAGGCCCGGTGCAGTTCGCGTCCGTCGGCGGTGTCGACGAGCGTCGCGTAGTGGCCGGTGCAGACGGCGTCGAAACCGAGCTCGAGCGCGCGCTCGAGGAGCGCCGCGAACTTGATCTTCTCGTTGCAGCGCATGCACGGGTTCGGTGTGCGGCCGGCGCGGTACTCGGAGACGAAGTCCTCGATGACGTCGTCGCGGAAGCGCTCCGAGAAGTCCCACACATAGAACGGGATGCCGAGCTTGTCCGCCGCGCGGCGGGCGTCCATGGCGTCCTCGATCGTGCAGCATCCGCGGCTTCCGGCCCGCAGGGTTCCGCCCGCGCGCGACAGCGCCAGGTGCACACCGACGACGTCGTGCCCCGCCTCGACCGCGCGTGCCGCAGCCACCGCGGAGTCGACGCCACCGCTCATCGCCGCCAGAACTCGCATCGTCCCAGTCTACGAAGCGTGCGCTGAACGGGCGCCGGAAGCGACGGCCCGCTCGTACGCGGACGGGAGCGCCGCGAGCACGGCATCCACGTCCGCGTCCGTCGAGGTGCGGCCGAGAGTGAAGCGGAGCACGGACCGCGCGGCGCGGTCGTCGAGCCCGAGCGCGAGCACGACGTGCGACGGCTCAGCAACGCCGGCCTGGCACGCCGATCCGGTCGAGACCGAGATCCCGGCCATGTCGAGGAGGAACAGCAGCGTCTCCCCCGCGGCTCCCGGGAACAGCACGTGCGCGTTCCCCGGCAGCCGGTCGTCCGGATCGCCGAGCAGGCGCGCCGTCGGAATCGCCTGATGGATGCCATCGACCAACCGCCGTCGCAGGGCCTCCAGCCGCACGGATTCGTGTTTCCGCTCGGCGTCGGCCGCGCGCAGAGCGGCGGCGAAGGCGGCTGCGCCCGCCGCATCCTGGGTTCCTGCGCGGAGTCCGCGCTGCTGTCCGCCGCCGTGCACCAGCGGCATGAGCCGCGCGTGGCGCGACACGACCGCGGCACCGACGCCGACCGGACCGCCGACCTTGTGCGCGGAGACCGACAGTGCGACGAGTCCCGCGGGACTGCTTCCGTCCCCCCGCCAGCGCGCGAAGTCCACGTCGACCTGTCCGAGCGCCGACACCGCGTCGAGGTGCAGGGGTACGCCGGCCTCGGTGGCGGCACGGGCGAGGCCCGCGGCATCCTGGACCGTCCCGACCTCGTTGTTCGCCACGAGGGCCGTCGCGAGCGCGGACCCGGGCAGCGCCTCGGCAAACGAAGCGACGGGGATCCGACCGAGGCCGTCGAGCCCCACCGCCCGTACGCGCGCGCCCTCCGCCGTCGTCAGCCACGCCACGGTGTCGAGCGTCGCGTGATGCTCACCGTCGGGCAGGACCACCGCGTCGGTGGCGGGCTCGCGCGACCACCACAGCCCCTTGAGAGCGAGGTTCGTCGCCTCGGTGCCGCCCGAGGTCAGCACGACCTCGATGGGCTGGCATCCGAGGTGCTCGGCGAGGCTCTCGCGCGCGTCCTCCAACAGTCGGCGCGCGGCTTGACCGGCGCCGTGGATCGACGACGGATTGCCCAGCACGTCGTGGGCGGCGAGCCAGGCGTCGCGCGCCTCCGGCCGGAGCGGCGTCGTGGCGGCGTGGTCGAGATAGACCGACATGCACCCTCCCGCTTCGCGTCCGTGACCTTCACTACCCTAGGACGCATGGTCCCACCCGAAGCGGCCCTCTCTGCCCAACCCGCCCTGCTCTCGTCATCGCTCGACGACCTCGGTGTCCGGCTCGGTCCCGACGGCGGAACCCTTCGGGTGTGGTCCGCGCACGCGGATGCCATGCACCTGGTGATCTTCGACGACGTCGACCTCGACTGGGCGGTCGAGACGATCCCGATGGCGGCGGTCGGCGGCGGCGTGTTCGAGGCCACGAGCCCGCTGCTGCGCCCCGGTGCGCGCTACGCCGTGCGCGTCGGTGGCCCCCATGGCCCCGGCAACACGTTCAACCCCGAAACGCTGCTCCTCGACCCCTACGCCCGCGGGCTCGTGTCGGGCGGCATCACGGACTGGCGCTCGGTCGTCGTCGACGGCGGCTTCGACTGGGGCGGGGTGGCCAAGCCCCGTGTGCCGATGGACCGCACCGTGATCTACGAGGGACACGTCAAGGGCCTGACCAAGCGGCATCCGCTCGTCCCTCCCGCCCTGCACGGCACGTATGCCGGCCTCGCGCACCCGGCCATGATCGAGCACTACCTCTCGCTCGGCATCACAAGCGTCGAGCTGCTGCCGGTGCACGCGTACGCGACGGAGCCGCGGCTGCTGCAGCTCGGGCTGACGAATTACTGGGGCTACAACTCCCTCAACTTCTTCACGCCGCACGCGCCCTACGCGACGGCTGCGAGCCGCGCGGAAGGCCCCGAGGCGGTGCTGCGCGAGTTCAAGGGCATGGTCCGGCTACTGCACGAAGCGGGGCTCGAGGTCATCCTCGACGTCGTCTACAACCACACCGCCGAGGAGGGGATCGGTGGACCGCGTTCGAGCTTCCGCGGCATCGACAACCGCTCGTACTACCGCCAGACCGACGAGGGCGTCTACATCGACGAGACGGGATGCGGCAACGCCGTCGACACCTCGACGGATGCCGCCGCCCGGCTCGTCCTCGACTCGCTCCGGTACTGGGCCGAGGACGTGCAGGTCGACGGCTTCCGGTTCGACCTCGCGGTCACGCTCGGCCGCGACGAGAACCACTCCTTCACGCCGGATCACCCCTTGCTGACCGCGATCCGCGACGACGAGGTGCTCGCGGGGACGAAGCTCATCGCCGAGCCGTGGGACGTCGGGATGGGCGGCTGGCAGACGGGCGCCTTCGGGGACGGATGGCTGGAGTGGAACGACCGCTACCGCGACCGGGTCCGCAACTTCTGGCTCAGCGACGTCGACTACGCCCGACGCGCGAGCACGGCGCCCGTCGGCATCGGCGGCTTCGCGACACGCCTCGCCGGGTCGTCGAACACGTTCTCGGAGGAGCGCGGACCTCTGGCGAGCGTCAACTTCGTCACGGCCCACGACGGCTTCACGTTGCGCGACTTCGTCTCGTACGACGTCAAGCACAACCTGG
>NZ_BADA01000257.1 GCF_000333395.1 Microbacterium sp. B19
CGCAGTTCCAGTCCTTCTTCCGCACACGCAAGCCGCCGACGCTGATTGTCTGGGGCGCCAACGACAAGATTTTCCCGGCGGCGGGCGCCCGCGCCTATCTGCGCGACAATCCGCAGGCCGAGTTGCACCTGATCGACAGCGGCCATTT
>NZ_BADA01000256.1 GCF_000333395.1 Microbacterium sp. B19
CCGACCAGCACGAAGAGCGGCCAGATCAGCACGATGCCGGCGATCGCACCGGCGATCATCACCGGACGGCGCCCGACGCGGTCCGACAGCATCGCGAACAGGGGGATGGTGAAGATGT
>NZ_BADA01000255.1 GCF_000333395.1 Microbacterium sp. B19
ACGTAGATGGGCTTCGCAAGCTGGCCTGGGACTACCGGGAGGCTCGTGCACCGGTCAAGGGACTAGCCAAAGATGGGCACGCCTGGCCAACTGATTTGTTGGACTATTGGCTGCGCAGTTCCATGGACCTTCGTCGAGCGGTTGCGTATCGTCTGGACCCGGAAAAGGGGCCTTTGGCCGACAAGGCACGACGAGACCTGCAGGAGTTGCCCGCGAAGGCACAGCCGATTGAGATGTCGCTCTTACGCCGAATTCTCCGTGTCGATTTTATTCCCGCACAACGCGGGCTAGGCACGGAAGAGGGGGAGTCGAAGTCCTCAGGAACGACGGTGCGGCCCGGTCTGTTCTCGACCCAACTTCTCAAGTTCGCCCGACAGCACCTGAATGTGACCCCTTCTGGACAAGGCAACAGAGAAGAGCTGGTCGGCGCCATCGCAAAGGCGCAATCGGACTTGGATAGGACGATTCATGATGCGCTAAAGCCCGCAATGGCGGATGTGGAAATCTTGGGATACCCAGGCTTGCACGACCCGCAGCATATTCATTTTCGAACCAGAATTCAGACCGCAGACCTTCTCTCCGATGGGACGGCGGTGCAATACAGATTGGATAACACAGCGGAAGATGAGTCGTTGCCGGAGCACTCTATTGGGCTCGGCTACCAAAACCTTCAGTCACTTAGTTTCATGCTTGTTTCGTTCCGAGCAGCGCGGATCAACGAAGAAAAGGGGCCGCCGGCCGCGGTTCATTTGGTCATGGTTGAAGAGCCCGAGGCTCACTTACATGTCCAGGTTCAGCGGAGCTTCGCGACCAATGCGCATTCCTTGATTTGCCCAAAGGACCCGATACACAGCAACCTATGTAGCCAGCTGCTTATCAGTACGCACTCGAGCCATCTAGCTCATGGAGATAGCTTCACGAAGCTCCGCTACGTAAAACGGATTCCTGGGAATGGTGCCGGCGTAAAGCCGAGTACTGAGGTCATCAACTTGGGCGATGTTTTCGGTAGTGACATTGAGACGCGGACGTTTGCAGAGCGATATTTTCAAATCCAGCACACGGATTTGCTCTTTGCAGACGGAGCAATCTTTGTCGAAGGGACGGCGGAAAGGATGCTCGTACCCCTCTTCATCAGCAAATACTTCGCCAACCTTGCATCGAAGTACATTTCATTCGTAGACATTGGCGGTAGCCATGCTCACCGTCTCAAGCCTCTTGTCGAGCGGTTGGGTATTCCCACCGTGGTAATAACGGATATTGACCCTGTGGTGCCAGCGTTGAGCAAGACGAAGCGAGTGGTAAAGAAGGCAGCATGCATTGATGGACGACCAGACATCGAATGTGGGAATGACACTCTCATGGGGTGGCACCCGAAGCTTGAAAAGTTTGCTGAATTTGCGGAGCCTCAGGAGAAGGACTTGGTCTTGACCTTAGAGTCTGGACTTAAAGTCCGATTCTCGTGGCAATTGCCCGTTCCTGCCGCAGGAAATCGATGGCCAAGTTCCTTTGAGGACTCCTTGGTTTTGTCTAATCTCGAATGGATAATGCAGCTAATAGACGAAGAGAAGGCGGCCGGCCGGGATATCTATAAGGGCACTTTAGGGAAAGT
>NZ_BADA01000254.1 GCF_000333395.1 Microbacterium sp. B19
TCTGAGGCGCTCTCGCGCCATGATTGCGGTTGTTTCGCGCCGATCGAGGGACCGGCGAGCCTGGTGCCCGGCGCACACCCGCCATCCGCCGGAGCGGAGGACCGTGGGGTGTGGATGCCGCGCGATGCGCTGACCCGGAGGCCAGTGCGGTGCGCTGTGGGCACGCGGAGTCATCCCGATACACGAGATGCGTCCTCCAGCATACAGGACGGCTCCTCCCCAGGAGGTCTCGGGTCGTGTTCGTCCACGGATCGTCGCCGAGAGCCCGCGCGGGCCTCGGGCCCCTGGGCAGCCTGGTGCCATGAGAAGGCGTTTCCTGGCGTTCGGGTTCGTGGTGGCGCTGGCCGTCCTGGGCTCCGCCCCCGCGACGGCCGGTGAGGACGACCCCTTGGCGCGACGAGGGTGGGTGTGGCCGGTGGATGCTGTGCAGATCGTCCGCCCGTTCGAGGCACCGGCGAACCGGTACGCGGCCGGGCACAGGGGTGTGGACCTCGGTGGCGTCGAGCGCGTGCGCTCCCCCGCGGCCGGGACCATCGCATTCGCGGGCTCGGTCGCGGGACGTCCGGTCATCACGATCGATCACGGCGATGGTCTGGTCACGACCTTCGAGCCCGTGACGACGTCGCTGGAGGTCGGAGACGCGGTCGCGCGGGGCGATCCGGTCGGCGAGGTGGGCGAGGGCGGGCACACCGTTGCCGGGGCGGTCCACTTCGGCGTGCGGTGGAACGGCGAGTACGTCAACCCGCTGCGGCTGCTGGGCGGGGTGCCGCGGGCGATCCTGCTGCCGTGCTGTTGAGGCGGTGGGGGCGTACTCGGACCCGCGGCCGGGTCAGGCACGGGGGCGAAGCGTCGAGCCCGGTGGCGACGCGCTGACGGTGCCGGGCCGAGTCCGCGCTGCTCGGTTGCTCTGCGACGGTCAGCCGATGGTGTTGCCGCGACCCTCGACCGTGCGATCGCCGATGCCACCGCCGGCTTTCACCGTGCTGTCCTGTCCGCGGACGACGAGAGAGGCAATCGCTCCCCCGACGGTGATCGTCGCACGGTCGCCGCTGAGGTCGAGGCGTCCCAACGCCCCGGCGACGGTGAGCGCAGTGTCGTTGCCCTGGATGGTGGCGGAATCGACGGCCGCGGCCGAGACGCGGATGCGGTCGCCCGACATCGTGAGAGCGCCGATGTTCGCTCCGCCCGCATCCACCGTGAGCGCCGTTCCCGACACGGTGAGCTGGGAACACGTGCCGGTGACCCGGACGGGCCGTTCGGTGCCGGCCACGGAGCCCGTACCGCCGTTGCCGCAATCGACGACGGATCCGTCACTCGGAGCGATGGTCGGGGCGGTGGTCACGGACGGCGCCTCCTGCGATGGCGGAGCCGTGGCGGTGGGTGCTGCGCTCGGCGCGGTGACCTCACCCGACGCTGCCGGGGCTGGTGGCGGGAGCCTGGTGACGACCGGCTGAGGGCCGATCCCGCACCCCGCCAGCAGCAGGGCGCTGAACAGCACACCGCTGATCGCGATCGTGCACCTGGCCGCGGTCACGGGTCTGACCGCGGTGGTGCGTCGAGCTCGGGTGGCCACGACCCCACGGTACGTCGGCCCGGAAAAGGATGCCAGGGGTGAACGGCCGCCGTCGCGTCTAGGCAGTCGCGGGCGTGGCGTCACGCCCGCGGGTGGGCGAGCCGGTACGCCTCGCGGAGGCGCTCGGCGGAGACGTGGGTGTAGATCTGGGTCGTGCCGAGGCTGGCGTGACCGAGGATCTCCTGGACCGAACGCAGATCCGCGCCACCGTCGAGCAAGTGCGTCGCCGCGGAGTGGCGGAGCGCGTGCGGGCCGAGGGATTCGGCGCCCACGACCGGTGCGACGACACGGGAGACGAGGGCGTGAACGGTCCGCGGTCCCAGCCGGCCGCCGCGCGCCCCGAGGAAGACCGCGGCCCCGGCACCCTCCGCCCGGCCCGCCAGCGCCGGCCGACCGCGGACGAGGTACGCGTCGAGAGCGCGAGCCGCCGGCGAGCCGTACGGCACGACGCGTTCCTTGTCGCCCTTGCCGTGGAGACGAAGGGTTCGGCGCTCGTGGTCGATGTCGTCGACGTCGAGGCCGCAGATCTCCGACACGCGAGCGCCCGTGCCGTATAGAAGCTCGAGGAGCGCGTGATCGCGGAGGGCGACGGGGTCGCCGTCCTTCGCCTCGGCCTCGGCCGCGGCCAAGACGCCCTCGAGCGCGGCAGCCGTGGCGACCGTGGGAAGGGTGCGACCGCGCTTAGGCGCGACCAGCCGCCCGCTCGGGTCCGAGTCGATCACCCCCTCTTCCCGGGCCCACGCCAGGAAACCCTTCACGGCGGACGTCCGGCGCGCGGCCGTGGCTTTGCTGAGCCCGGCGGTCGTGGCATCCCACTGCCATTCCCGAAGGTTCTCGATGTCGAGGTCGCGCACGTCCGGGTCGCCGGAGGCCCGGGACAGATCACCGAGGTCGGACCGGTAGGCGCGAACCGTCGCGGGCGATAGGCGGCGCACGTCGGCGAGGTGGCTCAGGTAGCCTTCGACCGCTTCGGACATGCGCACGCATCAAGGATGCGTCCTCGGGCCCGCCCCGGACTGCACGACGCGCTCGACCGTGGGCCGCTCGCCCGGGTCTCACATCCTCCTCGCCACGGACCGCCACAGCCCGTCCTCCCCGCGCGCGGCACGACCTTCGAGTTCTGCGAGGCCCAGCAGCGCCTGGGCGTCGGCGTAGGCGAAGCCCGCGCGGCGCGCGACGTCCGCGACTTCCCGGCCCACCCGCGGCGACAGCGCGTCGAGCAGTCGGCTGGTGTCGTCCGTACGCCCACCCCCAGCCGCCCGCGGCGAAGCCCTCTCACCGAGCATCTCGCGCACGTCCGCCGCCGACGTCACGCACACACCGTCGAACTCCCGCAGAACGCGATGACAGCCGGCCGAGGCCGCGCTCGTCACTGGCCCCGGCACAGCTCCGAGCGCCCGACCGAGTTGGCCGGCGTGTGCCGCGGTGTTCAGCGAGCCGCTGCGGTGCCCCGCTTCCACGACGACGACCGCGTCCGCGAGCGCGGCGATGAGTCGGTTCCGCGACAGGAAGCGCCACTTCGTCGGCGCCGCTCCGCACGGTGTCTCGCTGACGACCGCACCCGTTTCCGCGATCCGGGCGAGGAGTGCTTCGTGCCCTCGGGGGTAGGCACGGTCGACGCCGCCGGCGAGGAAGGCGACGGTGCGCCCTCCGGTCGACAGCGCCGCCCGGTGCGCCGCGCCGTCGATGCCGTAGGCCCCCCCGACACGACGACCACGCCGGACCCCGCCAGGTCGGCCGCGAGATCGGCGGTACGGCCTCACCGTAGGGGGTCGCCGCACGGGCGCCCACGATCGCGACGGTCGTTACTCCCTCGAGACCCTCCACATCTCCGCGGATCCAGAGGGCGTGCGGGGCGTGCGCGCCCAGGTCGTTCAGCCGCGACGGCCACCGCGGATCGGACGGAACCAGAAGGGTCGCGTCGGCGCGACGGGCGGCATCCAGGGAGCGATGCACCGATCCGGCATCCGCTCGTGGCTTCCACCGGCCCCGGGCGCCGGCCCACTCGTCGTCGGCGTCCGACAGAGCGATGCGGAGCGCGTCCGTCGCCCCGAACCGCGCGATCAGCTCGCCCGCGGCGCCGTCACCGGGTTCGGCGAGCACCGACCACCAGACGCGCGCGTACGTGTCGCTCGCGTCGAGCTCGTACGCCCGATCCACGCCGGCCAGCGCCACGACCGCGGCATCCATCGACAGATCCTCGTGCGTCATGCCACGCTCCCCCGCCGGAGGAACAGCGCCCGGCCGACGTCGTCTCCGTGCAGCCGGTCGTGTCCCGCAAGGTCGGCGACCGTCCACGCGACGCGAAGGAGCCGGTCGTAGCCCCGGAGCGTCAGCGCGCCCCGCCGCAGCGCGGTGTCGAGCGGCCGGAGAACCTCGGCGTCGGGTGCAGCGGCACCGCGCAGCCATGTCCCCGGAACATCGGCGTTGCGTCGCCACGGCGTCTCCGCCCACCGGCGCGCCGCGCGTTCGCGCGCGGATCCCACAATCGCGCGCGCGTCCCGCGTGGTCACGGCGGGCGTCGCACTCGAGCGGCGGGCGTCCGACACGCGCTGCAGCCGAAGGTCGAGGTCGATGCGGTCGAGCAGCGGACCGGAAAGACGCCGCGTGTACCGGCGGATCGCTTGCGGCGCGCACTCGCAGATTCCACCCGGGACCCCGTACTGCCCGCACGGACACGGGTTCGTCGCGACGACGAGTTGGAAGCGGGCGGGGAACGTCGCTGACACTCCCGAGCGGTGCAGCTGGATCACCCCGCTCTCCAGCGGTTGTCGCAGGGCGTCGAGCACGGATGCCGGGAACTCCCCGCCCTCGTCGAGGAACAGCACGCCCTCACTCGCGCGGGCGATCGCCCCGGGCCGCACCACACCAGATCCCCCACCGATCAGCGCCGCCGCGCTCGCCCCGTGGTGCGGACTCTCGAAAGGCGGGGTCCGACTCAAGCGCGTGACGACCTCGCCCGACAGCGACCGCACCGACGCGACCGACAGTGCCGCGTCGTCGTCGAGATCGGGCAGGATGCCGGGCAGTCGCCGCGCCAGCATCGTCTTGCCCGCGCCCGGCGGCCCGCTCATCAACAGGTGGTGGCCGCCGGCAGCCGCCACGATTAGAGCGTCCACGGCATCCGGTTGTCCGAGGATGTCGGCGAGATCGAGCGACTCCTCGCGCACCATCGGAGGCTCCTCGGCCAGGACCGGGGGCAGGTCCGGCGCCTCACTCGAGCCGCCGTGCCAGCGCACGACCTCGGCGAGACATGTGGCCGCGCGCACCTCGATGCCCTCCACCAGCGCCGCCTCCGCCGCGTTGGCGGCGGGAACGACGACGCGCGACCGACCGGCCCGGTACGCCGCGAGCACCGACGGCAGAACGCCGGGTACCGGTCGCAGCCGCCCGTCGAGACCGAGCTCACCGATGTGCACCGTGTCGGCGACGCGGGTGGCATCCATGGTCCCGGTCGTCGCGAGAGCCGCCACCGCGATCGCCACGTCGAACGCCGAGCCGCGTTTCGGCAGGCTCGCCGGCGAGAGGTTCACCGTGAGCCGCCGCTTCGGGAGTTCGAGGCCGCGGTTGGTGCAGGCGTTCCGCACCCGTCGCCCGGCCTCGCCGAGCGCCTTGTCGGGCAGCCCGATGATGGCGAACTCCGGCGTCTGCGGCGAGAGGTCGGCCTCGACCTCCACCAGGTCGCCCCGGACCCCGGTGAGCGCCACCGCCCAGGTGCGCGCGACGGTCACAGCGCGTCCTCGAGGTGCTCGAGCCGTGCGGTGCGCGGGTCGGGACCGATGAGCGCGATCGCGTCGATGCGCAGGGTCCGCCGCCGCGCCTCCATCGGATGCACGGCGATCCACGCCATCGCCAGGCGCCACAGACGCTCGGCCTTGCGCTTGTCGATCGCCTCGAACGGGTGCCCGAACGCCTCGCTCGCCCGGCTCTTCACCTCGACCACGACGAGCATCCCCGCGGTCTCGGCGACGATGTCGATCTCGCCCTGCGGACACCGCCAATTGCGGTCGAGGATGCGGAAACCGTTCGCGGTCAGGTGGCGGGCGGCCCGTTCTTCACCGGCTCGCCCGAAGTCGTCTTTCGCTGCCATGCCCGAGAGCGTGGCATCCAGGGGTCACGCCCCGACGGGCGAAAATGGCGATCCGGGGATGGCGGGGGAGATAAGGCGCCTGGGGAGGAACCGTCAGCTGTCGAGCGAGAGCTCTTCGGGCAGCTGGAAGTCGCGGCGCGAGAGCTCCTCGACATTGACGTCCTTGAACGTCAGCACGCGCACCGACTTCACGAAACGGTCGGCGCGGTAGATGTCCCACACCCACACGTCGGTCATCGAGATCTCGAAATAGAAATCGTGCTCGGTGTCGCGGCGGACGACATTCACGTCGTTGGCGAGATAGAACCGGCGTTCGGTCTCGATCACGTACTGGAACTGCGAGACCACGTCGCGGTACTCGCGGTACAGGGCCAGTTCGAGTTCGCGGTCGTAGTCCTCGAAGACGTCGTCATCCATGGTTCTCCCATCCTAGGCGCGTTGCACGCGGACGCCGACCGCCGGGACCCACGCCCGTGCGTCAGAACAGCGTCGGAGCCGGCGCGATCGCCCACGAGCGCCGGTGGTGCACGCTCATGCCGTGCACGCCGATCGCCTCGCGATGGTCGAGGCTCGCGTACCCCTTGTTGCGCGCCCACCCGTAGGCGGGCAGTTCGTCGTGCAGCCCGGTCATCACGGTGTCGCGCGCGACCTTAGCGATGACGGATGCCGCGGCGGCGCTCGCGCAGTCCCGGTCGGCCTTGATGATCGGCTTCACCCGGAGACCGCTCTCCCCCGCCGGGGTGATGTAGTCGTGATTGCCGTCGAGGATCACCAGCGCGTCCTCGGGTACGACGCCGTGCGCGCGCAGGTCGGCGATCGCCCGCACCGCCGCGAGACCCAGGGCTCGGATGATGCCGACCTCATCGATCTCCTCGGCGCTCGCCCAGCCCACGGCGCTGTGCTGCACGAAGGCCGCAGCGCGCGCCGCCACCTCCGGCCGCCGGGCCTCGGGCACGAGCTTGGAGTCCCGGAGCCCGAGCGGCACGCGCTTGCGCGAACGCGACGGATCGATGACCGCCGCCCCCACCGCGACGGGACCCGCGAGAGCGCCACGACCCACCTCGTCGCACGCGATGATGAGCGCGTGCTCCTTGAGCAGGCGCCGCTCGAGAGTGAGTGTGGGCTCGATCACGGCGCGGACTCCGGCGCCGGCACCCCCGCGAACACGTCGTGGTGGAAATCGATCGCCCCGAACCGGTTGAACGGCCAGGTGATGAGGAACGCGCGTCCTACGACGTTGTCGATCGGGACGAAGCCCTTGCCGGGCTGGTCCTGGTTGAACCGCGAGTCCTTCGAGCTGTTGCGGTTGTCGCCCTCGACCCACAGCGACCCTTGCGGCACGGTGATGTCGAATGGCACGGGTGTGGGCGCGGTCGCACCGGGGGCGAGCTTGACGTACGGCTCGACCAGCGGCGAACCGTTGACCTCGGTCTGGCCCAGGGCGTTGCAGCACACGACGTGGTCGCCCGGCGTTCCGATGACCCGCTTGATCAGGTGGTCGTCGCTGTCCGGAGCGGACAGGCCGACGAGCGACAGCACCCAATCCGTCGCCGCGACGAGCGGCGGCTGCTCGGGCTTCGGATTCGCCGGCAGCCATCCGCCCGGGTCGCGGAACACCACGACGTCCCCGCGCCCGTACTCGCCGAAGTGCGGGGTCAGCTCGTCGACCAGGATGCGGTCGTTGAGCTGCAGCGTGTCGGTCATCGACGCGGACGGGATGTAGAACGACCGCACCACGAAGGTCTTGACCAGGAACGACACCAGGAGGGCGATCAGCAGGATCACCACGACGTCCCGCAGGAACGTGAGGGTGCCGCGCCGCCGACGCGTCGTGGGGGCCGAAGCCGGAGGGGATGCGGTTTCGTCGCTCATGTTGATCCTTCGCCGGGCTCACCGCACACCGGAAGACCGCGGGGACAAGCCTCGCACATTCCGCCGCACCCACCGAACGTCACACGGCGTCGAACGCCTATGAATCCCGGGCGAATCGGCATCCTGATGCCACCACCCCGCGCCGTTTCACCGAGACCGCGTCCGGATGCCACCACCGCCGCCCTTTCACCGAGACCGCATCCAGACCTCACCACCGCCGCCCGTTCACCGAGACCGCACCCGGCTGACGACTCGGCGACATCGCGCAGCGGTCTCGCCGGCGGCATGCAGTCTCGCGGACCCAAGCCCGCAGATCCCGCGCCCGGAAACGACGAACGCCCCGCGACGGATCGCGGGGCGTTCGAGGAGGGCGGGACTCAGCGGTCGCGCTTCTCCTTGATCTTGGCCTTCTTGCCACGCAGGTTGCGCAGGTAGTAGAGCTTCGCGCGGCGCACGTCACCACGGGTGACGACCTCGATGTGGTCGATCACGGGGCTGTGCACGGGGAAGGTGCGCTCGACACCGACCTGGAAGCTGACCTTGCGGACCGTGAAGGTCTCGCGCACACCGTCGCCGGAGCGGCCGATGACAACACCCTGGAAGACCTGGATGCGGGAGCGGTTGCCCTCGGTGATGTTGACGTGCACCTTGACGGTGTCGCCGGGCGAGAAGACGGGAATGTCGGAGCGGAGCGAGGCCGCGTCGACGGCGTCGAGGATCTGCATGATCTTCACTTCCTGCGACCGCCACAGGTCGATCGCACGATGATGGGGAAAAGAAAAGGATTGTGCCCGAGCCGCGAGGCGGCGGACTCCCCTGAGGCAGAGCCGGTCAGGGCACAAACGCCTATTCTGCCATGGACGGGCACGCCGTCCAAACCAGGTCGGCTCGACGACCCGCGACGAGCATCAGTGCGTCGCAGGTTTCTCCGTGATGACGATGACCTCGCCCTCGACGCGCGGACGCGGCTGCTCGCGCGTCGGCGGGATGTATCCGGTCCCGTCGGCGGTGTGCAGGAGCGCGACCCCGCCGCGCGCCTCGTTCCACATCTGCGCGAGCGACGACCACAGCAGCACGAACGCTCCGACGACGCTGAGCACCAGCAACGGGAAGAACGTGCGCGAGTCGTAGAACCCCAGGGCGACGACCACGAGCTGCCACACCGCGATCGCGATGACGTCGCGCCAGGATGCCGCCCGCTCGGCACGGACGCTCCCCCGCGCCCGCACCAGGAACGCGGTGAGGATCTGCGTCACGAAAACCGCCGGTGCGGCGATGAAAAGCCACAGGAGTGCCCACCCGCTGCCACCGCTGAACACGATCCACCCCACGAACAGCCAGAGCGGCAGGACGAACGCGGCCGGGAACAGCCAGCGGAGGAAGATTCGGCGGAGCACCATGAACCGATGCTACGGCGGTCAGTTGTGCGGCGGCTTTGAACCCGGACAGCGGCCACCCCGACAGCGCGTGCCCGGGCATCGCCGGGCGGTGCCGATGCGAGAGAATGGAGGTTCGAGGAAAGGGAACCACCGATGATCGAACTGCGCACACCCGCCGAGATCGACGCCATGCGCCCGGCCGGACGCTTCGTCGCCGAGGTCCTGGCGACGCTGCGCGACGAGACGAAGGTGGGCACCAACCTCCTGCACCTCGACCGTCGCGCGCACGACATGATCCGCGCCGCCGGCGCCGAGTCCTGCTACATCGACTACCACCCGTCGTTCGGCGCCAGTCCGTTCGGCAAGGTCCTGTGCACCTCGGTCAACGACGCGGTCCTGCACGGCCTCCCCCACGACTACGCGCTCCGCGACGGCGACCTCGTTTCGCTCGACTTCGCCGCCTCCGTCAAGGGCTGGGTCGCCGACTCGGCGGTCTCGTTCGTGGTCGGCACCCCGCGCGACGAGGACCTCGCCCTCATCGACACCTCGCAGCGCGCCCTCGCCGCCGCAATCGACGCCGCGACCGTCGGCCACCGGATCGGCGACATCTCGGCCGCCATCGCCGCAGTTGCACACGCAGAAGGACTCAGCATCAACACCGACTTCGGCGGTCACGGCGTCGGGCGCACGATGCACGGCGACCCGCACGTCGCCAACGACGGCAAGCCGGGCCGCGGCTACCCGCTGCGCGCCGGCCTCGTCCTGGCGCTCGAGCCGTGGTTCCTGCAGACCACCGACGAGCTCATCACCGACCCCGACGGCTGGACGCTCCGCAGCGCCGACGGCTCGCGCGGCTCGCACTCCGAGCACACGGTCGCGATCACCGAGGACGGCCCCATCGTCCTCACCGACCGCTCGTTCCTCGGCGTCGACTGATCCTGTCGGTCATGGCATCCGGAGTCTGGATGCCATGACCCTCAGCCCGTTCGACCCGCGCGAGGCGCCTACGTCTCAGTCGGCGAGCAGATCCGGGCGACGCTCGCGGGTGCGCTCGAGCTGCTGCTCGCGGCGCCACGTCGCCACCGCGCCGTGATTGCCGCTCAGCAGGACGGGCGGGACGTCGCGGCCGCGCCAGGAAGCGGGCTTGGTGAACGACGGGTACTCGAGCAGTCCGTCTTCGTGCGACTCCTCGACGAGGCTCTCGGGGTTGCCGACCACGCCGGGGATCAGCCGGCCGATGGCCTCGACCATCGCCATGACCGCCACCTCGCCGCCGTTCAGCACATAGTCCCCGAGGCTCAGGAGCCGCACGCGGCCGAGGTCGGCGGCGTAGTCGAACACGCGCTCGTCGATGCCCTCGTAGCGGCCGCAGCCGAAGACGAGGTGATCCTCGGTCGACAGCTCGCGCGCGATCTTCTGCGTGAAGCGCTCCCCCGCGGGCGACGGGAAGACGATGACCGGGGATGCCGCGGCGTCGCGGGTGACGTCGTCGAGCGCCTCGCCCCACGGCGCCGGCTTCATGACCATGCCGGCGCCACCGCCGTACGGGGTGTCGTCGACCGTGCGGTGCCGGTCGTGCGTGTAGTCGCGGAGATCGTGCACGCGCACATCGAGCAGCCCGCTCTGCCGGGCCTTGCCCAGCAGCGACACCTCGAGCGCGTCGAAGATCGTCGGGAAAATCGAGACGACGTCGATGCGCACGTCAGTCCTCGCGGGAGTCGGCGACCTCGTCGGACTCGTCGCCCTCCGACGCGTCGTTCGAGGCAGCGGCATCCTCGTCGGATCCGGTCTCTTCGCGCGGAGTGTCGTCGTCGCCGGGGATCTCCTCGAACAGACCGGCCGGCGGCGTGACGACGACGCGGCCGCCCTCGACGTCGACCTCGGGAACGATGGCGCTCACGAACGGCACGAGCACGTCGGCGTCCTCACCGCGGCCCGCGGGCCGGATGATCAGGAGGTCCTGCGCGGGGAAGTGGTCGACGCGCACGACGCGGCCGATGACGGCGCCGTCGCGAACGACGTCGAGGCCCACGAGCTGGTGGTCGTACCAGGCGTCGTCTTCCGCGGGAGCGGACTCGGTGTCCTGGTCGATCCACAGGATCGCCTTCACCAGCTCCTCAGCCGCCGTGCGGTCGTCGACGCCTTCGAAGAAGGCCACGGGGTGGGAGTTCATCCAGCGGAATTCGCGGACCGTCAGCTCGCGGCCGTGCCACGGCGAGGTCTCCGGAACCTGGAGGGTGAACGTGTTGCCGGGGACGAAACGCCCCTCGGGGTCATCGGTGTACAGCTCGAGCTTGAACGCGCCCTTGAGGGCGTGGGCCTTG
>NZ_BADA01000253.1 GCF_000333395.1 Microbacterium sp. B19
CCGCCCACATCGCGATCGTCATGGACGGCAACGGTCGCTGGGCCAACCGCCGGGGCCTCCCGCGGATCGAGGGGCACCGGGCCGGCGAGGCGACGATCCTCGACATCGTCGCGGGGGCGATCCAGGCGGGTGTGAAGCACCTGTCGCTGTACGCGTTCTCCACGGAGAACTGGACGCGGTCGCCCGACGAGGTCCGGTTCCTCATGGGCTTC
>NZ_BADA01000252.1 GCF_000333395.1 Microbacterium sp. B19
CGACGCTGACCGCGCTGGATGCCTCGATCCCGCCGCAGCGCCGACACGTCGCCGTGCTGCTGACGGGTCACCTCGTGGCCAAGCAGCCGGGCCAGGCAGCGGTCGCGCCCGACTTCGCCGACGCCGTCGACGCCGTGCGCGTGCTGGCCGGGGCGGCGGGTGTGGACATCGAGCTCGTCCAGGCGCAGCGTGCCGCGCTGCACCCGGGCCGCACGGCGCGCGTGCTCGTCGCCGGTGTCGACGTGGGCTACGTCGGAGAGCTGCTGCCGACGGTCGCGGCGGAGGCCGACCTCCCGGGTCGTGTGCTGGTCGCCGAACTCGATCTCGACGCCCTGCTCGAGCGCGCGCAGGCGCGCGTGGTCGCGGCCTCGCTGTCCGGCTTCCCGGCGGCGACGCAGGACGTGTCCGTGGTCGTGCCGGCCGAGGTCGCCGCGGGTGACGTGCGCGCCGCGCTGCTCGAGGGCGGGGCGCCGCTCATCGAGGGCGCCCGTCTCGTCGACGACTACCGCGGTGCCGGGGTGGCGGAGGGTTCCAAGAGCCTGACGTTCGCGTTGCGCTTCCGCGCCGACGACCGCACGCTCACGGCGGCGGAGGCGACGGATGCCAAGTTGGCCGGTGTCGCGGTCGCGGCGGAGCGGTTCGGCGCGGCGATCCGCGACGGTGACGCGGGAGTGTGAGTCGCCCGACGGCGTCGGGGCAGTGGTCTGCCCTCATCGCCGACGCGGGGGCAGTCGGAAGTGGTCGGCGATGAGGGCAGTGCCATGAGCATACCCCCAACTTGTCCCCCAAATGGGGGACAAACTGAAAGAAGTCGCTGGATCACCTTTCCGTGCGCTCGGATCGGTGGTCCGGGTCCCGGATTTGCCCCCGTCCGGTTGCTCCGGATACTCTCGCGGAATGTCGTCGAACGCCGTCCGCAACGAGGAGCTCTCCGTGAGCACCGTTGTCGTGCGTCGACGTCGGGTCGCACGCCGAGTCTCGGCGACCTCGTAACCCGCCGTCGGTCGGGCATACGGGCGTCGCCGCCCCGGTTCACGCTCATTGCAGCAACAGCCCCGACTTCTAAGGTGGATCCATGACCCTCTCGGTCGCCGTCTCCGGCGCCTCCGGCTATGCGGGCGGCGAGATCCTTCGCCTGCTCGCCGATCATCCCGACGTCGAGATCCGCACGGTCACGGCGCACGCCAACGCCGGGCAGCCGCTGATCTCCCACCAGCCGCACCTGCGCTCGCTCGCGCACCTCGAGCTGCAGGCCACGACGCCCGAGGTACTCGCCGGGCACGACGTCGTGTTCCTCGCACTCCCGCACGGACAGTCCGCGGCCTACACCGATGCCCTCGGCGACACGCCGCTCGTGATCGACGCGGGGGCCGACCACCGACTCACCTCCGCGTCCGACTGGGCCGCGTTCTACGGCGGCGAGCACGCTGAGCCGTGGGCGTACGGCGTGCCGGAACTCCTCGTCGGCGACGGCAAGCAGCGTGAACTGCTGCGGGGCGCGACGCGGATCGCCGGCCCCGGCTGCAACGCGTCGAACGTATCGCTGTCCCTCGCTCCCGGCGTC
>NZ_BADA01000251.1 GCF_000333395.1 Microbacterium sp. B19
GGGATCGGTCGGCTCGCTCCCGAGGGCGGCCGTCCATGCGTCCTTCGCGCCCCGGGCGTAGGGGAGGGGCGTAGCGCCGCCCTGCAGCGTCGCGTCGTCGAGGGTCACGATGAGGGTTGCCGCGCTCGTGGGGGTCGGGGCGGCTACGGGGGCGGTCGCGCTCACGGAGGGCGTCGCGGCGGGCGTCTGTGCTGCCGACTCCGTCGGGGTCGACGTGGGGGACGTGCACGCCGACAGGCCGACGGAGAGGACGAGCGCGAGGGGAACGGTGGCGAGGAAGGGGATGCGGCGCACATCACGACCATACCCGCGTCGCTCTCGGTGGTGCGGGCTGCGACACGGTCCCGGTCAGGGACGCCGGCGAGCCCCTGGTGCCGACCACTCCGTCGGTGCCACCATCGGGCATGACCTACGCCGTCGTCTCCGTGCATTCTCCGAAGCCCGAACACCGGGCTGCCGTGATCGACTCCATGCAGCGCTACAGCCGAGTCGCCCGCGAACAGCCCGGCCTCGAATGGACCGGTGTCGTCGACGACGGCAGCGGTCGCCTGGTCGGGATCGCGCTGTGGGCGTCCGAGGAAACCGCGGCGGCCGCGCGGCCGGCGCTGATGGCGGAGGTCGGCGACGACCCGTTCGAGATGTGGGACGAACGCCCGATAGACGGGCTTCGCGGCGACGTCGTCTGACGGATGCCGGCGGCCCGCGGGCAGCGCGGGGCGGGCATGCCGATCCGAGTCCGCTCGGCTTCGCTAGAGTCGGCGCGTGCACTCCACGCCCGCGGTCGCACCCGGACCGCACTCCGACCGACGCGGTCGGGTGCGAGCCATCCTGGCAGGATCCGTGCCGAACCTCGTCCAGTGGTTCAACCTGTACGTCTACGCGATCTTCGCCCCGTACTTCCGTACCGAGTTCTTCGCGCCGGATTCGCCGGACTCGCTGATCTACGTCTACGGCCTGTTCGCCGTGACCTTCGTGGTGCGGCCGCTCGGCTCGTGGCTCTTCGGACGGCTCGCGGACACGCGGGGCCGGGAACGGGCGTTGGTCGCCGCCGTCACCCTATGGCCGCGCCCGCTTCATCCCGACCACGCCGCGCAGCCCCGGCCATGCCCCGTGCGAAGACTACCCGCTGATTCTCAACACCGGCCGCGTGCGTGACCACTGGCACACCATGACGCGCACCGGCAAATCGGCCACCCTGGCCAGCCACATCCCCGAATCCTTCATCGACATCCACCCGCAGGACGCCCTGCTCTACGGCGTGCGCGAAGGCGGCCTGGC
>NZ_BADA01000250.1 GCF_000333395.1 Microbacterium sp. B19
GAGGTCCAGACCGAGCCTGCCGTCGACGGCGGCACGCTCAAGCTCACGATCGACCGCGACCTCCAGTGGTACATGGCCAGCTCATCGCCGAGCAGGTGCAGAACACCGGCGCGCTGCGCGGTGCCATCACGGTCGTCGAGGCGAAGACGGGCAAGGTGCGCGCCCTCGCGGAGTATCCGACCGTCGATCCCAACGACCCCACCGCCTCTCCGGCGGCGGAGCGCGGCAGCTGGGCCTTCAGCGACCCGAACGAGCCGGGCTCGACGTTCAAGGCGCTCACGGCCGCGATCGGTCTGGACAGCGGCTCCTTCACCACCGACACGACGGTGACGGCGTCGTCCTCCGAGACCCTCAAGGGCGGCGCGCGCGTCTCGGACTCGTTCGTCCACGGGCCCAACGACTACACCCTCACGGGTGTCCTCATCGACTCCTCGAACGTGGGCATCTCGAAGTTCGCCGAGATGATCCCGGCGCAGACGCGATACGACTACCTGCAGAAGTTCGGCGTCGGCTCGCCCACCGCGATCGACTTCCCCGGCGAGTCCGGCGGCATCCTGCACCCCGTCCAGGACTGGGACGACCAGACGTTCTACAACACGGCGTTCGGCCAGGGCCTCGCCGTGACGATCCCGCAGCTCGTCGGTGCGTATCAGACGATCGCCAACGGGGGAGTGCGCATCCCGCTCTCGCTCGTGGAGAGCTGCACCGCGGCCGACGGGACGGTCACCGACGTCCCGTCCGAGCAGGGCCAGCGCGTCGTCTCCGCGGACACCGCGCAGAAGGTGTCGCAGATGCTCGAGAACGTCGCGACGCAGGGCACCCTGGCATCCCAGGTCGCCATCCCGGGCTACCGCATCGCGATCAAGACCGGTACGGGTGAGAAGACCGACCCCAACACCGGTGCCTACAAGCCCGACGCGTACTTCACGACGATGATCGGATTCGCCCCCGCGGACGACCCCCAGTACATCGTCGCGGTCAACCTCGACGAACCTCGGACGGTAAAGTCGTCTGCGGCCAACGCCCCCGCGTTCCAGAAGGCGCTCACCCAGGTGCTCAAGAACTACCGGGTGATCCCCTCCGGATCCACCAGCCCCCAACTGCCCAAGTTCGGCTGAGACGCCGGATGCCGGTCTCCTCCCGACACGGAAAGGGCGTCCGTACACAGCAATGATCTCCACCACCCTGTCCCACATCGCCGCCGTTCTCGGCGGTCGTCTCGTGCTGCACGGCGACGACACACCGGACACCACCGTCGACGGCCTCGTCGACACCGACTCCCGCCTCATCGAGCCGGGCGGCATCTTCGTCGCCAAGCCCGGTGAGACCACCGACGGACACCTCTTCGTCCCGGCGGCGATCGAACGCGGTGCGGCCCTCGCCCTCGTCGAGCGCGAACTCGACGAACCGGTCACCCAGGTCGTCGTCCCCGACGTCGTCGAGGCCCTCGGAGAACTCGCCCGCGACGTCGTCGCGCGCGCGCGCGCGGCCGGCGACCTGCGCATCGTCGGCATCACCGGTTCGAACGGCAAGACGACCACGAAGAACCTCCTCGCCCGCATCCTCGAGGACGAGGGCCCCACCGTCGCGCCCCGAGCGTCCTTCAACAACGAGGTCGGTGCGCCGCTCACGATGCTGCGGGTGACCGAGGACACGCGGTTCCTCGTGAGCGAATTCGGCGCGAGCGGCCCCGGCGCCATTGCGCGGCTCGCGGGCCTCGTGACCCCCGACATCGGCGTCGTCCTCATGGTGGGCATGGCCCACGCGGGCGGCTTCGGCGGCATCGAAGCGACGTTCCACGCGAAGAGCGAGCTCGTGCGCGCCACCCGCGAGGGCGGTCTCGCCGTCCTCAACACCGACGATCCGCGCGTGGCGGCCATGGCGCCGATCGCGCGCGAGCGCGGTCAGGACGTGCGCTGGTTCGGTCGCGGGGAACGTGCGGCGGTGCGCGCCGTGGACGTCGAGGTCTCGGCATCCGGGACCCGCGCCGTTCTGCTCGTCGACGGCGTCGCGCACACGCTGATGCTGCGCGTGCTCGGCGAGCACCACGTCATGAACGCCCTCGCGGCCATCGCCGCGGCGACCGCGCTGGGCGTGTCGGCGGCGGACGCCATCGCCCGCCTCGAGACCGTCGAGATCGCCGAGCGCTGGCGCATGCAGCCGCTCGGCTCCGACCGCGTGCGCATCATCAACGACGCGTACAACGCCAGCCCCGACTCGATGGCCGCCGCCCTGCGCACGCTCGCGCAGATCACCGGCCCCGAGGAGCGCACTGTCGCGGTGCTCGGCGCCATGAGCGAACTCGGCGAGTACGCCGACGAGGAGCACGATCGCGTCGGTCTTCTGGCGGTGCGCCTGCGCATCCAGCGGATCGTCGTCATCGGCCAGGAGGCGCGCCGCATGTACCTCGAGGCGATCGCGCAGGGCTCGTGGGACGGCGAGGCCGTCTTCTTCCCGGATGCCGATTCCGCCTACGACTACCTCGTGGGTGAGCTGCGCGACGGCGACCGTGTGCTGGTGAAGTCGTCCAACTCCGCCGGGCTGCGGTTCCTCGGCGACCGTCTGGGAGAATCGTTCGCGTGAGATCACTTCTGACTTCCGCGGGGATCTCTCTGGCCTTCACGCTCTTCCTCACTCCGGTGTTCCTGCGGGGATTCCGGAAGTGGGGCTGGGGACAGGTCATCCGTACGCCCGAGAACGTGCACAACCCCTCGCACGGGGCCAAGCGCGGCACGCCCACGATGGGTGGCACGATCTTCATCCTCGGCACGATCGTCGGCTACTTCATCGGCGCGTTCGCGGGGAACAACCCGCCGACCGTGTCGGGCCTCCTGGTCCTCTGGCTCATGCTCGGCTTCGGCGTCGTCGGGTTCATCGACGACTACATGAAGGTGCGGTTCCAGAACAGCCTCGGGCTCTCCGGGTGGCGCAAGATCGCCGGTCAGGTGATCGTGACGGTCCCCTTCGCGATCGTCGCGCTGAACTTCCCGAACGCGATCGGGCAGACGCCGGCGTCGGGGTACATCTCGATCTTCCGCGACATCCAGGTGCTCTCCCTGTTCGCGCTCGGTCCGATCCTCGGGTGGCTGCTGTACCTCGCCTGGATCTCGCTCATCGGCACCGCGGCATCCAATTCGGTCAACGTCGCGGACGGTCTGGACGGGCTCGCAGCGGGTTCGGGGATCTTCGTCGTCGGCGCCTACAGCCTCATGGCGTTCTGGCAGAACAAGCAGATGTGCGCCGACGTGCTCGACGCGTCCGTCCAGGGCGGATGCTATGCCGTCCGCGACCCGTTCGACCTCGCGATCGTCGGAGCTTCGTTCGTCGGCGCGCTCGTCGGGTTCCTGTGGTGGAACGCGCCCAAGGCGAAGGTCTTCATGGGCGATTGCGGGTCGATGGCGATCGGCGGCGTGGTCGCGGCGCTCGCGATCCTCACGCGGACCGAGCTGCTGCTCATCCTCATCGCCGGTGTCTACGTCATCGCGTCCGGATCGGTGATCCTCCAGCGGATCTACTTCAAGATCACGCGCGGAAAGCGCCTGTTCCTCATGAGCCCCCTCCACCACCACCTCGAGATGCGCGGCTGGCCCGAGGTCACGATCGTCGTGCGCATGTGGATCATCGCGGGCCTCCTCGCCGTGTCCGGCGTCGGATTCTTCTACGTGGAATGGCTGTCCCGGGTATGAGCGCGGAACGGGTGGCATCCCTCACCAGCTGGTACGCCGACTGGCGCGGCCTCAAGGTCGCGGTGCTCGGTCTGTCGGTCACCGGATTCTCCGCCGCCGACACCCTCGCGGAGCTCGGCGCGCAGGTGCTCGTCGTCACCGAGAAGGCGGACCCCGAGTACGCGCGGCTCCTGCCGGTGATCGGCGCGGAGCTGCACGTCGGCCCGCTCGACGCGGTACCGAGCGTCCTCACGGACTTCGCGCCGGACGTCGTGATCGCCTCGCCCGGCTTCCCGCCCTCGCACCCGCTCATCGTGTGGGCGCGGGAGACCGGCATTCCGCTCTGGGGCGACGTCGAGCTCGCGTGGCGCGTGCGCGACAAGGTGGTGCGGCCCGACGGCCGCCCCGCCGACTGGATCCTCATCACGGGTACGAACGGCAAGACGACCACGACGCGGCTGACCGCGGAGATGCTCGTCGCCGGCGGCCTGCGTGCCGTCCCGGTCGGGAACATCGGCACGCCGGTCCTCGACGCGGTCCGCGACCCGAACGGTTTCGACGCGCTCGTCGTCGAACTCTCGAGCCATCAGCTCTGGTACCTGAACCTGCAGACCGGCCCGGACGCGCTTTCCCCGCACGCGGCCGTCTGCCTCAACCTCGCGGACGACCACCTCGAGTGGCACGGCAGCTTCGCCGCGTACCGGGATGCCAAGGCCGGCGTGTACGCGCGGACGCGGGTCGCGTGCGTGTACAACAAGGCCGATCTCGTCACCCGCGAGATGGTCGAGGAGGCCGAGGTCGTCGAGGGCGCCCGCGCGATCGGCTTCGACCTCGGCGTCCCGGGCCCGAGCGATCTCGGTCTCGTGGACGGCATCCTCGTCGACCGCGCGTTCCTCGAGGAGCGCGCGACCTCGGCGCTGGAGCTCACAACCGTCGCCGAACTCGCCGAGCACGGCCTCGCCGCGCCGCACGTCGTGTTGAAAATTCTTGGCGGCGGCGCGCTCGNGCGTTTCCTGGGCGTCGCGCCGAGCGACATCCACGACGCGCTCGACGGTTCCGGCTCGACCCGCCCGCATCCAGGTGATCGCCGCGCATCGCGGCGTGACGTGGGTCGACGACTCCAAGCCAACAATCCGCACGCCGCGGGTTCGTCGCTCGCGGCGTACCCCGGTGCCGTCTGGGTCGTCGGCGGACTCTTGAAGGGCGTCGACGTCGCCGACCTCGTGCGCTCGCGCGGTGCCGCGGCCCGGGCCGCCATCGTCATCGGAACCGACCGCGGCGAGATCGTGGCCGCGTTCGAGCGACACGCCCCGACGGTTCCGCTGTTCGAGGTCGACCACACGGAGACTGAGGACGTCATGGCACGGGTCGTCGAACTGGCGGCCGATGTGGCCCGGGACGGAGACACCGTTCTCCTCGCCCCCGCGGCGGCGTCGTTCGATCAGTTCGCCTCCTACGCCGACCGCGGTGAACGCTTCGCCGAGGCGGTGCGGGCGTGGATCGCCGGCCAGGACGAGGGAACCGACCGACCGTAGGACGAGGGGATCACCGCGTGACCACGACCGCACCCCCGCCCCGCCAGGCGCCCGAGGACGAGCCGGCTCGTTCCGGACTCGCCGCTCGCGTGTCCCTGGGCCGTGCGTTCCAGCCCGTGCCGAGCGAGTTCCTGCTCATCGCCTCGGCGGCGCTGCTGCTCACGGGCTTCGGCCTCGTCATGGTGCTGTCGGCGACCTCGGCGACGGACGGCGGCCAGAACCCCTTCGATCACGTGCTGAAGCAGGGCATCTTCGCCGTCATCGGCATCCCGCTGATGTTCGTGCTCAGCCGCGCGCCGATGCAGTTCTGGAAGCGCATCGCGTGGCCGGTGCTGATCTTCGCGACGCTGTTCCAGTTGCTCGTCTACGTGCCCGGCCTCGGCATCGAGTCGTACGGAAACCGCAACTGGGTGCAGATCGCCGGGTTCCAGTTCCAGCCGGCCGAGTTCCTCAAGCTCGCGCTCGCCCTGTGGATGGCCGCGGTGCTCTACCGCAAGCGTCGCCTGCTGACGTCGTGGAAGCACGTGTTCATCCCGGTGGTGCCCGTCGCGGTGATCGTGATCGGCACCGTGCTCGGCGGCAAGGACCTCGGCACGGTGATGATCCTCGTG
>NZ_BADA01000249.1 GCF_000333395.1 Microbacterium sp. B19
CGCACTGCTCCCGGCGTCGGGCGCGGAGACCTCGACGCGCATGATCCCCTCGCGTTCCGCCTCGTCGACGAACAGCGGCGCGAGCCGGTCGACTGGGCTCAGCTTCCAGTTGACCTCGCGCCCGGTCGGGGTGCCGAAGTCGCTCGGGTCGAACGACGTCGGACGCTCCGACCGGGTCTGGACGGGAACGACGGATGCCACCAGAGCGGCAGGGTCGATATGACCCTCCGCCGCGGCGGCGGGGGTCTGGGTCGCAGTCGACATTTAGCCTACGGATCCTTCCATGCCCATCTCGATGAGCTTGTTCAGTTCGAGGGCGTACTCCATCGGCAGCTCGCGGGCGATCGGCTCGATGAAGCCGCGCACGATCATGGCCATGGCCTCGTCCTCGGGCAGACCGCGGGACTGCAGGTAGAACAGCTGCTCCTCGCTGACCTTCGAGACGGTGGCCTCGTGACCGAGCTGCACGTCGTCGACGCGGATGTCGATCGCGGGGTACGTGTCCGAGCGCGAGATGGTGTCGACCAGCAGCGCGTCGCAGCGCACCGTGTTCGCGGAGTGGTGGGCGTTGGCATCCACTCGCACTTCACCGCGGTAACCGGCGCGACCGCCGCCGCGGGCGATCGACTTCGAGACGATCGACGACTGCGTGTACGGCGCCATGTGGATCATCTTGGCGCCGGCGTCCTGGTGCTGGCCGGGGCCTGCGAAGGCAACCGACAGGGTCTCGCCCTTGGCGTGCTCGCCCATGAGGTAGATGGACGGGTACTTCATCGTCACCTTGGAGCCGATGTTGCCGTCGACCCACTCCATCGTCGCGCCCTCGTGGGCGACGGCGCGCTTGGTGACCAGGTTGTAGACGTTGTTCGACCAGTTCTGGATCGTCGTGTACCGCACGCGGGCGTTCTTCTTCACGATGATCTCGACCACGGCCGAGTGCAGCGAGTCGCTCTTGTAGATCGGAGCCGTGCAGCCCTCGATGTAGTGGACGTAGCTGTCCTCGTCCGCGATGATCAGGGTCCGCTCGAACTGGCCCATGTTCTCGGTGTTGATGCGGAAGTACGCCTGCAGCGGGATCTCGACGTGCACGCCCTTCGGGACGTACACGAACGACCCGCCGGACCACACCGCGGTGTTCAGCGCCGCGAACTTGTTGTCACCGGCGGGGATGACGGTGCCGAAGTACTCCTCGAAGAACTCCGGGTGCTCCTTGAGCGCCGTGTCGGTGTCCATGAAGATGACGCCCTGCGCCTCCAGGTCCTCCTGGATCTGGTGGTAGACGACCTCGGACTCGTACTGGGCGGCGACGCCGGCGACGAGGCGCGAACGCTCGGCCTCGGGGATGCCGAGCTTCTCGTACGTGTTGCGAATGTCTTCGGGGAGGTCCTCCCACGACTGCGCCTGCTTCTCGGTCGAGCGCACGAAGTACTTGATGTTGTCGAAGTCGATCTCCGACAGGTCCGCGCCCCACGTGGGCATGGGCTTGCGACCGAAGAGCTGATAGCCCTTGAGACGGGTCTTGAGCATCCATTCGGGCTCGGACTTCAGCGCGGAAATGCCGCGCACGACCTCTTCATTGATGCCTCGCTGGGCGACGGCACCGGCGGCATCCGTGTCGTGCCAGCCGAATTCGTACACCCCCAGTCCCTCGAGTTCGGGACGGTCGATGAGCACGTCGGACATGGTGGTCACTCTCCTTCTCGGGCCACAACGGTGTCATCCGCCCCGACATTCCGGCAGCGACTCCGGTCGGAGTCACAGGAACGTCGCTGGTGGGCCCGCTCGAAGGCGCTGGCTGCGCGCCTAGACTGTCAGGGGTGCGGGACGCGCGAGCGCTGCACCCGAAGACCCTTTGATTCTACAGGCAAGACCCGCTCCCGGCACGGCGCAGACCCGCCGCCGCGACCCGAGCGCCCCGCCGCCAGGAGGCTGCGCGCATGTCCACCGCTTCGTCCCCCCGCGTCCTCGGACGCCTCGTCGACTGGCTGCCGACGCACCCCGACCGGCGCGTCCGCGTGTTCGCGTGGCTGTCGTTCGTGGCCGAGGTGCTCATCATCGGGACCGGCGGAGCGGTCCGCCTCACCGGCTCCGGGCTCGGCTGCCCGACCTGGCCGCGCTGCACGCCGGATTCCCTGGTCAACACCCCCGAGATGGGCATCCACGGCATCATCGAGTTCAGCAACCGGACGCTCACGGGGGTTGTCGGCCTCCTCGCGCTCGCGGTCGTCGTACTCATGTGGCGGATGCGGAAAGACCGCCGCGGCATGTTCGTACTCGCCCTGATCGTGCTCGGCGGAATCGTCGCGCAGGCCGTGGTCGGCGGCATTACGGTGCTGACGGGCCTGAACCCCTTCATCGTCGGGTTCCACTACATCGCCTCGGTGGTCCTGGTCACGGTGTGCGCGGCGTTCCTCGTCCTCATGTACCTCCCCGCCGCCCCGCGCGAGCGCGTCGTCCCCGCGTGGTTCGCCGGTCTCGTGCACGTCACGACCGGTGTCCTGGCCCTCACCGTCGTGTTCGGGGTCCTGACGACGGGCGCGGGCCCGCACTCCGGAGACGCGGCGGCCGTGCAGCGCAACGGCTTCGACGCCGAGGTGCTCGAGCACGTCCACGCGTGGCCCGGCTACGCCCTGTTCGCTCTGACGCTCGTCATCGTCGCGCTCGCGTGGCGTCTGCGGCTCCCGGTGCGCCGCTGGGCGACGGCGCTGCTCGCGGTGGAGCTGGTGCAGATCGCCGTGGGCCTCTACCAGGCGCGCAACGGCCTCCCCGAGCTCGCGGTCGGCGTGCACATGGTGCTCGCGGCCCTCGCCGCGGCGACCATGACGGTCGTCGTCCTGCGACTGAAGGCCCCGGTCGCCCCGGGTTCCGTGGGCCGGCGGGACGCCGTCGGGGCCGCGCAGCGCTGACCTTAGCGCGTTCATAGGGATTTCATCGAGCGCCCAGAGTCCACGCACCGGTGGGTGCGAGACTCTGTTGCGACCCGTGCCGACCGTGCCCGGGAATCGAAGGAGTTCCTCTCATGCAGACCCGTCCCCGCCTGGTGACCAGCATCCCGTTCTGGGTGCTCCTGGTGCTCTCCCTGGCCTCCGTGATCGGCGGACTCGTCATCGTCTTCCAGCAGATCGCCGCGATGCAGGCCGTGCTGAACGACCCCAACGCGACGGTCGTCACCGTCTACGTCGCCCAGTCGTGGGCGATCGTCGGCGCGGCGCTCCTCGGAGCCGGTGCGCTCGGCATCCTCACGACCCTCGCCGTCGCGGCGGTCGTGTCGACCCGCCCGCGTCCCGATGTCTCGGTGGAGACGATCGACTGGACGAGCGACGACGAGAGCGCACCCGAGGCCCCGTTCGCCGCCGCCCCCACCGTGGCCGCAGCGGCCACGACCGCGCCGGCCGCGCCCCTCGTCCTCGAGGACGCGGACGTCGAGACCCCGTCGGACGCTCCGGCTCCCGCCGAGGCAGTTCCCTTCGAGAAGGACGCCGACGGGGACCCGACGCGTTCCTGATCACCCCGAACGACGAGAAACGCCCGTTCCCCCTCGGGGGCGGGCGTTTCTCGTGGGTTCCGGAAACTCAGAACGGCAGGAGCGGGTCGATCGCGATCGCGACGAACAACAGCGTGAGGTAGGTGATCGACGCGTGGAACACGCGCATCGGCCGCGGCTGCGCGCCCTGCACGGCCCGCGAGTACAGGCGGTGCGACTCGTAGACGAACCAACCGCCGAACACGAGCGCCGAGACGCTGTAGACGAGCCCCATGGATGCCACCGGGATGAGCAGCAGCGAGCACGCCACCGTGGCCCACGCGTACAGGATCACCTGGAGTCCGACCTGCGAACCGCTGCGGGTGGCGCCGAGCATGGGGACGTCGACCTCTTCGTACTGGTCGGCGTACTTCATCGACAGCGGCCAGTAGTGCGGGGGCGTCCAGAGGAACACCAACGCGAACAGGATGAACGGCGCCCAGGAGAGCGAGCCGGTCACGGACGACCAGCCGATGAGCACCGGGAAGCAGCCGGCGATCCCGCCCCAGACGATGTTCTGCTCGGTGCGGCGCTTGAGGATCATCGTGTAGATCACGACGTAGAAGAAGATGGCCGCGGCCGAGAGTCCGGCCGCCAGCGCGTTGGTGAACGCCCACAGCCACACGGTCGAGACGACGGCGAGCGTCCATGCGAACGTCAGAGCCCCGCGCGGCGACACCTCACCGGTGACCAGCGGACGGTTCTCCGACGTCGTCACGGCCCCCAGTCGCGCGCTCAGCTACCGCAACATCGTCCTCGGCTCGATCCTCGTGCTCGCCGGTCTCGGTGCTCTCATCGCGGGCGTCTCGATCGGATTCAACACCGGTGTCCTCGGCATCGCGGTCGGTGTCGTCGGATTCCTGGTGATGGTTGGCGGCGTCGTCTTCGCCGTCACCCCGACCCGCAACTCCTCGCGTCTGCCCTCGGCTCGGTCGGCGTCGACCAAGCGCGGCCCGCGCGCGTCGGGTGGATCCTTCATGGACCGCATGAACGACCGCTGGGACCGCCGCAACGACGGGCACTGACACCCTCCGCTTCTTCTCGAGAACACCGGCTCTTCGGAGCCGGTGTTTTTTTGTGCCCACGTGAGCGCGGGGAGGGGGAGGGATGCCGGCGGGTGAGACGCCCACGCTCTCGGGTGATGCCCGGAATCCCTCCCTTTTCCTCCACCGAGGGCGCCCCCGGGCGTGCGTGGCCGCGTGATTCCGCGGATCCCGCGGCCACGGCGTCGAGGGGGAGCGGACCATACACGCCTCGGCATCCCTGGGAAAGGGCCACGTTTCGATAGCGAAGTGGAGGGCGGTGGAGTAAAGTGGGGGAAACTTCGCAGGCCGGACGAAGGGGGTGGACGCCCGAATGCTGCTCGGCACGCACACTCCCAAGCTCGACGACAAAGGGCGCGTCATCCTGCCCGCGAAGTTCCGTGACGACCTCGGCGCCGGAGTGGTGATCACCCGGGGGCAGGACCGCTGCCTCTACGTGTTCAGCACCGAGGAGTTCGAGCGCGTGCACGAGCGGATCCGCGAGGCGCCGCTCAGCAACAAGCAGGCCCGCGACTTCCTGCGCATGTTCCTCTCGGGGGCCAGCGCCGAGAAGCCCGACGGGCAGAACCGGATCACGGTCCCCCCGGCGCTGCGCGCCTACGCGGGGCTCGACCGCGAACTGGTCGTGACGGGTGTCGGCGCCCACGCCGAGATCTGGGACGCCGCGGCCTGGAACGCCTACGCCGAAAGCAACGAAGAGACCTACGCCGAGATGGAGCAGGAGGTGATCCCGGGACTGTTCTGATCGCCGGCTGTGATTCCCAGCCGCACGCCCTGACGCCACTTCCCCGGTGCCAGGTCGAGCGGATGGGGATCAGAGCCCGCGATCCCGCCCCGTCATCATGGACATCCGCGACATCCACACCCCCGTGCTGCTCGAGCGCTGCGCCGAACTGCTCGCTCCGGCCCTGCAGCGCGACGGCGCCGTCTTCGTCGACGCGACGCTCGGTATGGGCGGCCACTCCGAGGCGTTCCTCGAGCGCTTCCCCGGCACCCGCCTCATCGGCCTCGACCGCGACACCGACGCCCTCCGCATCGCGGGGGAGCGTCTGGCCCGGTTCGAGGGGCGCACGACGTTCGTCCACACCGTCTACGACGGGATCGCGGATGCCGTGGCCTCCGCCGGCGTCGAGAAGGTCGACGGCATCCTGTTCGACCTCGGTGTCTCCTCCCTGCAGCTCGACGAGGCCGCGCGCGGGTTCGCCTACGCGCAGGACGCCCCGCTCGACATGCGCATGGACCAGACATCGGGCGTGACCGCCGCCGAGGTCCTCGCGACGTACGGCGAGGGCGACCTCCGCCGCATCTTCGAGCGGTACGGCGAGGAGAAGCTCGCCGCCCGCTACGCCCGGGCCATCATCGCCGCGCGCCAGCAGGCGCCGCTGGAGCGGTCCGGCCAGCTCGTCGACGTGCTGCAGGCGGCGACGCCGGCCGCGGTGCTGCGCGAGCGGCATCCTGCCAAGCGTGTCTTCCAGGCGCTGCGCATCGAGGTGAATGCCGAGCTGTCGGTGCTCGAACGCGCGATCCCGGCCGCCCTCAGCGTGCTCGGGGTCGGGGGCCGCATCGTCGTGCTGTCTTACCAGTCGCTCGAGGACCGGCTCGTCAAGCGCGTCTTCGCGGACGCGTCGACCTCCACCGCCCCGCGCGGGCTGCCGGTCGAGCTGCCCGAGCACGCACCCAAATTCCGCTTGCTCGTGCGGGGGGCCGAGCTCGCCAGTGACGAAGAACGTGCGGTCAACCCGCGCGCCACCCCCGTGCGACTGCGCGCGGCCGAGCGGATCCAGGAGGACGCATGAGCGCTCCCCAGACCATCGACGCGGCGTTCCTGCCGGAGTTCCCGGTCCCGGTACGCGAGCCCCGACGCCTGCACGTCGTCGACGCGCCGGCACGCCGTCGCGTTCCCCGTCGTGCCTTCGGCGTCGTCGCCGTCCTCGGGGCGGTGCTGATCGCGCTCGTGCAGATGGGACTGTCGATCCTGACGACCCAGAGCTCGTTCGAGATCGCGTCGCTCACGCAGCAGCAGCGCGACCTGACCTACCAGAAGCAGATCCTGTACGACGACGTCGCGGGGCTGAATTCTCCCCAGTACCTCGCGGCCAACGCCGCGGCGCTCGGCATGGTGATCGACGAGACGCCGACGTACCTGCGCCTGAGCGACGGAGCCGTGGTCGGCGCGGGCAAGCCCGCCGAGGGCACGTCATCGGTGGATGCCATGGGTCGGGGATCGGTCCGCAACGCCCTGATCTCGGGAGTGCCGCTCGTGACCGACCCGCAGAAGGCCGCCGAACCGGCTCCGGCGACCGGCGCGGCTCCGACCGACACGCCCTCCGCGCCCGCGGCCTCCGCGACACCCCCGCCGATCAGCGACGGTCTGCCGACCCCTGCGACACGATAAGCACATGGCCACGCCGAAGACGACGCCGCTTTCCCGTTCCCCCCGACGGCGCACCCTGGTGGCACTGTCGATCGTCCTCATCGTCCTCGTCGCCTTCGTCATCCGACTGGTCGACATCCAGGTCGTGAGCGCCCGCGAGCACGTGGACGAGTCGCTGTCGATGGGTCTCCAGAACTCGCGGATCGAGTACGGTTCGCGCGGCTCGATCGTCGACGAGAA
>NZ_BADA01000248.1 GCF_000333395.1 Microbacterium sp. B19
CGCGCGCGAGCTCGCCGCGGCCGTCGTGGAGGGCCTGCGCGTTCCGGCGGCCGTGGCATGACGGTTCGCCCGATCCGCCTGTTCGGCGACCCCGTCCTGCGCGCCCCCAGCGCGCCCATCGAGGAGATCGACGACGGCATCCGCGCCCTGGTCCGCGACCTCGTCGACACCGTCGAGCCGCCCGGCCGTGCCGGCGTCGCCGCGCCGCAGATCGGCGTGGGACTCCGCGCGTTCAGCTACAACATCGACGGCGACATCGGGTACGTGCTGAACCCCGTCCTGGTCGAGACGCGCGGCGAGCCCGAGCTCGTGGGCGAGGGATGCCTCTCCGTCCCGGGCCTCTGGCACGACGCGCTGCGCTACCCGTGGGCGAAGGTCGTCGGCATGGACCTCGACGGCAACGAGGTCGTGCTCGAGGGCGACGGCTTGCTCGCGCAGGCGTTGCAGCACGAGACCGACCACCTCGACGGCAAGCTCTACCTCTCGCGTCTCCCCGCCGAGACGCGCCGCGAGGCGATGCGGCAGATCCGCGAGAGCGACTGGTTCTGACCGGCATCCTGCCCTGAGACAGGGGATGCCATGAGAACGGGCCGATCCGTGAAGGATCGGCCCGTTCTCGTTCCGGCGCGCGTTCTCGCGGCCCGTCAGGGCAGCGACACGTTGGTGGTGTTGATCGGCACCGCGTAGATGTCTTCGATGGCGTCGGCGAAGTCGCTGACGATGACGTTGCGCTTGATGCTCATCTTGGGCGTCAGGTGCCCGCTCGCCTCGGTCCACTCGGTTGGGAGGATCGTGAACTTGCGGATGGATTCCGCCCGCGAGACGCGCGTGTTGGCGCGGTCGATCGCGCTCTGCACCTCCGCGCGCACCTTCTCGTTCGTCGCCGCCTCGGTGAGGGACATGTCGGCCGGCAGCCCGTTGTTCGCGAGCCACGTCGGCAGCATCTCGGTGTCGAGGGTCACGAGCGCCGAGATGAACGGCTTGTGGTCGCCGACGACGACGACCTGGCCGACGATCGGGTTGGCGCGGATGGGGTCCTCGAGCGCGGCCGGCGCGACGTTCTTGCCGCCGGCGGTGACGATGATCTCCTTCTTGCGCCCGGTGATGGAGAGGAACCCGTCGGAGTCGAACGCGCCGATGTCGCCCGTCTTGAACCAGTCGCCGTCGAACGCCTCGGCCGTGGCCTCGGGGTTGCGCCAGTACTCGGAGAAGACGTTGATGCCACGCACCTGGATCTCGCCGTCGTCAGCGAGGCGCACGCTCACGCCCGGCAGCACGGGGCCGACGGTGCCGATCTTGGACTTCGTCGCGAGGTTCACGGTCGCCGGGGCCGTGGTCTCGGTGAGGCCGTAGCCCTCGAGGATCACGACCCCGAGGCTGCGGAAGAAGTGTCCGAGCCGCGGGCCGAGCGGAGCGGACCCCGACACGGCGTAGACGATGCGGCCGCCCATCGCCTCGCGGAGCTTCGAGTACACGAGCCGGTCGAACAGGGCGAACTTGATCTTCAGGAGGAGCGGGATCGACTTCCCCTGCTGCTCGCGCTCGGAGTGCTCGACGGCGGCCGCGGCGGCGGCGCGGAAGATCTTGCCCTTGCCGCCCGCCTCGGCCTTCTGCTCGGCCGAGTTGTACACCTTCTCGAACACGCGCGGGACGGCCAGGAGGAAGGTCGGCTGGAAGGATCCGAGCGCCGGGAGCAGCTGCTTGGTGTCGGGCTGGTGGCCGGTCTTCACGCCGGCGTGGACGTTGAGCAGCGAGATGAAGCGGGCGAACACGTGCGCGGTCGTGATGAACAGCAGCGTCGACGCGCCCGGCGTCTCGACGACCTCGTGCAGCGCCTTGGCGGAGTTCCGGGCGAGTTCGACGAAGTTGCCGTGCGTCAGGACGCAGCCCTTGGGGCGGCCCGTCGAGCCCGAGGTGTAGATGAGCGTGGCGATGTCGGAGCTGTTCGCGATCGCGCGGCGGCGGGCGATTTCGGCATCCTCGATCTCCTTCCCGCGGGAGACGAGGGCGTCGAGGTCACCGGCGTGCATGGCCCAGACGTCGCGCACGAGCGGCAGGTCGCTGCGCACCTCGTCGAGGCGCTGACCGTGCTCGGGTGACTCGACGACCGCGGCGATCGCGCCCGAGTCGGAGATGATCCACGAGATCTGCGAGGGCGAGCTCGTCTCGTACACCGGCACCATGACCGCGCCGGCATAGAACAGCGCGAAGTCGACGAGCGTCCAGTCGTACGTGGTGCGGGCGATGAAGGCGACCTTCTCACCGGGCTGGATGCCGGCGGCGACGAAGCCCTTCGCGAGGGCGATGACCTGCTGCTCGAAATCGCGCGCCGAGACCTCGCGCCAGCCCGAGCCGTCGGGCACGGCGAACAGGGCCCGGTCGGGCGTGGCGGCCACGCGCTCGGCGAGCAGATCGGAAACGTTCGCGGTCGGATCGGCGGGGACGACGGGGGCATGGTCGAACTGGATCACGGCAACTCCTTTGTGTACCGGAAAGAGCGTTCAGCGGTCCATCGAGTCTAGTCGTAGGTTCCGACCGCGCCCCGGGCGCGCCGGGCGGTCCGCGTCGTCGCGCGCCGATGGCTAGACTGCTGCGGGCCGAGCCGCGGGGCGGGCCGAGAAGGGGAGTGCGGTGCTCAACATCGGTATCGACATCGGCGGCACGAAGATCGCCGGCGGGGTGGTCGACGAGAACGGCGCGATCGTCGAGAAGCTCCGGGTGGACACCCCCATCGATCCCGTCGCCCTCGTGGATGCCGTCGTCGACATGGCCGAGCACCTCCGGCGCGGCCACGACGTCCACGCCATCGGCGTCGCCGCGGCCGGATTCATCAGCCGCGACCGCAGCACCGTCATCTACGCGGCCAACATCGATTGGCGCAACGAGCCGCTCCGCGCGCGGCTCGAGGGCCGGCTGAACACGCCGGTGACGATCGAGAACGACGCCAACGCCGCGGGCTGGGGCGAGTACCGCTTCGGCGCGGGCCAGGGCGTCCGCGACATGGTCATGCTGACGATGGGCACCGGCGTGGGCGGCGCCGTCGTCACCAACGGCGAGCTGTTCCGCGGCGGCCACGGCATCGGCGCCGAGCTCGGCCACCTGCGGTTCGTGCGCGGCGGGCACCCGTGCGGGTGCGGACAGAACGGATGCCTCGAGCAGTATGCCTCGGGGCGCGCGCTGCAGCGAGAGGCCAACGCCATCGCGGACGAGGGCGGCATCGGCGCGGCACTGGCCGCGGTGCGCGCCGAGAAGGGCGCGATCCCCGGCCCCGCCGTGTCGCGTCTCGTCCTCGCGGGCGATCCCGGAGCCCTCGAGGCCCTGCGCCGGGTGGCCACCGCCCTCGGCGAGGCGTGCGGCGGATTCCAGGCCGTCCTCGACCCCGAGCTCTTCGTGATCGGCGGGGGAGTGGCGCAGCTCGGCGACGACCTCCTCGTCCCGGTGAAGCTCGCGTACGAGACCTCTCTTCCGGGGTACGGTGAACGTCCGGTGGCCGAGTTCACGATCGCGCGACTGGGCAACGACGCCGGTCTCATCGGGGTCGCCGACCTCGCGGGGATGGAGCGCTGACGATGTTCTACTGGCTCATGAAGTACGTGGTCATCGGACCGGTCATCAAGGCCGTGTTCCGCCCGTGGATCGTGGGCCGTCGCAACATCCCGCGCGAGGGCGCGGCGATCCTCGCCAGCAACCACCTGTCGTTCTCGGACTCGATCTTCCTGCCGCTCATGATCGACCGCCGCATGGCGTTCCTCGCCAAGAGCGACTACTTCACCGGCAAGGGACTGAAGGGCTGGGCGACGCGCCTGTTCTTCACCGCCACCGGCCAGCTCCCGATCGACCGCTCCGGCGGCAAGGCGTCCGAGGCATCCCTCAACACCGGTCTCGGGGTGCTCGGGCGCGGCGAGCTGCTCGGCATCTACCCCGAGGGCACGCGCAGCCCCGACGGTACCCTCTACCGCGGCCGTACGGGCATCGCGCGCATGGCGCTCGAGGCGCGCGTGCCGGTGATCCCCGTCGTGATGGTCGACACCGGCGCGGTCATGCCCATCGGCCAGCGGCTTCCGCGCGTCGGACGCGTCGGGATCGTCATCGGCGAACCGCTCGACTTCTCTCGGTTCCAGGGCATGGAGGGCGACCGCTACATCCTCCGCTCGGTCACGGACGAGATCATGGTGGCGCTGCAGCGCCTCGGCGAACAGCGCTACGAGGACGTCTACGCGTCGACGGTGAAGGACCGGTTGGCCAGTGCCCAGGCGGCGAAGGCTCCCGCGGCCCGCCACTAGACTTCAGGGGTGAATCAGCAGCTCCACGACCTCGACCACTGGCGGACCCTGCCCATCAAGCAGCAGCCCCAGTGGTATGACGAGGCCGCTGTGGCCGCGGCATCCGCCGAATTGGCCACCCTCCCTCCGCTCGTCTTCGCGGGCGAGGTCGACATCCTCCGTGACCGTCTCGCTCGGGCCGCCGCCGGTCAGGCGTTCCTCCTGCAGGGCGGTGACTGCGCCGAGACGTTCGCCGGCGCGACCGCCGAGCAGATCCGCAACCGCATCAAGACGGTGCTCCAGATGGCGGTCGTCCTCACGTATGGGGCGTCGATGCCCGTCGTGAAGATGGGCCGCATGGCGGGGCAGTTCGCCAAGCCCCGCTCGAGCGACACCGAGACCCGCGGCGACGTGACGCTGCCCGCGTACCGCGGCGACATCGTCAACGGCTACGACTTCACCGAGGAGTCGCGAAAGGCCGACCCCGCGCGTCTGCTCAAGGGCTACCACACGGCCGCGTCGACCCTGAACCTCATCCGCGCCTTCACGCAGGGCGGGTTCGCCGACCTCCGCGAGGTGCACAGCTGGAACAAGGGCTTCGCGAGCAACCCGGCCAACCAGGCGTACGAGAGCATGGCGACCGAGATCGACCGCGCCATCAAGTTCATGGAGGCCGCCGGCGCCGACTTCGACGAGCTGACGCGCGTCGAGTTCTACACCGGCCACGAGGGTCTGCTCATGGACTACGAGCGCCCGATGACCCGCATCGACTCGCGCACGGGCCTCGCGTACAACACGTCGTCCCACTTCCAGTGGATCGGCGAGCGCACGCGCGAGCTCGACGGCGCGCACGTCGACTACTTCTCGAAGATCCGCAACCCGATCGGCGTGAAGCTGGGCCCGACGACGACGCCCGAGACGGCGCTCGCCCTCATCGACAAGCTCGACCCCGAGCGCGAGCCCGGCCGCCTCACGTTCATCACGCGCATGGGCGCGGGCAAGATCCGCGACGCCCTGCCGCCGCTGCTCGAGGCCGTGCGCGCGTCGGGCGCGACGCCCCTGTGGGTCACCGACCCGATGCACGGCAACGGCATCACGACGCCGACGGGCTACAAGACGCGGCGTTTCGACGACGTCGTAGACGAGGTCCGCGGGTTCTTCGAGGCGCACCGCCAGGTGGGCACGCACCCGGGTGGCATCCACGTCGAACTGACCGGCGATGACGTGACCGAGTGCCTCGGCGGCTCCGAGATGATCGACGAGGCCACCCTCGCGACGCGCTACGAGAGCCTGTGCGACCCGCGCCTCAACCACCGTCAGAGCCTCGAGCTGGCGTTCCTCGTGGCCGAGGAGCTCGAGAACCGCTGAGCCGAATCGGATGACGCCCCCGACCGCACGGTCGGGGGCGTCACTCGTTTCTAGAGTGTGGGTGTCAGGGTGACCGTGCTGCCCTGCGGCGCCATGGTCCCGGCCTTGGGGTTGGTGGAGCGCACCTTGTAGATGTCCCAGTACTTGAAGCCGAGAGGGAGCGTGCCGTCGTCGATGCCGGCGTTCACGTCGAACCCGAGGCCCTTCAACGTGTTGACCGCCTCGCGGATCGTCATGCCGACGACGTTCTCGGGGATGAGGACGGGCTTCGGTCCGATCGAGACGTTGAGCGTGACGGTCTCGCCGGGGCGCCAGTTTCCGCCGCCCTCGCGGTCGTTGATCCCGATGACCGTGCCCGAGGGGACGGAGTTGCTGTACTGCTCCGACGTCTGCGTCTTCAGCTGCACGTCGCTCATCGCTTTCTCGGCCTGCGCCTGCGTGAGTCCGGCGACTTCGGGGATCGGTCCGAGGGAGACGACGAGTGCGGCCGCGTCGTTCTCGTGCACGGTGCAGCCCTTGGTGCAGTCGATCGCGTCACCGCCGGCGCGCGGGGTCACCGATGCTCCGAGCACGGTCCCCGCGCCGGCATCCGTGAACTCCTGCGTCGTCCCGGACACGCCGATGTAGGCGGACTCCAGGATGCCGTTGACCTCCTCCGCGCTCTTCCCCGCGAGCTCGGGCAGGTCGTGCGACGCCGGTCCGATCGAGACGTAGACGGTGACGACCGTGCCCTTGTCCAGGCGCGTGTTCACCACGGGGTCCGACCCGACCGTCGTCCCCGCCGGGATCTCGCGGTCATTGACCTCCTGCTGCGTGGCGGCGAGCTGCTCCTGGGTGAGCAGGGTCTCGGCATCCGCGTAGCTCATGCGCGAGACGTCGGGCACGGCGACCAGGGAACCCGGACCCGAGCCGAACCACCAGCCGGTTCCCGCCGCTCCCGCCGCGAGCAGCAGGACGAGCGCGAACAGCCAGATCCCGCGGGTCGTGCGTCGGCGCGTGCGCTGACGCAGACGCGTCGCGTTGTCGACGTCGTCGACGGGCACGGACGGGGCCACCGCCGTCTGCGGCAGCACCTTGGTGAGCTCGCGCGATTCGGACGCGCTCGCGGTGACCGTTCCGACCGAGACGGCGCGGGCGACCTGGGGCGCGAGCCCCAGCTCCTTCTCGATCTCGCGCAGGCGCGCGAGCATGGCGCCCGCGTCGAGCGGTCGCTCCGCGGGCTCCCGCTCGGTGGCCCACAGGACGAGCTCGTCGAGCTGTTCGGGAACGCCGGAGTTCTTCGCGCTCGGCCGCGGGACGGAGTCGGTGGCGTGCTGGTAGGCGATCTGCATGGGCTGCTCGCCCTTGTACGGCTGCTCGCCCACGAGCATCTCGTAGAGCATGATGCCGAGCGAGTAGATGTCGCTGCGGGCGTCCGCCGTTCCCCGCGTCACGAGCTCGGGCGCGAGGTAGGCGATCGTGCCCATGAGCTGCGCGCCGCTCGCGGTGTTCGCGGTGGTCGCCCGGGCGAGGCCGAAGTCGCCGATCTTGATGCGGCCGTCCTCGGCGAGGAGCACGTTCTCCGGCTTGACGTCGCGGTGCACGATGCCGGCCCGGTGGGCGGCTGCGAGCCCCGAGAGGATGGCATCCATGATCGTCAGGGTCTGATCGACCGTGAGGCGCTTGTGCTCGCGCAGGAGTTCGCGCAGCGTGATGCCCGGCAGGTACTCCATGACGAGGTACGCCATGTCCCCGTCCTGGCCCTGGTCGAAAACCTTGACGACGTGCGGGTCGGACAGGCGCGCGGCCGACCGGGCCTCCTGGATGAACCGGCTCTGGAACACGGTGTCGTCGCTGAGGTGGCCGTGCATGACCTTGAGCGCGACCCGTCGTTCCAGACGCAGGTCGGTCGCGACGTACACGGTCGCCATGCCGCCACGCGCGATGCGCGCACGGACCCGGTATCGACCGTCGACGAGACGGCCGATCAGCGGGTCGGCCTGCTGACTCGTGCTCACGGGTCGAGTCTACGGAGCGCCCCCTGTGAGGCCGGGGAGCGGCTCACCTTCGCATCAGCCGAGAACGGACAGCCAGACGGATGCCGCGGACTCCCACTGCGCGTAGCGATCGGGGTACGCGGAGATCTGCACCGCCTGCGCGGCGTCGGCGTACGCCATGCCCTCCCAGCCCGGGATGTCGAGGAGGCCGCGGGTCGTCGTGCCGTTCGGGTCTCCCGCGCCGCCGTAGAACACGCGGGTCGCGCGCTCCCGGTCGAGGATCTGCTCGGGGGAGCCCCAGCCGCTGCTCGGCCGCTGCTGGAACAGGCCGAGCGAGTCGCGGTCGCCCCAGTCGAGGTTGCGCAGCCACGACTCCTGCATCGCCGTGCCGAGGGCGATCGCGATCCCACGGTCGGAGACGCCCAGTTCCCGGCCGATGCGGATGATGAGGCGGGCGTTGTCGGACTGCTCGGCGTCGAGCCCGGGAGCCGTCGCCGGTGCCGTGGATGCCACGCTCGCGGTGGCCGCGGCCGCGCCGGGCGCGGGGACGTCCAGCGTCTGGCCGGGGTAGATGATCGACGCCCGGGTCAGGCCGTTCGCGGTCAGGACCGCATCGATGGAGACGCCGTGGGCGGACGCGATCGCGGAGACGGTGTCGCCCGGGACCACTTCGTGGGTGCGGGCGGCAGGGATCGGTGACGGGGCGGGAGCCGCCTCCGCGGCGACGAGCGCGAGTACCTGGCCGGGGCGGATGACGCTCCCGGCATCCAGGCCGTTCGCGGCGAGGACGGCGCCGGTGTCGAGGCCGTGCGCGCGGGCGATCGCCCACACGGTGTCACCGGGCTGCACGGTGTACGTGGAGGCCGCGGGGACGGCCGTGAGCACGGGGAGGCCGAGCGTCCGCGGCGCGGGTGGGACGGCGGCGAGCGCGGGCGCGGGCGGCGCCGCGTGCGCGGCGTTCTCGCCCGACAGGGCGAGCGCGATCGTGCCGGCGACCGCGGCGGGCCAGACCGTCAGGGCGCGCGGGCGCGCGAGAGGAGCAGGGAGTCGTCGCATGGTGGGGGATCCGTTCTTCCGACTGCCCGCCACGGTCGCACGGTGCGGGACGGATGTCAACGCGTGAGGCGCCTGTGACGGATGTGACGGACGGTCCTGGGGCGTCGTTCCGACGGCCGCGGGATGAGATAGTGGCAAGGTGACCGACACGCCCCGCTTCCCTACCGAATGGCTGACGCTCCCCGACCTCGTCGACGTGCTGGGGGAGCCGCTCGGACGCGTCCGCCGCCTCCTCGACGAGAACTACCTGGTCGGTTCGCGTCGGGACGGCGTGCTGCGTGTTCCCGCGGTGTTCATCGTCGACGGTCGCCCGCTTCCGTCGCTGCGCGGCACCATCATCGTGCTCCACGACGCGGGGTTCGACGCCGACGAGACGATCGACTGGCTGCTCACGCCGGAAGAGACCATCGGGGTCGCCCCGATCGAGGCGCTCCTCGCGGGGCGCAAGAGCGAAGTGCGCCGCGTCGCGGCCACGCTCGCCTGAGCGCCTGAGCGCCTGAGCGCCTGAGCGCCTGAGCGCCTGAGCACTCGCCCGAACTCGGGCGGAGGACGCCTCAGGACGTCCGCTGCGTGGCGGCGCGCGCGAGCGCGCGCAGTTCCTCGACCGCTCCGGCCCCGAGTCGCGCGCCGTCGAGCGCCTGCTCGGCCCGGCGCTCGTATTCGGCGATCAGTTCTTCCGTCCGGGCGAGAGCGCCCGTGGCGACGATCGTCTCCTGCAGATCGCGGATGCGCGTGGCATCCAGGGTCCGATCCCCGAGCATCGCGTCGAGGTCGGCACGCGCGTCGTCGGGGAGTGCCTGCCGTGCGTACGCGACGAGCACCGTGCGCTTGCCCTCGCGCAGATCGTCGCCGGAGGGCTTGCCCGTGACGGCGCTGTCGCCGAAGACGCCGAGGACGTCGTCGCGCAGCTGGAACGCCATGCCGATGTCGTGTCCGAACCGGCCGAGGGCGTCGAGCTGAGCGTCGTCGGCACCGGCGAGAGCGGCCCCGATCTGCAGCGGCTTCTGGATGCTGTAACGCGCCGACTTATAGGACGCGACGCGCAGCGCGCGATCGGCGTGGTCCTCGTCCGCGTGGACGGCGTAGGCCGATTCCTCCGCGACGTCGAGGAACTGCCCGATCGTCACGTCCCGACGCATGTGCGCGTACTGCCGCCGGGTGGCCGCCGCCGTGGCGACGCCGTCGAGCGATTCCTCGAGCAGGTCGTCGCTCCACGCGACGAGCAGGTCGCCGAGCAGAATCGCGGCGGAGCGCCCGAAAGCCTCGGAATCCCCGGCCCAGAGCGCATCCGTGTGCACCGTCTGCAGTGCCCGATGAGCGGCGGGCTGTCCGCGCCGGGTGTCGGAGTTGTCGATGAGGTCGTCGTGCACGAGGGCCGCCGCCTGGAAGACCTCGAGGGCGGCGGCGACGCCGATCGCAGCGGCGTCGGGGGCGGTCGAGGCGGTGTCGGAGATCTCCTCGACGGCGCGGCGCCCGGTGAGGAGGAAGCGGGCGCGGAGGCGCTTGCCTCCGCGGAGCGAGGAAGCGCCCGCGCGTGCCATCTTCTCGGCCTCTTCCCCCAGGCCGGAGGCGTACGATATCTGTTCAGATACGAACTTGTCGAGTCGCTGAGAAACAGCCTCGATCGGTTCCGGGGAGGTCGGCACGGGCCTAGCCTAGTGATCCTCGCCCCGCGTAGAATCGACCGTACTCAGCAATAGAGGGGGAAGGCATGCCACTCTCCGAACAGGAGCAGCGTCTGCTGGACGAGATGGAGCGCCATCTCATGAGTAACGACGCCGACGTCGTCACGGCCCCCAGTCGCGCGCTCAGCTACCGCAACATCGTCCTCGGCTCGATCCTCGTGCTCGCCGGTCTCGGTGCTCTCATCGCGGGCGTCTCGATCGGATTCAACACCGGGTCCTCGGCTCGC
>NZ_BADA01000247.1 GCF_000333395.1 Microbacterium sp. B19
CCCGTGGCAACCTGCTGGGCGTGCCGTTCCGCCGTGGCCAGAAGGGTGCCTCCGGCATGGCCAAGGATTTCGATCCCAAGTGCCACGGTCTGCGCCAGTTGCGCGTAGACAGTTACAAAGGCCTGGTGTTCGCCACCTTCAGCCAAACCGTGGAAGCACTGCCCGACTATATCGGCGCCGAGATGCGCCCCTGGATCGATCGCATCTTCCACAAGCCCATCGTCTATCTGGGTTGCACCCGTCAGTACTCCAAGTCGAACTGGAAGCTCTATCTGGAAAACGTCAAGGATCCCTATCACGCCAGCCTGCTGCACCTGTTCCACACCACCTTCAACATCTTCCGCGTGGGCATGAAAGCGCGCTCGCTGGCCGACAAGCACCACGGTCTGCACAGCATCATCACCGCCACCAAGAACGAGGTGGAGACTGCCGACGCCTACAAGCAGCAGGAGATCCG
>NZ_BADA01000246.1 GCF_000333395.1 Microbacterium sp. B19
CTGGGCGAACCGCATCGGCTCCGCGAAGGTCGTCGCGTGGGGCGCGCTCGGGACGCTGCTCATCACGTTCCCGATGTACTTCCTGCTGCAGTTCGCCACGTTCCCGATCCTGGTCGCCACCATGATCATCGGCGGCATCCTGCCGACCATGTCGTGGGCCGCGCTCGGGGGACTCCTGAGCGACCTGTTCCCCGACCACTTCCGGTACTCGGCGCTGTCTCTCACGTATGCGATCGCCGCGACCATTTCCGGCTTCGTTCCGCTGGTGACCACGGCGCTCGGTACGCAGACGGCGTTCGCGTGGTGGCATCCTGGTGTCGTGCTCGCCGTCCTCTCCGCCATCACGCTCGTCGCGGCGTGGGCGGCTTCGCGCCGTCGACCCGAACCCGTCGAGGCCTGAGTGGCACGCGTCCGCGGTCCGCTGCCGCCCCGCGTCTCGGCTCCCGACCTGCCTCGGGAGTTCGAGACCGCGCACGGCCTCGGACCGCGGGCGGACCTGCTCGGCACGCGCGTCGCCTCGCTCGAGGGACACGTGGATGCCGCGCACTCGACGCTCTCGGAGAGCGTGATCGCCGAGGCATCCGTCGACTCGCTCGACCTCACCGGCGCGACTCTGGCCGACGTCGAGATCGTGTCGCTGCGGGCCACGGAGCTCCTCGCGCGTGACGGGCGCTGGCGGAACGTCGCGGTCGACGGCGGCCGCATCGGCACGCTCGACCTGTCGGGCGCCGAACTCGACAGCGTCGAGCTGCGGGGCGTGCGCATCGACTACCTGTCGCTGCGCGGCGCGACGGTGCGCGACGTCCTCGTCGCCGACTGCGTGATCGGCACGCTCGACCTGCCCCTCGCGACGCTGTCGCGCGTGCGATTCGCGGACTCCCGCGCCGACGAGGTGGACTCCGACGGCTTGCGCGCCGAGCACGTCGACCTGCGCGGCCTCGAGGCGCTGTCGTACGGCCGCCCGGACTCCCTCCGCGGCGTCACCCTGACCCACCGCCAGGTCGAGCTCGCCGCGTCGGACTTCGCCCGGGCATGGGGCATCGACGTGCAGGACTGAGGCGGGCCGCCCTCCGCGGCCCACCCCGTGCGCCCGGTAGACTCGAGCGACATTCCACAGTCAGGCACGCTCACACGGTGCCGTCTATATCGCTCGAGGAGTACCCATGTCGCTGATTCCGGACAAGCCCGCCCTGGAGGGCCTCGAGCAGAAGTGGGATGCCGCGTGGACCGACCGCGGCACGTACGTCTTCGACCGCATCCGCGCCGCCGAGGTGGGCCGCGCCGGTGTCTTCTCGGTCGACACGCCTCCGCCGACGGCATCCGGAAGCCTCCACATCGGGCACGTCTTCAGCTACACGCACACCGACGTGAAGGTGCGTTTCGAGCGCATGCGCGGCAAGACGGTGTTCTACCCGATCGGCTGGGACGACAACGGCCTCCCGACCGAGCGCCGCGTGCAGAACTACTACGGCGTGCGCTGCGACCCGTCGCTGCCGTACGACCCCGACTTCACGCCCCCGTTCTCGGGCGGCGACAACAAGAGCAGCAAGGCCGCCGACCAGGTGCCGATCAGCCGCCGCAACTTCATCGAGCTGTGCGAAGAGCTCACCGTCGAGGACGAGAAGGCCTTCGAGGCGCTGTGGCGCGACCTCGGGCTGAGCGTCGACTGGGGGCAGACGTACCGCACGATCTCCGACGACTCGATGCGCACGAGCCAGCTGGCGTTCCTCCGGAACGTGGAGCGCGGCGAGGCCTACCAGGCGCTCGCGCCGACGCTGTGGGACGTCGACTTCCGCTCCGCCATCGCGCAGGCCGAACTCGAGGACCGCGACCAGCCCGCCGCGTACCACCGCCTCGGGTTCCACAAGACCGACGGCTCCGGCGATGTGTTCATCGAGACGACGCGCCCCGAGCTGCTCGCCGCGTGCGTCGCGCTCGTGGCCAACCCCGACGACGAGCGCTACCAGCCGCTGTTCGGCTCGACCGTGCGCACACCGCTGTTCGACGTCGAGGTGCCGGTGCTACCCCACCCGCTCGCGCAGCAGGACAAGGGGTCGGGCATCGCCATGATCTGTACGTTCGGTGACGTCACCGACATCATCTGGTGGCGCGAGCTCGACCTCCCCAACCGCACGATCATCGGCAAGGACGGGCGCATCGTCGCCGACGCTCCGGATGTGATCGTGACGGATGCCGCGAAGGCGGCGTACGCGGAACTCGCGGGCAAGACCGTGTTCAGCGCCAAGAAGCGCATCGTCGAGCTGCTGCAGGAGTCCGGCGAGATGGAGGGCGCGCCGAAGCCCTTCACGCACCCGGTGAAGTTCTTCGAGAAGGGCGACCGCCCCCTCGAGATCGTGTCGACGCGCCAGTGGTACATCCGCAACGGCGCGCGCGACGCCGAGCTGCGCGAGCGTCTCATCGCCCTCGGGCGCGAGATGTCGTGGCATCCGGACTTCATGCGCGTGCGCTTCGAGAACTGGACCAACGGACTCACCGGCGACTGGCTCGTATCGCGCCAGCGGTTCTTCGGCGTGCCCATCCCGGTCTGGTACGGCCTCGACGAGAACGGGGAGCGCGACTACGGCCGCGTGCTCACGCCCGACCTCGCGTCGCTGCCCGTCGACCCGACGACCGACGTCCCCCCGGGCTACACCGAGGACCAGCGCGGCGTGCCCGGTGGATTCGACGCCGAGCAGGACATCCTCGACACGTGGGCGACGTCGTCGCTGACGCCGCAGCTCGCCGGCGGCTGGCAGCGCGACGACGAGCTCTGGAACCTCGTCGCGCCGTTCGACCTGCGTCCGCAGGGCCAGGACATCATCCGCACGTGGCTCTTCTCGACGATGCTGCGCAGTGCCCTCGAGGACGACCGTGCACCGTGGTCGGATGCCGCGATCTCGGGCTTCATCGTCGACCCCGACCGCAAGAAGATGTCGAAGTCGAAGGGCAACGTCGTCACCCCGGCGGACATCCTGCAGCAGCACGGATCCGACGCGGTGCGCTACTGGGCGGCATCCAGCCGCCTGGGCACCGACGCGGCGTTCGACCCGCAGAACCCGACGCAGATCAAGATCGGTCGCCGTCTCGCGATCAAGCTGCTGAACGCGGCGAAGTTCGTCCTGTCGTTCCCGGTGCCCGAGGGAGCCGAGGTGACGCACGCTCTGGATGCCTCGATGCTCACGACCCTCGACAAGGTCGTCGCCGATGCGACCGCGGCGCTGGAGGCGTACGACCACGCCCGCGCGCTGGAGATCACCGAGTCGTTCTTCTGGACGTTCTGCGACGACTACCTCGAGCTGGTCAAGGAGCGGGCGTACGACCGCTCCGACGTCGGTCAGGCCTCGGCGGCGCTCGCGCTGCGCACGGCGCTGTCGACGCTGACCCGCCTGTTCGCGCCCGTGCTGTCGTTCGCCGCGGAGGAGGTGTGGTCGTGGTTCGAGGAGGGCTCGGTCCACACCGCGGCCTGGCCCACGCCGCTCGGCATCCAGGGCGACCCGGTCGTGCTGACGGCCGTGGGCGAGGCGCTCATCGGCATCCGTCGTGCGAAGACCGAGGCCAAGGCATCCCAGAAGACGCCGGTGCTCTCGCTCACGATCGCAAGCCCCCACGCGGAGGCGCTGCGGTCGGCGGAAGATGATCTGCGTGCCGTGGGCCGGATCGAGACGATCACCTTCGTCGAGGCCGACGCCACCGCCGTCACCGACATCGTGTTCGCACCCCAGGAGGACTGATGCAGCTCGGAACCCGTTGGACCGCCCGCGAGCAGCCCCCGGCTGCCGTGCCCGCGGTGCTGCACGCGCAGATCGCGGCCGTCGAGGCGGCGCTGAACCCCGACGGGCTCAGCGCTCCCGCCCCCCGGTGGACCCTCACGTTCCTCGAGGGGCGCCCGGTCGCCGAGCTCGACACCGGCGTGATCGTCGCGCAGGACGCCTCGGGCGAGGTGGTCGTGCGCTACGACGACGAGGACGAGTTCGCTTGAGTACGGAGGGCCGGGATGCCATGCACCCCGGCCCTTTCTCTTCGCTCAGCGCACCCGCAGGTAGGCCTCTGCCGCGAACTCCGGGCGTGCTCCAGCGGCGAGAGCGGCCTCGCGCTGCGCGGTGACGTCAGCGCGCGCCGCGCGGGCACGCATGCGGGCGTGGGCGTGGTCGGCGAGGATGCGCGACAGCGCCAGCAGGAGAAGCTCGGGGGCGGTCGGTGTGGCGAGGGGTGCGGTGAGAGCGGTCATCGGATGCCTCCTTCGGTGGGGAGCGGGAAGACGTCGGCCCGCATGGTGACCACGCGGAGGCCGTCGCCGGTTTGATCTCGGTAGCGGTCGACGGTTTCGGCGATGATCGACTGCAGTCGATCGCCGAGTTCCGCCATCTGTTCGACGGTGAGCCGGGCACTCGCGGTCGAGATGAGGCTCTTGTCGAACCACTCCTCGTCCTCATCCCAGCCGTGCGTGACGAACGACATGAGCTGCTGCTGGCGCAGGGTGAGCGTCTCGGAGTGGACGGCTTCCATCACCGCGCGTCCGCTCGGGGTGGTCGCCATCTCGGGGTTCACGAGTGTCACCGCCCCCTTGGGCCGCTCCCACCACCGCTCGCGAGCCGTTCCGCGTCCCGCGACCTCGCGGATCAGGTCGTGCTTGGCGAGCGCCCGCAAGTGGTAGCTGGTCGCGCCGGTGGACTCCCCCGTCAGGGCGGCAAGCCCACTGGCGGTCTGCGGCCCGTACTGGCTCAGCAGTTCGTAGAGCCGGACGCGCAGGGGGTGCGCCAGGGCGCGCAGAGCACCGGCGTCGAGGACGCGCCCCTCGGGACGAGAATCGGAAGTCATGGATGCAAAGATACCTTTGCAAGCGAGCGTATGCAAACACTTCTTTGTATCTGTGCGCGGGCCCGGTGACTACGCTGGAACGATGACGGATGCCGTGACCAATCCCCTCCTCGCTCCGACGCCCCTCCCCTACGACCTGCCGCCCTACGGCAGCATTCGGGTCGAGCACTACCTCCCCGCGTTCCGCGAGGCGTTCGCCGCGCAGCGGGCCGAGGTCGACGCGATCACCGCGCAGACCGCGGCCCCGACGTTCGAGAACACCCTCGTCGCGCTGGAGCGCAGCGGTGCCCTGCTCGACCGCGTCGCGCGGACGTTCTACACCGTGGCATCCGCCGACGGCACGGCCGAGGTTCAGGCCGTCGAAGAGGAGCTGGCGCCGCTCATGTCGGCCCACGGCGACGCGATTCAGCTCGACGCGGCGCTGTACGCGCGCGTCACGGGCGTGCACGACGCGCTGGACAGCCTCGACCTGGATGCCGAGAGCCGGTACCTCGTCGAGCGCCGGTACCGCGAGATGTCGCTGGCCGGCGCCGGGCTCGACGAGGAGCAGAAGCAGAAGCTCACCGACCTCAACCAGCGTCTCTCGACGCTGACGACGACGTTCGAGAAGAACCTCCTCGCCGACACCAACGACCTCGCGGTCGTGTTCGACGACGCGGCCGAGCTCGACGGCCTCAGCGAGGGCGAGCTGTCCGCCGCGGCTCAGGCCGCGACCGAGCGCGGGCTCGACGGGCGCTACGTCGTGACCCTCACGCTGTACACCGGGCACCCGTACCTCGCGTCGCTCACGAACCGCGAGAGCCGTCGTCGGCTGCTGGAGGCCTCGCGCGCACGCGGCACCCGGGGCAACGCCCACGACAACCGCGCGACGCTGCGCGAGATCGTGCGGCTGCGCGCCGAGCGGGCGGCCCTTCTCGGCTACCCCTCGCACGCCGCCGCCGTGCTCGCCGACCAGACCGCCGGGTCGCCCGAAGCGGTCCACGATCTGCTGCGCCGCCTCGCCGTGCCCGCGGCCGCCAACGCCCGGGCCGAGCAGGCCGCTCTCCAGCGCATCGCCGACGGGGACGGCATCCGGATCGAGGCGCACGACTGGGCGTTCTACACCGAGAAGGTCCGTGCCGAGCAGTACGACCTGGACCGCGCCGCGTTGCGCCCGTGGTTCGAGGCGGAGCGCGTGCTGCGGGACGGCGTGTTCTCGGCCGCCGAGCAGCTGTACGGCATCCGGATCTCGGAGCGCCACGACCTGCAGGGCTATCACCCCGACGTCCGCGTGTTCGAGGTGCACAACGCCGACGGCAGTGAGCTCGGGCTGTTCCTGCTCGACCTCTACACGCGCGACTCCAAGCGCGGCGGCGCTTGGATGAACTCGATCGTCACGCAGTCGCGGCTACGCGGTACGGCGCCCGTGGTCGTCAACAATCTCAACGTCAACAAGCCCGCGCCCGGAACGCCGACGCTCCTCACGCTCGACGAGGTCACGACGCTGTTCCACGAGTTCGGGCACGCGCTGCACGGCCTGTTCGCCACGGTCACCTATCCGCACTTCGCGGGCACCGCGGTGCACCGCGACTTCGTGGAGTTTCCGAGCCAGGTGAACGAGATGTGGATCTTCTGGCCCGAGATCCTCGCGCACTACGCGCGGCACCACGAGACCGGCGAGCCGCTGCCCGCCGACGTCGTCGAGCGGCTGCACGCCTCGGAGGCGTTCAACCAGGGCTTCGCCACGAGTGAGTACCTCGCGGCATCCTGGATCGACCAGGCGTGGCACGGCCTGAGCGTGGATGAGGCGTCGCGGGAGATCGACGTCGCCGCGTTCGAGGCGGCCGCCCTCGCCGACATCGGCCTCGACAACCCGGCGGTCCCGACGCGCTACGCCTCGACGTACTTCGCGCACGTGTTCTCGGGCGGCTACAGCGCCGGGTACTACTCCTACATCTGGAGTGAGGTGCTCGACGCCGACACCGTCGAGTGGTTCCGCGAGAACGGCGGGCTCACGCGCGAGAACGGCGATCGGTTCCGCCAGCGTCTGCTGGGCGTCGGCGGGTCGGGCGACCCGCTCGAGGCCTACCGCGATTTCCGTGGACGGGATGCCGAGATCCAGCCGCTGCTGGAGCGACGGGGTCTCACGGTCTGACGGTCGGGGCGCCGGCTCCGCTGCGGGATCAGGCGCCCACCGTGTACTTGAAGCCGATGTGCGAGTCGGCGAAACCCAAACGCGTGTAAAAGCGGTGGGCGTCGGTGCGTGCGGCGTCAGACGTCAGCTGGACCAAGCCCGCGCCCGTCGCCAGCGCCGCGTCGCGCATCACCCACCGCATCAACGCGCCACCGATTCCGGAAGACCGACGAGTGGATGCCACCCGCACCGCTTCGACCAGCAGCCGGGTCGCCCCTCGCCGGGCCATGCCGGGGATCACAGTGAGCTGCAGCGTGCCGACGACGGTGCCCCCGGCGTCGACGGCCACGAGGAGATCGTTGCCGGGCGCCGCCAGCACCGCATCGAGCGCGGCGCGGTAGTCAGCGATGTCCCCGCTGTCGCCGCGAGCGGCGCTGATCGGATCGTCACCGAGGAGGCGGGCGAGCGCGGGCAGGTCGCCGGGTGTCGCGCGACGAACCTGCACCGGGCCGTGGGCTGTCTCGAGGGATGCGGGAAGCGGAAGCGCGGGGAGCATGTGCACCAGTCTCGTGGACGCGGCACGGACGAGCCCGATGCTCAGAACGGCGGGTTCGTGTACAGGCTCGTCGAGCAGCCCACCTCGCCCGGCTCGAGCGAGATGCGTCGGAAGTCGACCGGGTCGATCGTGCCGTCGGCGTGGCGCACCAGCACGACGCAATCGCGCGCGGCAGGCGCCCCGACGGCGGCGACCGTCTCTCCTGCGTCGGTGACGCTGACCTCGACCGTGGTCGTGGGGTCCGCGAACAGGGCACGGACGCTCTCCGCCGAGACGACGGTCGCGGCCAGTGCTGTCCGGAGGCGTTCTTCGGCGTCGGCGGGCAGTTCGGGTGCGGTCGACGCGACGGGAGGTTCGACGGGAGTCGTGCTCGCGGGGCAGTCGATCGGTTGCGCGTTCGCGTACTCCCCGACCGGCATGGTGAATCGGAAGCAGCCCGACGCGGACCCGGGCGAGTTGCCCTTGCTCCAGGGAGCTCTCTCCCGCCCCGCGACCTCGGCGGCGATTCGCACGTCGACGACCGCGGGGTCGCCCGGCGAGCCGTCGCCGCTCCAGGCGAGCGGGGTCACGGTCACCGCACCCGTCGAGGCCGTGAACGTGTTCGCGGCTCGGGTTTCGGCATCCACGGCTCTCGGGATGTAGCCGAGCGTGCTGGTCAGGTCGTCGGCGGTGTCTCGGACGAGACGCGCGGCGAGCACGTCACCGTTCTCCGAGTCCGCGATGGCCTGTCCGACCGTCCCGAACAGCCCGGTGGCGCTCTGGACCAGGTACAACACTGCGACAGCGACGACGACGCAGGACCCGACCACCACCGAGACGATGACGCCGACACGGCGACGGATCATGGGATCTCCGTCACCCGGTAAGGTCAGGCGCTCTTGCGCTTCTGCGCCAGCACCACGGTCGCGGGGGCGCGGTCTTCGACCGAGGCGCGCGTGATGACGACCTTCGCCACGTCTTCGCCCGACGGGATGTCGAACATCACCGGTCCGAGCACGTCCTCGAGGATCGCGCGGAGGCCACGGGCACCGGTCTTGCGCGCCACGGCGAGGTCGGCGATCGCGCGCAGCGCGTCTTCCTCGAACTCGAGCTGGACGCCGTCGAGCTCGAACATGCGCTGGTACTGCTTGACGAGCGCGTTGCGCGGCGCCGTGAGGATCTCCATCAGCGCGTCCTGGTCGAGGGGCGAGACGGATGCCACGACGGGCAGGCGCCCGATGAACTCGGGGATCAGACCGAACTTGTGCAGGTCTTCCGGCAGGACCTCGCTGAACAGGTCGGGCGCGTCCTCCTTGCGGTGCAAGGGGGCGCCGAAGCCGACGCCGTGCTTGCCGACGCGCGAGGAGATGATCTCTTCCAGCCCGGCGAAGGCGCCGGCCACGATGAACAGGACGTTCGTCGTGTCGATCTGGATGAACTCCTGGTGCGGGTGCTTGCGGCCGCCCTGCGGCGGAACCGAGGCGACGGTGCCCTCGAGGATCTTCAGCAGTGCCTGCTGCACGCCCTCGCCCGACACGTCGCGCGTGATCGAGGGGTTCTCGGCCTTGCGGGCGATCTTGTCGACCTCGTCGATGTAGATGATGCCGGTCTCGGCGCGCTTCACGTCGAAGTCAGCGGCCTGAAGAAGCTTGAGGAGGATGTTCTCGACGTCCTCACCGACGTAGCCGGCCTCGGTGAGGGCCGTGGCATCCGCCACCGCGAACGGGACGTTGAGGCGCTTCGCGAGCGTCTGCGCGAGGTAGGTCTTGCCGCACCCGGTCGGGCCGAGGAGCAGGATGTTGCTCTTGGCGATGTCGATCTCTTCGGCGCGCTGCTCGGCGGGCTGCAGGGTGCCGTGCGATCGCACACGCTTGTAGTGGTTGTAGACGGCGACGGCGAGGGCGCGCTTCGCGGGCTCCTGCCCGACGACGTACTCCTCGAGGAAGCCGAAGATCTCGCGGGGCTTCGGAAGGTCGAAGTCGGCAACCTCGCCCGTCGAGGACTCGGCCATGCGCTCTTCGATGATCTCGTTGCACAGCTCGACGCACTCGTCGCAGATGTACACGCCCGGACCGGCGATCAGCTGCTGCACCTGCTTCTGGCTCTTGCCGCAGAAGGAGCATTTGAACAGATCGGCGCTCTCCCCGATGCGTGCCATGCCCGTGCCTCCTCATTCCCGGCCCCACGCCGGAGTGACTTTGAGCCTAACCGGTGCCCGGGACATTCGAGGGCATTTGCGCGAGCGCCGTGCGCCTGATCGCCACGGGCGGACACGGATGCGACCGCACCGGGCTCCGGCATCCCTCCCCCGCCCCAACCGAGAAAGACCTCACGGACGCGACGATGCCCCGCCGGACGGATCCGGCGGGGCATCGGGTGAAGCGGGTCAGGCGGTCAGGGCCGCCGGGACGCGCTTGCGGCTCGTCAGCACCTGGTCGACGATGCCGTACTCGAGCGCCTCCTGGGCGGAGAGGATCTTGTCGCGGTCGATGTCCTTGTTCACCTTCGCGACGTCCTGACCCGTGTGGCGGGCCATCGTCTCCTCGAGCCACGTGCGCATGCGCATGATCTCGGCCGCCTGGATCTCGATGTCCGACGCCTGACCGTGACCGGACTCGCCGACGGCAGGCTGGTGGATCAGGATACGGGCATTCGGGAGGGCGAGACGCTTGCCGGGGGCGCCGGCCGCGAGCAGGACGGATGCCGCGGATGCCGCCTGGCCGAGCACGACCGTCTGGATCTGGGGCGAGATGTACTGCATCGTGTCGTAGATCGCCGTCATGGCCGTGAACGAGCCACCGGGCGAGTTGATGTACATGATGATGTCGCGGTCGGGATCCTGCGACTCGAGCACGAGCAGCTGGGCCATGACGTCGTCCGCCGAGGCGTCGTCGACCTGGACGCCCAGGAAGATGACGCGGTCCTCGAACAGCTTGTTGTACGGGTCCTGGCGCTTGTAGCCGTAGGCCGTGCGCTCCTCGAACTGGGGCAGGATGTAGCGGCTGCTCGGCATCTGCAGAGCGCTGCCGCCGAAGGTGGGAGTGTGCATTGCGGTGTCCTTTCCTCTCGCCCTCGGCCTCAGGCCGCGGTCCCGCCGCCGCCGGCGACGTCGCTTGCGTGCTCGCGCATGTGGTCGACGAAGCCGTACTCGAGCGCCTCCTGGGCGCTGAACCAGCGGTCGCGGTCGCCGTCGGCGTTGATCTGCTCCACGGTCTTGCCGGTCTGCGCGGCCGTGATCTCGGCGAGACGCTTCTTCATGTCGAGGATGAGCTGCGCCTGCGTCTGGATGTCGCTCGCGGTACCGCCGAAGCCACCGTGCGGCTGGTGCAGCAGCACGCGGGCGTTGGGCGTGATGTAGCGCTTGCCCTTGGTGCCGCTGGTGAGCAGCAGCTGGCCCATCGAGGCGGCCATGCCGATGCCGACGGTCACGATGTCGTTCGGGACGAACTGCATGGTGTCGTAGATCGCCATGCCTGCCGTGATCGACCCGCCGGGCGAGTTGATGTAGAGGTAGATGTCCTTCTGCGAGTCCTCTGCCGCGAGCAGCAGGATCTTGGCGCAGATCTCGTTGGCGTTCTCGTCACGCACCTCCGAACCGAGCCAGATGATGCGGTCCTTGAGCAGCCTGTCGAAGACGCTCGTTGCCATAAGGGGTTCGGGCATTTGTGCTCCTCTTCCGGTGATCTGCAACGAATCTACCGGCGCGATTCGGGGCGGGTCGCCGTGTTCGCCGCGGGCGGATCAGGCGTGTCCGTCCGCGATCTCGCGGGCGTATCCGGTGACCGATCGGGTGTAACGCGGCAGGTGCGGAGCGAGGGTTTCCAGAGCGATGGATGCCGCCCGCTCGGCCTCGCCGGCCGACACGAGCGCGAGGGCGTAGAACGCCGCGGCCGCGTCGTGGAGCGGCCCGCGCGGTTCGCGCTCGTACTCCGCCCGCAACATCTCTCGCGCCTCGTCGATCTTGCCGAGGTTGCGGATCGTGCTGGCGAGCTGGATCGTCGCGCGCGTGCGACGCTCGTCGTCGAGCCCGCCGTCCAGCGCACGACGGTAGAACACCTCGGCCTCGGCCTCGAGCCCGGCGGAGTCCCGCGCGCCCGCGCGTTCGAAGAGGGCGACCGGGTCGTCCTCGGGCCGTTCGCCCGCGAGAGCGTCGATGCGCTCGATGACCTGTCCCTCGGTCAGCGTCGCGTCGTCCCAGACCGCGTCGACGCGTTCCTGCCAGTCGTTCATGGGTGTCCTCCCCCTGTGTCGTGTCGTGTGGTGCGCCGTCGAGTGTCCAGGACACGCCGTATCGCGCGAGCCCCACGCGGCGTGTCTTGGACACTCAACCGGTGAGGCGGTGACGAAAACAGGGGGCGGATGCCGTGGCATCCACCCCCTGTTCGCGAACCGGACGAGTCTTACTCGCTATCGGCAGCCTTCTTCTTGGCGGGAGCGCGCTTCTTCGCGGGGGCCTTCTTGGGGGCCTCCTCGGCGGCGGCTTCCTCGGCCTCGACGACGGCGTCCGCGTCGGCGGCGGCGTCGGCGATCTCCTGCGCCTCTTCGACGACCTCTTCCTCGGCGTCGACGGGCTCTTCGCCCTCGACGGCGACGAAGCCGGTCAGGTCGACGGGCTTGCCGTTGGTGTCGACGACGGTGACCTTGCCGAGCGCGATCGCGAGCGCCTTGTTACGGGCGACCTCGCCGACCATGGCGGGCAGCTGGTTGCCCTGCTGCAGCGCGTTGACGAAGTCCTGCGGAGCCATGCCGTACTGCGCGGCCGACTGGATGAGGTACTGCGTCAGCTCGTCCTGCGAGACCTGGACGTTGGCGTCCTCGGCGATCTTGTCGAGGATCATCTGGGTGCGGAACTGCTTCTCGCTGGCCTCGGTGACCTCGGCGCGGTGCACGTCGTCCTCGAGGCGGTTCTCGCCCTCGAGGTGCGTGTGGACCTCGTCCTCGATGAGCTGCGGCGGCACGGGGATCTCGACGGCCTCGATGAGCGCCTCGACGAACTTGTCGCGCGCGGCGGCGCCCTGCGTGAAGACCGACTGCTCGGAGACGCGCTCGGCGAGCGACGCACGAAGCTCTTCGAGCGTGTCGAACTCGGATGCCATCTGCGCGAAGTCGTCGTCGGCGTCGGGCAGCTCGCGCTCCTTGACGGCCGTGATCGTGACGGAGACCTCGGCCTCTTCGCCGGCGTGGTCGCCACCGACGAGCTTCGAGCGGAACGTGGTCTGCTCGTCGGCGGTGAGCGAGTCGATGGCCTCGTCGATGCCCTCGAGCAGCTCGCCGGAACCGACCTCGTACGACACGCCCTCGGCGCGGTCGATCTCGGTGCCGTCGATCGTGGCGACGAGGTCGAGCTCGACGAAGTCGCCCTTCGCGGCGGGACGGTCGACGGTCACGAGCGTGCCGAAGCGGGCGCGCAGGCGGTCGAGCTCGGCATCCACGGCCGCCTCGTCGGCCTCGAGGGCGTCGACGGTCACGGTGATGGAGTCGTAGGCGGGCAGGTCGAACTCGGGGCGGACGTCGACCTCGATGTCGACGACCAGGTCGCCCGAGTAGTCCTTCAGCTCGGGGAGTTCGACGATCTCGGCGCTCGGGCGGCCGATGACGCGCAGCTCCTGGTCTTCGACGGCCTGGCGGTAGAACCCGTCGAGACCCTCGTTGACGGCGTGCTCGATGACGGCGCCGCGACCGATGCGCTGGTCGATGATCGGCGCGGGCACCTTGCCCTTGCGGAAGCCGGGGATCTGCACGTCCTGAGCGATGTGCTCGTAGGCGTGGGTGATGCTCGGCTTGAGCTCTTCGGGCGAGACCGTGATGTGGAGCTTGACCCGGGTCGGGCTGAGCTTCTCGACGGTGCTGTTGACCATGCGGTGTGTTCTCCTCGTGTGGCCCGCGCGGACGCGGGGGCCGGCTAGGCCTGGGGTCTGTGGGGCCGTTGCGTCGGGGCGACAGGATTTGAACCTGCGGCCTCCCGCTCCCAAAGCGGGCGCTCTACCAAGCTGAGCTACGCCCCGGAGCGACGCGCAGTACGCGTTCGACGAAACGACCCCTGGAAGTCTAGTCGATCGAGGTGCGGGGGCCGGTCTGGGAGTCGATCGGATGCCATGTGCTTCGGCGCGGACGCCGTGCTGCCGGGCGCTCAGGTGGATGAGGACGGGATCCGGGGACATCCTCTGCTCCGGTGAGACGGGTGTCCGTGACACCGGCGGACGTGAAGTAGAGTTGTCGTCGCTGCGGTTCGCCGCCGCGGGGATGTAGCTCAATGGTAGAGCCTCAGTCTTCCAAACTGATGGTGCGGGTTCGATTCCCGTCATCCCCTCCACAACCACCTCAGCTGGGCGCCGGGTCCTCTCCCAACACCGCCGCGAACGACTCCGGCAGCACCACGTTCTCCCCCGCTCCCGCGAAGAATCCGGCGACCTGCTCGGGCCGGTAGCCGGCGATGCCGCAGCCGACCTCGGTCACGAGGAACCGCAGCTCGGGGTGCTCCGCTGCGAACGCGACGAATCGCCGCGCCTGCTCCTCGAACACGGCCAGCCCGGACATGGTGTCGATGCCGTACGACTGGCCCTGCAGCCCCTCGGACTGGCCCCATACGGCACCGAAACGGTCGAGGGCGAAGCGCGCCGCGCCGCCGCCGTGGGCGCCGGACCCGTTCGATCCGAAGACGAAGACCTCACCGGGTTCGAGACGCGTGATGTGCATGGCGCCACGCTACGCGGGGGCGCCGACCCGACCAGGGGGTTGCCTCGCCGTAGGCTCGATCCGATGATCGCGTGGGCGAACCGCTGGCAGATCCCGCTGTATCTCGCGGGGATGCTCGTCGGCGGCGCGATCGGGCTCGCCGTCCCCGGAAGCGCCGTGGTCCTCGAGGCCCTCGTCACCCCGGCGCTGATCCTCCTCCTGTTCGCGACGTTCCTCGCCGTGCCGTTCGCCGAGATCGGCCGGGCGCTCGGCGACCTGCGGTTCCTCGCGGCCGTCCTGATCCTGAACTTCGTCCTCGTTCCGGTGCTCGTGTTCGGTCTCTCGCGTTTCGTCGCTCACGACCGGGCGCTCCTCGTGGGGGTTCTGCTGGTGCTCCTCACCCCGTGCATCGACTACGTCGTCGTGTTCACGCGACTCGCCGGGGGCTCGGCATCCCGTCTTCTCGCTGTCTCGCCGGTGCTGATGCTCGCTCAGCTCGCCCTGCTCCCGGTGCTCCTCGGACTCCTGGCGGGGCCCGACCTCCCGGGCGCGATCGACGTCGCTCCGTTCGTCGGAGCGTTCGTCCTGTTCATCGCCCTGCCGATGGGGGCTGCCGCGGTCACGCAGCTCCTGGCGCGCCGGCTCCGCGCCGCCCGCGCCGTCGAGCGGACGATGGATGCCAGTATGGTGCCGCTTCTCGTCGTCACCCTCGCCGTGGTCGTCGGTGCGCAGATCGACGTGGTGCGTACACACGCCACGGAGCTCCTCGCGGTCGTGCCGATCTACGTCGCGTTCCTCATCGTCGCGCCGGTGCTCGGCATCCTGGTCGCCCGGGTGTTCCGCCCGGACGTCCCCACCGCACGAGCGACGGTGTTCTCGGGCTCGACGCGGAACTCCCTCGTCGTGCTGCCGCTCGCCCTCGCCCTCCCCGAACCCCTGGCTCTGGCATCCGCCGCCATCGTCACGCAGACGCTCGTCGAGCTCGTGGGAATGGTCGCCCTCGTGCGGGTCGTGCCGCGGATCGTCGCGCGGTGAGTCAGGCCTGAGCGGCCGCGTGCCGTTCGGAGTGCGCGAGATACGTCTGTGCGTTGCGGAGGATTCCCTCCCGTTCCTCGGGCGTCAGGGCGCGGCGCACCTTCGCGGGAACGCCCGCGACGAGGGAGCCCTCCGGAACCACCGTGCCCTCGAGGACGACCGCTCCCCCGGCGACGAGGCATCCGGGTCCGATCTGGGCGCCCGACAGCACCACGCTGCCCATGCCGATCAGCGAACCGTCGCCGATCGTGCAGCCGTGCACCACGGCGTTGTGCCCCACCGAGACGTCGGCACCGATCGTGACCGGACGGCCGCGGTCGACGTGCACCGACACGTTGTCCTGCAGGTTGCTCCGCGGACCCAGGACGATCGCGGCGCTGTCGCCGCGGACGACGGCGTTGTACCAGACGCTCGAACCCTCGCTCAGGGTGACCGCACCGACGATGCGAGCCCCGGATGCCACGAACGCGGTGTCGTGCACCTCCGGCGTCGCGTCGGGGAGGGCGAGGACCGTGGCATCCGGTGAGATCGTCATGGGCTGAGACTATCGCGCGAGACGCTCCGGACTGAGGTGAGGATTGCCTTCCTACCAGGCATTTAGCCGAGCCTCATCTTGCTTGCGGAATGTTCTGTCGTGAGTAGCGTTGCTGTCATCACGACTTCGGTACAACACTCAGGAGATCTCATGAGCACCGTTCAGACGCCCGCCGCCACCACCGTCGACTCGACCATGGCCTCCAGCACCGCGCAGTTCCTCTCGCCCGTCGTCCTCGGCCTCGAGGCCCTCGTCGTCAACGGCAAGCAGGCCCACTGGCACGTCCGCGGCGCCAACTTCATCGGCGTGCACGAGCTGCTCGACACCGTCGTCGCCCACGCGCAGGACTGGGCCGACCTCGCCGCCGAGCGCATCGTCGCCCTCGGCCTGCCGATCGACGCGCGCCTCTCGACCGTCGCCGCGAAGGCGAAGGAGACGGCCGTCCCCGCTGGCTTCGCGCAGTCCGACGTCGTCATCCGCGCCGTCATCGCCGACATCGACGCCGTGCTCGTCGACATCCAGACCGCCATCGACGGCCTCGACGAGACCGACCTGTCGAGCCAGGACGTCGCGATCGAGATCAAGCGCGGCCTCGACAAGGACCGCTGGTTCCTGTTCGCGCACCTCGCGGCCTGAGACTCTCTTCCGGAGGGGGCGGCGCTTCGGCACCGCCCCCTCCGTCGTTGCGTGAGGGGTCGATTTCTGTCGCTTCGGGAGCCCGGAAGCGACAGAAATTGACCCCTCACGCACACGCGCGGGCGCCGGGCGGACACGCGCGTGCCGGGCTCAGGACGCGTGCGTGACGCGGCCGACGAGCAGCGTCGTCCGGATGGGCATCGCGCGCAGGGCGAGCTCGTCGGCGCTTCGCGGATCGGCATCCACGATCACGAGGTCCGCGCGGGCACCGGGCGCGATCTCGGCGGGGGCCGTCGAGCCTCCGGCGGTGGATGCCGCGATCGCGGTGTCGATGCCGACGCGCTGGTGAGGTTGCCACGCGTCGCGGCCATCGCGCGTGCGGAAGACCGCGGACGCGATCGCCGCCCACGGGTCGAGCGGCGCCACGGGAGCGTCGGAGCCGAAGAGAAGGTTCGCGCCACTGTCGGCCAGGGCGCGCAGCGGGTAGGGCTGCGCGGACTGCTCGGCCCATATGGCATCCGTCATGTCGCGGTCGTCGAGCGCATGCTCGGGCTGCACGCTTGCGGACACCCCCAGCCGTGCGAACCGCGGGATGTCGGCGTGGGCCACGAGCTGCGCGTGCTCGATCGTGCCGACTGCACCGGTGAGGGCGTAGGCGTCGAGGGCGTGCGCGTTCGCGACGTCGCCGATCGCGTGGATCGCGCACTCGAGGCCCGCCGCGGTCGCACGCGTCATGAGGTCGACGAGCTCCTCCGGCGGGATGGTCAGCAACCCGTGGTTGTCGACCTCGCCCGGGTAGTGGTGCGCGCACGCGGCGGTGCGCGTGCCGAGCGAGCCGTCGGTGATGGCCTTCAGCGGCCCCACCCGCACGAGGTCGTCCGCCGCCCCGCGCACGGGATCGCCCGTGCGCAGGCCCTCGGCGATCGCGCGGTCCAGGTGCTGCGGGTAGGTGCCGTACGACACGCGCAGCGTGTCGAAGCCGCGGGCGACGCGCCGCTGCCACGGCTCGTCGTTCCACGTCATGTCGAGATCGACGAGTCCGACGAGTCCGCGCGCGGCGGCAGCACGCGCCATCCGCTCGACGGCGCGATCCCCCACCTCCGGGTCGACCGCGTTCAGCCGTCGCGAGATCTCGAACGCGTCCTCTTCGCGCAGGACACCGGATGCCGGCGGCTCGAAGCCTTCGCGCCGGAAGGCGGCGGAGTTCATCCAGACGCTGTGCACATCGGCGTTCACGAGGTAGGTCGGGACCTCGCCCGTCGTGGCATCCAGGAGCGCGAGCGTGGGTTCGTCGGGCCAGAGTCCGTCACGGAAGCCGACGCCGATGCCGCGGTCGTCGTCGCTCGTCGGGATCCCGGACATCATCGCCGCGGCTTCGCGTGCCGACCCGGCGCCGCCGAGCGGGATGCGATCGGCCGTGAGGGCCCACTGCACGACGTGCACGTGGTGGTCCCACAATCCGGGGAGCAGCCACCCGCCGTCACCGTCCACGACGGCGCCGCGCGGACGCAGGTTCCCGGTCGGCGCGATGTCGACGATGCGGCCGCCCGGGAGGAGGAGATCGACCGGCTCGTCGGTCGTGGGGAGGAATCCCGGGCCGGGGCCGGCCACACGGACGGCGCGCACGAACGCCGCGGTTTCGCCGATCATGCGCGTCGGCGCGCGTCGGCGACGCGCTGCATCTCGGCGGCGAGGGTCGGGTTGGCGTAGGGACCGTTCCCGAGACCTTCGATGATCGTGTCGACGACCTCGGCCGGGCGATTCTGGCTCAGCTTCCGCTTGCCCACCACCCGCGTCGGGGTCAGCCGGAAACCGACGGTGCCGGCGGCGAGCCGGTCGACGAACGCGGCATCGTTCGGCGCGCGGTACAGCCCGCGACCATCCTCGCCCTCGAAACGCTCCACCAGCCGGTCGAGCACGCGCAGGTTCTCCTCGGGGGTGAGGATCTCCGGGATGCCACTGAGGTGCGCCGACACGAAGTTCCACGTCGGCACGGCCGGGCCGTCGCCGTACCAGCGCGGCGTGATGTATCCGTGCGGTCCCTGCACGACGACGAGCAGCTCGCGGTCGCCGAGCCCGAGGATCGCGTCGTCGGGCTTGCCGACGTGGCCCACGATCGTGAGGTCGTCGCGGTCGTCGTCGAGCAGGACGGCGTAGTGGGAGGCCACCAGACCGTCCCCGCCCGCGGAGACCAGCGTGACCCACGGGTGATGCTCGACGAGGCGCCGGATCTCCCCGACGTCGGTCATCGCGAAACTCGGATTCTGCCGCACCGGATCAGCCTAGATCGCTCAAGCCTGGCACTTGGGGCACCAGTACAGCTTGCGTCCCGCCGCTTCTTCGACGAGCACCGTCGTGCCGCACACCCGGCACGGCAGACCGGCGCGGTGGTAGACCCAGTGCCGGTCGTCGCGGTGGGCCATCGCGCGGCGGTACGCCTCGGGGTCGAGGTAGTGCATCGTCATCATCTGGCC
>NZ_BADA01000245.1 GCF_000333395.1 Microbacterium sp. B19
CCCGTGGGTGTTCTCGTGGCACGTAGGCGCGCATCAACCTCGCCGGCTGGTTCGGCCTGGGGACCGCGCTGGATGCCGTCGGCGACGAGGAGCGCCTGCGCGACGCCTACGCGCGCTGGCCGCTGTTCCGCACGATGATCGACAATGTCGCGATGAGCCTCGCGAAGGCCGATGCCCGCATCGCACGCCGCTACCTGGCGCTCGGCGACCGCGACGACCTGGCGGAGCTCGTCATGGACGAGATGCTCCTCACCCGCTCGTGGGTCGAGCGCATCACCGGCGGCGACCTGCTCGGCAACAAGCCCGTGCTGCAGCGCGCCGTGAAGATGCGCAGCCCGTACGTCGACGCGCTGTCGCTCCTGCAGCTGCGGGCCCTCCGCGCGCTGCGCGACACCGACGCCTCGGACCCGACCCCGGATGCCGAGCACCAGCGCCTGCTGCTGCTGTCGGTGAGCGGTGTCGCGGCGGGTCTGCAGAACACGGGCTGATCCGGTCCCGCACGGAAGCGCCGACGCCCTTCGGGGCGCCGGCGCTTTAGTGTCTCAGTCGAGGCGGCGGTCCGTGGCGTGGCGCGCGAGACTGCGACCGTAGCGCTCGGTCAGCTGCACCATCAGGTCGGGTGTCTCGCGGTCGAGACCGAACACGTACCCGGGGAAGTCGAGCTCCTTCTGCGCGGCCCAGATCTCGTCGTGCCGATCGGGCGAGAGCAGCTGCACGGGGTCGCCGACCGCGACCCAACCGATCGGCACGACCGACTCGGGCGGCAGCACGGTGCGCAGGTGCACGATGGCGTTGATCCGCACCTCGCTGCGGTCGCCGATCTCCGCGCCGTTGAAGACACGCGTGCCGGTCGCGAGGAACACCTCATCGCCGATGTCGGCTCCCGCGACGCTCGCCATCGGGCCGATGAGCGTGTGCGCGCCGACATGGACCGCATGGGTGGAGCTGGCTCGCAGCAGCGCGTTCTCCATCACGATGGTGTTCTCCCCCAGCACGATCCGGGTGCCCTCGGCGGTGAGGACCGCGCCGTGGAGGACCTGGCATCCGGGTCCGATCGTGACGTCACCGCTGATGACCGCGGTAGGGGCGATCACGGCGTCCGGGTGGATGCGGGGCTCGGCCCCGAGATGAGCGAAGCGCATGGGCGGCGTCCTTCCCGTCGGTGCCGCCAGCGTAGTCCTGGGTTCCGACGGGGGCGATCCTCACCCGGTGTTGGAGACCGCTCGGGCCGCGCGCCCGCCCACGACGGCCGAGTGGAACGAGAACCCGAGGATCGCTCCCACACCGCCGAGGATCGTCACGACGATGACGACCTCGCGATACGCATCGGGCACGAACACGGCCGCCCACGG
>NZ_BADA01000244.1 GCF_000333395.1 Microbacterium sp. B19
AAGGAGACGAAAAATCCGCGGAACGGCGGGCCTCGACGACGTCGAAACAGGGTCGCTGCCTGTGGATGAAATCGTGGACAACCTGTGTTGTATATGGGGAGAGCGGTGGAAAATCACATCCGTGTAACTACTACCCCTTGTGGTTCCCCCCGATGTCCGTCCCCATATGTAGTATTGAGCTCCCGGCCCGCTCCAAGCGGTCGGACGACGATTTTCCAGGGGAGAGAGAGAACGAAATGGCGATCACGGTCTACACCAAGCCGTCCTGCGTCCAGTGCAACGCGACGTACCGCGCACTCGACTCGAAGGGCATCGAATACAACGTGCTCGACGTGACCGAGGACCCCGCGGCCCTCGAGCAGGTCAAGTCGCTCGGGTACCTCCAGGCCCCCGTCGTCATCACCGACGAGGACCACTGGTCGGGCTTCCGTCCCGACAAGATCGACGAGCTGGCTTCGCGCCTCGCCTGACCCCGGACGGGCTCAGAGGGTTCTCATGAGCGCTGTCCTGTCGGAGACCGAGGCTCCGCTGCTCGTGTACTTCTCGAGCGTGTCGGGCAATACCGCACGTTTCATCGAGAAGCTCGGCAAGCGGGCCGTCCGCATCCCCCTGCGACCGACCGACCCGCCGCTCCACGTCGACGAACCCTACGTGCTGGTCACCCCCACCTACGGCGGGGGCGTCGGCCACGGCGTCGAGAAGGGCGCCGTTCCCAAGCAAGTCATCCGCTTCCTCAATGAGGAGCGCAACCGACGTCACATCCGCGGGGTCATCTCCGCGGGCAACACCAATTTCGGCGACGCGTTCTGCCTCGCCGGAGACGTCATCAGCCGCAAGTGTTCCGTGCCGCACTTGTATCGCATCGAAGTATTCGGCACACCAGAAGACGTCGAGCGCGTCACCGAAGGATTGGAACAGTGGTGGAAGTAGGGCTGAGCGACGTGGACTTCAAGACCGAGGCGCGTTTCGAGGGGCTGGATTACCACGCCCTGAACGCGATGCTGAACCTGTACGACGCCGACGGCAAGATCCAGTTCGACGCCGACAAGCGGGCCGCGCGGGAGTACTTCCTGCAGCACGTCAACCAGAACACCGTGTTCTTCCACTCCCTCAAGGAGCGGCTCGACTACCTCGTCGAGAAGGAGTACTACGAGCCCAAGGTGCTCGAGAAGTACTCGCTGGAGTTCATCCAGGAGCTCAACGACCGTGCGTACGGCAAGAAGTTCCGCTTCGAGACGTTCCTCGGCGCGTTCAAGTACTACACGAGCTACACGCTGAAGACCTTCGACGGGAAGCGCTACCTCGAGCGCTTCGAGGACCGCGTCGTGATGACCGCCCTCGCGCTCGCCGACGGCGACCAGCGTCTCGCGGTGCAGCTCGTCGACGAGATCATCTCGGGCCGCTTCCAGCCGGCCACCCCGACGTTCCTCAACGCCGGCAAGGCGCAGCGCGGCGAGCTCGTCTCGTGCTTCCTGCTCCGCATCGAAGACAACATGGAGTCGATCGCCCGCGGCATCAACTCGGCGCTGCAGCTGTCGAAGCGCGGTGGCGGCGTCGCCCTGCTGCTGTCGAACATCCGCGAGTCGGGTGCCCCGATCAAGCAGATCGAGAACCAGTCCTCGGGCATCATCCCCGTGATGAAGCTCCTCGAAGACAGCTTCAGCTACGCCAACCAGCTCGGAGCCCGTCAGGGCGCGGGTGCGGTGTACCTCAACGCGCACCACCCCGACATCCTGCGCTTCCTCGACACCAAGCGTGAGAACGCCGACGAGAAGATCCGCATCAAGACGCTGTCGCTGGGCGTCGTCATCCCCGACGTCACGTTCGAGCTCGCCAAGAACGGCGAGGATATGTACCTCTTCTCGCCGTACGACGTCGAGCGCGTCTACGGCAAGCCGTTCGGCGACATCTCGGTCACCGAGAAGTACCGCGAGATGGTCGACGACCCGCGCATCAAGAAGACGAAGATCAACGCGCGCGAATTCTTCCAGACCCTCGCCGAGATCCAGTTCGAGTCGGGCTACCCGTACATCATGTTCGAGGACACGGTGAACAAGGCGAACCCGATCAAGGGTCGGATCAACATGTCCAACCTGTGCTCGGAGATCCTGCAGGTCAACACCCCGACGACGTACAACGAAGACCTCTCGTACGCCGCCATCGGCAAGGACATCTCCTGCAACCTCGGTTCGATGAACATCGCGCTGGCGATGGACGGCCGCGACCTGGGCCTCACGGTCGAGACCGCGATCCGCGCCCTCACCGCGGTGAGCGACCAGAGCCACATCGCCTCGGTCCGTTCGATCGAGGACGGCAACGACCGTTCGCACGCGATCGGCCTCGGCCAGATGAACCTGCACGGCTACCTCGCTCGCGAGCACGTGCACTACGGCTCCGAAGAGGGCATCGACTTCACGAACATCTACTTCTACACGGTGCTGTTCCACGCGCTGCGGGCGTCCAACCGCCTCTCGATCGAGCGCGGTACGTCCTTCGACGGTTTCGCCGACTCGACCTACGCGTCGGGGGAGTTCTTCGACAAGTACACCGACCAGGTGTGGGAGCCGCAGACCGCCAAGGTGAAGGAGCTCTTCGCCGGCATCCCCGTGCCCACCCAGGACGACTGGCGTGAGCTCAAGGCATCCGTCCAGCAGTACGGCATCTACAACCAGAACCTGCAGGCCGTCCCGCCGACCGGCTCGATCTCGTACATCAACAACTCCACGAGCTCGATCCACCCGATCGCGTCGAAGATCGAGATCCGCAAGGAAGGCAAGCTCGGTCGCGTCTACTACCCGGCGCCGTTCATGACGAACGACAACCTGGAGTACTACCAGGATGCCTATGAGATCGGCTACGAGAAGGTCATCGACACGTATGCCGCCGCCACGCAGCACGTGGACCAGGGCCTGTCGCTGACGCTGTTCTTCAAGGACACCGTCACCACCCGCGACATCAACAAGGCCCAGATCTACGCGTGGAAGAAGGGCATCAAGACGATCTACTACATCCGCCTCCGTCAGCTGGCGCTCGAGGGCACCGACATGACCGAGTGCGTCTCGTGCATGCTCTGATCCGCTGATCACGATTACTCATTGAGGACACCATGGCTGAGAAGCTGCAGCTGCTGAACCACGTTCAGGCCATCAACTGGAACCGCATCCAGGACGACAAAGACCTCGAGGTCTGGAACCGTCTCGTCAACAACTTCTGGCTGCCCGAGAAGGTGCCGCTGTCCAACGACATCCAGTCGTGGAACACGCTGACGCCGGAAGAGCAGACGCTGACGATGCGGGTCTTCACCGGCCTGACGCTGCTCGACACGATCCAGGGCACCGTGGGCGCGGTCTCGCTCATCCCCGACGCGATCACGCCCCACGAGGAGGCGGTGTACACCAACATCGCGTTCATGGAGTCGGTGCACGCGAAGAGCTACTCGTCGATCTTCTCGACGCTGTGCTCGACGAAGGAGATCGACGAGGCGTTCCGCTGGTCGACCGAGAACGAGTTCCTTCAGAAGAAGGCGCACATCGTCATGGACTACTACCGTGGCGACGACCCGCTCAAGCGCAAGGTCGCCTCGACCCTGCTGGAGTCGTTCCTGTTCTACTCGGGCTTCTACCTGCCGATGCACTGGTCGAGCCGCGCGAAGCTCACCAACACGGCCGACCTGATCCGCCTCATCATCCGTGACGAGGCCGTGCACGGCTACTACATCGGCTACAAGTTCCAGCGCGGTCTGGAGCAGGTCGATCAGGCGCGCCGCGACGAGATCAAGGACTACACGTTCTCGCTGCTGTACGAGCTGTACGACAACGAGACGCACTACACGCAGAGCCTGTACGACTCGGTGGGCCTCAGCGAAGACGTGAAGAAGTTCCTCCACTACAACGCCAACAAGGCGCTGATGAACCTCGGCTACGAGGCGATGTTCCCGTCGTCGGTGACGAACGTGAACCCGGCGATCCTGTCGGCGCTGTCGCCCAACGCCGACGAGAACCACGACTTCTTCTCGGGGTCGGGTTCGTCGTACGTCATCGGCAAGGCCGAGGCGACCGAGGACGACGACTGGGACTTCTGATCCAGTCTTGGGGGCGGGGCTTCGCGCGAGTGGTCGCGCAAAGCCCCGTCTTTTGTTTTCGCGCGGCTAGGGGCGCCCCGCAGGTAACGGACCCCTGAGCGTTAGGTGCGAATGAGCGGAACACGGGTTGATTGCCCGTGTCGGGCTCCCCCTCCAAGGCGAGGGGGAATATCCAATTCGTCTGCGACCGTGATCGACATCGGTTGTGGGCACAACTGTCGAGGGCTGTGCGTTTGCTGGAGTATTCCAGATGAAATACGGCTATCGCGGGTGGAAGACGAACCATATTGGAAGGCGTCGTCGTGGCAAGAGGCTCGTCGATCTTGAATAAAAGTTCGCTAGGTGACCGGGCACAGCTGGCCGGCAAACGCTGCGGTTGCCTGCAAAGCGAGAGTCGGTAGGCCCGTCTTCGTCCCCGGCGCCCGGATGTTTGTCCGATTAGCCCAACGCGCCGCCATGGCCACGTGTAGGCATGGCACACGAAAAATCCCCGGCAAAACTGTGTGGGTCGAATATCGTTGAGACTCCTTTCAAGCGCCGGCCAGAATTACTACGGTGCCTACCTCGCAGGCGCCCTGAGGTTGAGCCATGGCGACTTTGCGTGGCTTTCGAGTGCCTTGTTGTCGACTAGGCGCGGTTTGCGGGGCCACTATCGCCAGGTTGTGAGCCCGCACGTGACAAAGACCCGACGCCGAGCATAAGGTGTGAGAGTGGAGCGAGAAGACGGTGCCGTAGCGCCGCGTTTGGTGTTTGCTGTAGCACGTAGCGTTTCGGACGTTCAAGGTGACTCGAGAGCGATTCTCAATTTCCTCTTGGTGCGGAGGGATTGGGACGATTTCGGATATCGCACCACGTTCGACCTCTATCTCCAGGCACCTGGCAGGTCGGAGTACGTTGGAACGGTCAAGATTGCGCATCTTGACATGGTCGCCAGCTTCGCGAAGACAATTGCTTACACTCCTCTAGAACCTACGTTTCTCGCCCTCGGCCCGGACTATTACTCGCTCGGTCAAGAGGCGTCTTACTACGAGCGACTCATGGGACTGCTCGGAAGGGTCGATACCGTCGCCGTTTTGGAGGCGTTGCGAGATCTGACAGTGACCGAGGTGTCTGACGAAGCCATAACGCATTCGGTCGTTTCCCGGTCCCTCATGCGGAGCGTCACTTGGCGAACCGTTGAGGATCAGTTTAGGTCAACAATCCAACACGGGGTGAGCGCTGAGCCATTCGAACTAACGTATTTCCATGACCCAAGCGCTGACGGGACGGTCGCGCAAACAACCTTCAAGGTAAACCCCGAAAGGAACGTTCCAGGTACATTTCAGGTAATCATCGGGGCGAATGGGGCGGGAAAGTCTCGAATGCTCAGGAACATGGTCGCTGCGTTTCGAACAAGCGCTGTGAGTCCGCCCTTTGTTCTAATCTCGGACCAGAAGCGAATCAGCAACCTAATCCTCGTGAGGCTGAGTCCGTTCGAGTTGCCACTGAGTCCGAACTTCTCCGCAGTCACGGGAATGACGACGCTGGCGTTGCAGCCGCACTCGCCGGAAAGCTCGCTGCACGAATGGCAACGAGAACAGTTCTTATTGCATGTTGGTGCGAGTGAGTCGTCCGGGCGCAGCGTTCAACTCATGACCGCGATTGCCACACTGGCGCAGTCCGATCGCGAACTAGCCTCCCTCGACCTAGATTCGATCACGCGCCTTCGAGAGCTTGATTACGACAGTCTGAGCTCCGGACACAAGATCGTCCTACTTGTGGTTGCCGGTCTCGTTGCGAACTGTCATGGGCAGACCGCTATTCTAATAGATGAACCGGAAAGTCACCTCCATCCTCCGCTCCTTGCCGGCTTTGTGAAAGCGGTGTCGGACCTCGTTGCATCGACAAACAGTCTGGCAGTCGTTGCAACGCACTCGCCAGTGGTTCTTCAGCAGGTGCCCCGAGAGCATGCGCGAAAGATCTGGCGGAGAGAGGGGATCACGGAGTTTCGCGACATCCGCGTGGAGACATTCGGCGAGAACATTGGAACTCTCACACGCGAAGTCTTCGGGGTTGAATTGGAAAGTTCGGGGCACTTTGCGCGACTGCGGGAGGTGGCGGCGTCTTCATCGTCATATGAGGAAGCGCTCGCGCTAATCGGCTTTGGTATCGGTGAGGAGGCCAAGCTCGTTCTCCGGGCCTTGACTGCAACGGCGGGGGAGGAGTGAGGACGTTGGCACGCCCTGCGCATAGCGGGGAGTCAGTAGCTAGATTGTGCATGCCCCGGACAGAGCCGTCCTTCCGGCGGCGGCTCAACTGGCTCATCCCCGGTATGCGTGCTGAGGCACGGGCGCTGGAGCGTGCCGGCGACAGTGGGACGTTGAGGTTCTTGCTTCCGAGTCCGTTCTCCCCAGAAGAGAAGGCAGACTTGGTCAAATTCTACGAGGATCGGCTCAAACAAGGTGCTGAAGGGCGCCGAATTCTCGCTTCCATCACCGCCCTCAGTCCGGACAGTTGCCCATTCTGCGGCACTGCTGGCGAGCCTGAGACCTTCGAACACATGTTCCCAAAGGCTCAATATCCGTGGCTTTCAGCGGAGCCGTTGAACCTCGCCCCGTGTTGTTGGCCATGCAACGTCGGTCGCAAGTCTTTGACCCCTCAGACGAGCCCCAACCCCTACTTCGATGTCTGGTTGCGAAAGCGCTGGCTGATTGCGAAAGTTGTGGATGTAAGTTCGCCGGGGGTTGTCGAGTACGAGCTGGATGCGGCTGCCGACCTTGAACCCCATCAGATCGCGCTCTTGTCGAAGCATATTTCTGATCGTCGTCTCAAGAGGCGCCTGCCAGTGCAGGCGGCAACCGCATTCGCTGACCATTTAGGGAGCTTCCGGACGGTCCAGACGCAGTTTTCGTTGTCGTCCACCAGGTTGGCTACATATATTGGGAGTTCTCTCTCGACTAGCGCTGACGATCGAGCTCGACGGTTCGGGGAGAATCACTGGGAGGCTGTAGCTCTTCGATGCTGGGCATCGGCCGCGAGCGGCATCGATTGGGTCAAATTACTGACCTAGGAGTGTTCTCG
>NZ_BADA01000243.1 GCF_000333395.1 Microbacterium sp. B19
CGCCCCCGGTGGGTGGAATCGTGGGCGCACGTGGCATCCCTCGTCGACGTCGCCGACTGGCCCCTGCTGCAGTTCCGCCGCGACGCCGCGCGCGAGAAGTACGGCGACGACGACTGGGCCCGCGCGAACGCCGGCCTGCTGCAATGGCTGCGCGACGAACTCACGGCGCGCGGGCCGCTGCGGCCCGCCGAGATCGAGCACGACGCCCGGGCGGGGTCGCGCGGCTCCTGGTGGGGCTGGGACGACGTGAAGAACGGGCTCGAGCGCCTGTGGCTCATGGGCGACGTCGCGATCGCCGGGCGCCGCGGATTCGAGCGGCGCTACGCGCTGGCCGAGGACGTGCTCCCGCCTGAGGCGCTCGGCTCCCCCGTGCCGCGGTCCGAGGCCATTCCCGAGCTCATCCGCCGCGCGGCCGTGGCCTACGGCGTCGCCACCGCGGCCGACCTCGCCGATTACTGGCGCATCCGCGATCGTCCCGCGGTCCTCGCCGCCGTGCGCGACCTCGTCGACGCCGGCGAGCTCGAACCCGTCTCCGTGGAGGGCTGGACGGTGGCCGGCGGCGGCGGTCGCGAGGGTGGGGTCGGCGATGAGGTCGGGACGGCCGATCTCGGTCGCGACCGCGGCGAAGGCGGCATCCCCCTCGGCGTCGACCACGACCCAGTCGTCGTCCCCTCGGGCGGGGAAGACACCGCGGAACGCGTCGCCGGAACGGTCGTTGCCTTCCGCCCGCGGCCCGCTGCCCGACGTGGCGGCCGCCGCGGCCAGGTGTTCGGCCATCGCTCCGAAGATCGCATCCACCTGCGCCGAGCTGACACGGCCACCTTCGCCCGTACGGTCGCGCCGCAGGAGCAGAGCGACCACCGCCGCGGCGTTCAGACGTGCCACGACGTGGTCGGGGAAGATCGTGATCGCGTCGCTGAAGCCGTCGCCGTCGCCCGGGTACGCCCACAGTGT
>NZ_BADA01000242.1 GCF_000333395.1 Microbacterium sp. B19
GCTGCGGGCGGACGCGGTCGTCACGGTCGTGCGCCGCGGACGCCTCGCCGCCGGCAGCCTGCCCGGCTGAGGGCTCAGGCGGGCGCGGGCGTCTCGCTCCGGAGCACCTTCGTGAGCGGGCGCCCCTTCGCCAGCTCGTCGACGAGCTTGTCGAGAAGGCGGATGCGGTACATCAACGGGTCTTCGATCTGCTCGACGCGCACTCCGCACACGACGCCCGTCACCTGCGCCGACAGCGGGTTGAGGCGGGCCGCCTCGAAGAACTCACGGAACGTTGCGGACGTCTCGATGTGTCGGGTCAGTTCCGCGTCGTCGAACCCCGTGAGCCACCGGATGACGGCATCCAGCTCGTCGCGCGTGCGTCCCTTGCGCTCGACCTTCGCGAGGTAGAGGGGGTAGACGCCCGCGACGGGCGTGTCGAAGATGCGGTGCATGGGCGGAACGTTACCCGTGCCCGCGTCCATTGGCGACGGTCCGCTGACGCGGCCACGTCGGTGGCCCTGGCCTCCGCCCGTCGAACGTCCAAGACACGCCGCTGGGCCCGTGCCCCGAGCGGCGTGTCTTGGACAGTGGATGCCGCCGGCGCGCAAGCCTCAAGGGGCCGTGCAGGCATCGCCCCCAGGGGTTTGTGTGTCCAGGACACGCGGAGCGCGCCGCGCGCCGTCCGCGTGTCTTGGCCACTGAACCGGCCCGCCGCCTGCCCCCGCCGCTCCGCGAGTCCGTGGCATCCCTGTCGAGCGTCCGAGACACCCCGCTGAGTCGGCGCCGCGAGCGGAGTGTCTTGGACACTGGATGCCACCCCGCGGCACCGCGTCCCGGCCGGGTCAGCGCGACTCGGACACCAGCACCGCGCTCGTCCCGGGGACCAGCGCCTCGAAGACGTGCGGCGCGTCGCCGGCGTACGAGAGGTAGTCGCCCGGGTGCAACTCGTACGGCGCATCCACCGGGCCGACGCGGCCGCGGCCGGAGAGCAGCACGACGTGCTCGACCGTGCCGCGCTGGTGCGGGTCAGACAGGCGCGGCTTCCCCGGCTCGGCGCGGAGCAGGTAGATGTCGCGGCGCGCGTGCGGCGGGCTCGCGGAGAGCAGCACGGCGAGGTAGTCGGCCGCGGACGCCGGCACCGCCGCGGACGGGGCGTCGCCCGCGCGGATGAGCGTGGGGGAGCGCACCCCCTCGTCGACGAGCACAGCGAACGGCACCTCGAGCGCGGTGGCCAGCGCCCATAGCGTCTCGACGCTCGGATTGCCGCCGCCGTTCTCGAGTTGCGACACCGTCGCCTTCGCCACTCCGGCGCGCCGCGCGAGCTCGGACACGCTGAGGTCGCGCCGCTCGCGTTCGCGGCGGAGGGTCGTGGCGATGCGGTCACCGAGGTCGCTCATGCGTTCATTATGCTCGTCGTTCGTTCGACTTGACGAACACCGGGCGATCGTTCGAGACTCTGATCATGCGTTCATCAGAGCGAACACCGTCGCGTGCTGCG
>NZ_BADA01000241.1 GCF_000333395.1 Microbacterium sp. B19
AGCGGATACCGCGTAGGGCGTCTGACAAGACGTGACGCAGCGCAAAGCGGAGCGCCGGAGGCCATGGCATCCCGAACGAAAAGATCTGAGGGTGATCGCCCATCCGCCGAGCATGGCGGCGCGCTGCTGGGCGCCGGTGCGCCGGCGAAGACATCTGTGGAGGATGTCGCAGATGACGGCACGGGGGAGGAGGGGTGGTCCACCGCCCGTGTCCCACTATGTGCGACTGAGCCGGCGTTCATCTGCACAAAGTGGGACACCGTCGCTGGGCCGCGGTCGGTCAGCCGTAGCCAGCGTGGCGCGTCCCACTATGTGCGACTCAGCCACTCGATTCCTGCACCGAGTGGGACATGCCCCAGCACCCCGCCCCGGCGCAGGCGCACCCCCGGGGGTCGGCGCAGGCGCACCCCGGGGTCGGCGCAGGCGCACCCCGCGGTCCTGACGGCGCGTGTCCCACTATGTGCGGCTGAGGCCCCCTTCATGTGCACGAAGTGGGACATGCAGCGCCAAGAGTGGGACAGGCGCGCCCGGCAACCGCCCTACGCCGCCAACCCCAAGACGTCGAGCAGCCACGCGAGCTCGTACGCGCGCTCGCGCCAGGCGTTGTAGCGGCCGCTGACGCCGCCGTGGCCGGCGACCATCTCGCACTTGAGCAGCGCGTCGGCGCCCACCTCGCGCAGACGCTGCACCCACTTGGCGGGCTCGACGTACAGCACGCGGGTGTCGTTGAGGGAGGTGACGGCGAGGATCCGCGGGTACGCGACCCCCTCGCGCACGTTCTCGTACGGCGAGTACGACTTCATGTACGCGTAGACGTCGGCGTCGTGCAGCGGGTCGCCCCCCAGGAGACCCAGTGGGATGCCATCTTCGCCGGGCTCGACGCGGGACGTTTCGACGTCATCGCGAACCAGGTCTCGATCAACCCGGAGCGCCAGGAGAAGTACTTGCGACCCCAAGGCCGAGGGCACGCTCACGATGTGGGCGATGGGCGCCGAGGGCGAGGCGCTGCCGGAGTTCGTGAAGACGTTCGAGGAGGCCAACCCCGGCGTCACCGTCGACGTCACGCCCGTGCCGTGGGATGCCGCTTACAGCAAGTTCCAGACGGCCATCGCCGGTGGCAACACCCCCGACCTCGCGATGGTCGGCTCGACGTGGATGGCCGACTTCGGCGACGCGCTGCAGACCGTGCCCACCGACCTGTCCACCGACGGCATCTTCCCCGGGGCGATCGCCTCGACGAAGATCGACGACCGCGCGACCGGCGTGCCGTGGTACGTCGACACCCGCGTGCTCTACTACCGCACCGACATCGCGGCGAAAGCCGGATGGAACCAGGCGCCCACCACGTGGGATGAGCTGAAGCAGATGGCCGCCGACATGAAGGCCAAGGGCGGCGCCGACTATGGCATCCGTCTCCCCTCGGGTAACGACTCCTTCCAGGGGAACCTGTGGATGCCGTGGTCCAACGGCGCCGAGCTGGAGGACGGCTCGAAATGGACCCTCGACACCCCGGAGACCGTCGAGGCGCTCGACTACTACCAGAGCTTCTACACCGACGGCATCGCCAACCCCGCCGCCGACCGTTCGGCCGGGGCGCAGGAGGCGGACTTCGTCTCCGGCAGCACGCCGATGTTCATCGACGGACCGGCGTTCATCGGTCTGCTCAACGACCTGGGCGGCGAGGGCTTCGGCGACAAGATCTCGACCGCGGTGCTGCCCGCGAAGGAGTCGTCCACCTCGTTCAGCGGCGGTGCGAACCTCGCGGTGTTCGACAACTCGAAGAACGCCGCCAGCGCGTGGAAGCTCGTGCAGTGGCTGACCGAGCCCGAGACGCAGGCCGCCTGGTACGAGGCGACCGGTGACCTCCCGGCCGTTCAGGATGCCTGGAAGTCCGACGCCCTG
>NZ_BADA01000240.1 GCF_000333395.1 Microbacterium sp. B19
GGGATTCCGTGTACGCAATGGAGCGCCAGCAGCTCATCGAGCGCGAACTGCGCGAGATCGGACGCGGGTCGCTGCCCAGTTCGATGACGGCCTCGGCCATGGGGATCGCGCCCTGGTGGTGGCGGATCATGAGGCTGAGGAACAGGCAGTCGGCGGGCTGGCCCTGAAGGGTCCGGAGCTGGTCGAGCTCGGCATCCGTCGCCATGCCCATCTGGGAGAGCAGCTCGTCCTGCGACAGGGTGGCGGTGTCGCCGTGGCTGTGCGCCCCGGACGGGGCCATCCACTGCATGAGCGGACGCGTCGACGCCTGCGGCAGCCCCCACTGCACGAGCCAGTCGAACATCTCGCCGCGCTGACCGGCCTGCGTGGTGGCGATGTCGTACGAGAGCATGCGCAGTTCGTCGTCGGAGGTCTTGCGGTAGATCTCCAGAGCCATCTGCACCGCCTGCCCGTGGTGCACCTGCATGTCGCGCGCGAACCCGGCGTCCGCCGAGGAGTCGGACGGGGTGGCGGGAGCCGCGGACGCCCCGAACGCGGTGAAGCGCCCGATCGCGAACGCCACCGCGAGCAGCGCGATCACCGCGACGGCCACGACGATCCGTCGCGTCGCGGGGCGGGCGGCGGGCGCGTCGTCGCTCACGTCAGTCCTTGCCGGGGCCGTCGACCCCGCCCGTGCACGGGGCGGTGGGCTCGGGCGCGTTCTGGCTGCGCCAGTACTCGGTGAAGAACTCCGTGATGCGCGGATCGGTCGGGTCGTCGACCTTGAGCTGGTGGTTCCACGCGCTGACCGCGACGGGGGTGTCCATGCCCGGGTAGGGGGAGAGGAGCGCGTAGGTCGACGGCATGACCGCCTTCAGGGCGTCGATGCCGGCCGCGTCGACGCGGGACGGGTCGTACGTGATCCACACGGCGCCGTGCTCGAGCGCGTGGACGGCGTTCTCGTTCGGCTGCGGCTCGGTGTACACGCCGCAGTTGAGCCACACCGGGTTGTGCGGTCCGCCCGCGGGGGGCGTCTGGTCGTACGTGACCGAGCCCTGCACGTGGTCGGAGCGGTTCTGGAAGGTCTGCACGCCCTCGATCTCGCGACCGGTGCTGCCGCCGGCCTGGTAGCTCGGAGCGGGGGCGGGGGCGAAGACGAAGGATGCCACGACCACGGCGACCACCGCGAGAGCGGCCGTCGCACCGACCACCCACCAGACGACCTTGCTGCGCTTGCGGCGCGCGATCTGCTTCTGGTACTCGGCGAGCTTCTCCTGACGCTTCTGCTCGCGCTGCTGCTTGACGGTGAGGTCGATGTCGGCCTGCGTGGCGGGATTGCCGCTCTTGCGCTTGTCGGGGCTCATGCGGTGCGTGCTGTCTCTCTCTGGGCCGGGAGGCTCGGCGCGAGCCGATGCGCCCAGCCTATGCGGATGAATGCGCCGGCGGCCTGGGAGGAACCCCGGAGGGGGATGGTGGGGACCCGGGGCCGCGCGATAGTATGACGATGTCGAATCGATTCGAGGTTCGATGTTCCCCCCAAACTCTCAGCCCGGTCATCGCCGGGCCATCCGTGTTGCGAAACGAACGGACGCCGTGCTCGATACCGCCTCCCAGCCCGTGATCCCCCCGACCCCCCGCGCCGAGCCCTCCCCGACGGGGGCCATCCGCACGCTCGGGAGCAATCCGGCGACCGCGCCGGTCGTGCTCCACCCGGGCGACAGCATCTCGGCGCGACGTCGCGTGCTCTACATCGTGCTGCTCGGGGCGCTCACCGCGCTCGGCCCGTTCACGATCGACCTCTACCTGCCGGCGTTCCCCGTGCTCGAAGCCGACTTCCAGACGTCGGCCGCCGCGATCCAGCTCACGCTGACCGGCACGATGATCGGTTTCGCGCTCGGGCAGCTGATCGTGGGGCCGCTGAGCGACAAGGTCGGCCGTCGCATCCCGCTGCTGTCGGTCACGGCGCTCCACGTGGCGGCGAGCGTCTTCGCGGCCCTTTCGCCCACGCTCGGGACGCTCTCGATCGCGCGCGTGCTCATGGGCGCGGGCGCGGCCGCGGGCGGCGTCGTGGCGGCGGCGATCGTCCGCGACCTGTTCGGCGGACGCCGGCTCGTCGTGATGCTGTCGCGCCTCGCGCTCGTCTCCGGCGTCGCCCCGGTGCTCGCGCCCCTGGCCGGATCGCTGCTGCTCTCGGTGATGCCGTGGCGCGGGATCTTCTGGGTGCTCGCCGCCTACGGCACCGTGATGCTGGTCTCGGCGATCGCGTTCGTCCCCGAGACGCTCCCCACCGCCCGGCGCGGAGGCAAGGGCGCGACGACGGTGTGGCAGCGGTACGCCAGCGTCTTCCGCGACCGCGTCTTCATCGGCGTCCTCGTGATCGGGGCGATGACGTTCAGCGGGCTGTTCTCCTACCTGTCGGCCTCCTCATTCCTGTTCCAGCAGAGCTACGGCTTCGACGCGCAGCAGTACGGCGTGCTGTTCGCCGCCAACTCCGTCGGGCTCGTGATCGGCGTGCAGGTCGCGTCGCGTCTCGCGGCGCGCTTCGGTCCGCAGTGGGTGCTCGCCTTCTCCACCGCGTCGCTCGTGCTGTGGGCGATCGTCATCGTCGTGTTCGACCAGCTCGATCTCGGGCTGTGGGGGACTGTCATCCCGCTGTTCCTGTTCATGACGACGTGCGGCTTCACGTTCCCGTGCGCGCAGGTGCTCGCGCTCGACCGGCACGGCAAGGCGGCGGGTACGGCGCAGTCGATCATCGGCGCGTCGAACTTCGGGATCGCCGGCGTCATCTCGCCCCTCGTGGGACTGCTCGCCACCGGCACCGGCATCACCGCCACGACCATGGCATCCGTCATGGTGGGGTGCGCGATCATCGGCGTGCTTGCGCTGTGGCTGCTGGTGCGGCCCCGCACCGTCGAGCGCCTCGCGCCGTAAGGCGCCGTGAGAGCGGAACAGTAGCAGAGCGCGCGCGACGCGTCCCGGCTCTCGCCGGAGGCCCGCCGCACGGGCATCATGGGGCGATGGACTCGGATGCCGCGCCCCCGCCGATCGTGACGGTGCGTTCGGAGCGCGTGCGCGCGGTCCTCGGCCTGGTGCTGATCGCGCTGGCCTGCGGGCTGGGCGCCTGGGTCTACTTCCGCGGGCCGAGCCCGTTCGCGATCGACGTGTGGTGGAACCAACTGTTCGCCTCGGCGCCGATCCAGCCGCTGCTCACGATCGCCCTGGTCATGAACCAGATCGGCGGGTACATCACCGCGATCCTCATCGTTCCGCTCGGTGGGGCGCTCGCGCTGTTCCTCACCGGGCGGCGGTGGACGGCGGTGTACTTCCTCGCGGCCTCGGCGGGAAGTGCGCTGCTCGTCCAGGTGCTCAAGCACACCTTCGGTCGCGCGCGCCCCGAGGACATCCTCGTGCTGGCCGACTACGGCTCATTCCCGTCCGGGCATACGGCGAACGCCGCGACCATCGCGGTCGTGGCGGCGATCGTGTTCCCGACCTTGTGGGTGCGGGTGGCCGGTGGGGCGTGGATCGTCCTGATGGCCTTCAGCCGCACATACCTGCACGCGCACTGGCTGTCCGACACCATCGGCGGCGCGCTCGTCGGTGCCGGTGCGGCGCTCGTGCTCGCCGTGGTGTTCTCGCGCCTGCGCGCGCGGGACGACGACCGTGCGACGCTCCGCCGCGACCGCCGGATCGCCGACCCCGCGTCCTCGACCCAGTCCTAGGCTGACCGAATGAGCGACACGACGCCGTCCGTTCCCGGTCCCGCCGACGACCCCGAGGTCGCCCGCCTGCGCGCGGCGGCCGAGGCCGCGGAGGCGGAACTCCGCCTCGCTCGCGCCCGCGCCGACCTCGCGGCGGCCGAGGCGGCGGCGGCGAAGGCCCGTGCCGCTGCCGGCGGGGACGCGGCACCGACCCCCGCGCCCGCCCCGGCCGACACCCCCGCGCCCGCCGCGCCCGACACCCCCGCGCCCGCCGCGCCCGACACCCCCGCGCCCGCCGCACCCGACGCTCCGCTCACCGACGCGCTGGTCGCGACCGTCGCCGCCGGGTACGCCGGAACGGCTCCCGCCCTCGACCTCGGCGTGCTCGTGAACGGCGGGCCGGTGGCATCCGTTCCCGTCCGGATCCCGCTCGCGATGACGAACCGGCACGGGCTCGTGGCCGGAGCCACCGGAACCGGGAAGACGCGCACGCTGCAGCTGCTGGCCGAGCAGCTGTCGGCGAACGGCGTGCCGGTGTTCGCGGCCGACATCAAGGGCGATCTGTCCGGCGTGGCGGCCCCCGGGGTCTCGAGCGAGAAACTGCTCGCGCGCACGAGCGCGCTCGGGCAGGAGTGGACGCCGCGGGCGTACCCGACGGAGTTCTACGCGCTCGGCGATGACGCGGCATCCGGGATCCCGGTGCGGGCGACGGTGTCGGGGTTCGGTCCGCTACTGCTCAGCCGCGTGCTCGGCCTGAACGCGACGCAGGAGTCGAGTCTCGGCCTGGTGTTCCACTACGCCGACGAGAAGGGGCTCGCGCTCGTCGACCTCTCCGACCTGCGCGCCGTGCTCACGTTCCTGACCAGTGACGAGGGGAAGAGCGAGCTGAAGGACCTCGGCGGGCTGTCGGGGGCGACCGCGGGTGTCATCCTGCGGGAGCTCGTGGCCTTCTCGGCGGCCGGGGCCGACACGTTCTTCGGCGAGCCCGAGCTCGACGTCACCGCGTTCCTGCGCACGACCGCCCAGGGGGAGGGGATCGTGAGCCTCCTCGAGGTACCGCACGTGGCGTCCCGTCCCGAGCTGTACTCGACGTTCCTCATGTACCTGCTGGCGGAGCTGTACGAGGTGCTGCCCGAGGTCGGCGACCTCGACAAGCCCAAGCTCGTGTTCTTCTTCGACGAGGCGCACCTGCTGTTCCGCGAGGCGTCGAAGGCGTTCCTCGCCGCGATCACGCAGACCGTGCGGCTCATCCGGTCGAAGGGCGTGGGCGTCTTCTTCGTCACGCAGACGCCGAAGGACGTCCCGGGGGACGTGCTGGCGCAGCTCGGTTCCCGGGTGCAGCATGCGCTCCGCGCGTTCACGCCCGACGACGCGACGGCGCTGCGCGCGTCGGTGCGCACGTACCCGGCCTCCGGCTACGACCTCGAGCGGGTCCTGCAGGAACTCGGCACCGGCGAGGCGATCGTCACCGTCATGGACGAGCGGGGCGTGCCGACGCCGGTCGCGTGGACACGGCTGTTCGCACCGCGCGCGTCGATGTCGCCGATCCCCGCCGTCGACCTCGCCGCCGCCGTCTCGGCATCCCCGCTCTTCGCCCAGTACGGGACGCCGATCGACCGCGAGTCGGCGCGCGAGATCCTCGCGGCCCGCATGCAGGCGGCGACCGAGGCGCGCGAAGCCGCCGAGCGGGCGAAGCAGGCCGCCGCGACCGAAGCCGAGTACGCGAAGCAGCAGGCCGCGATCGACAAGGCCCACGCCGAGGCGCAGAAGAAGGCGCAGCGTGAGTACGACCGACTGCTCAAGAGCACCGCCGCCCCGCGGTCGCGCTCCAGCGCCCCGACGTCGCCGCTCGACGACCTGCTCGGTCGCGGCTCGACGAAGACGATCCTGGGCGGCGTGATCCGGGGGATCTTCGGCACCGGCCGCCGGCGCTGAGCTCCCGCCTCAGGAGAACGACAGGACGTTGTCGCCCCAGGCGCGGCGGAGGTCGCCGTCGAGGTCCTGGGTGACGACGTCGTGGCGGTCGATCACGAGCGTCGCGCGGGCGTCGTCGCCGTCGAGCTCGAACGTCGGCCACACGGGAGCGTTGGGTGCTTCGGGCTCCTC
>NZ_BADA01000239.1 GCF_000333395.1 Microbacterium sp. B19
TGCAGCAGCGCGAGGAGACGGTGTCCACTACATGGGGCAACGAACTCGCCATCCCCCACGGCACCAACGAGACCAAGCAGGCCATCCTGACGTCCGGCCTGTCGGTGGTCCGCTACGACGGCGGCGTCGACTGGGGCGGGGAGCCCGTCCCTTCGTCATCGGCATCGCCGGCAAGGGCGACGAGCACCTCGAGATCCTGTCGCAGATCGCCATCCTCTTCTCCGAGGAGGACGACGTCGCGCGCCTGAAGGCCGCCTCCTCCCCCGAGGAGCTGTTCCAGGCCCTGTCGGGCTCCGTCAACGCATGAAGGCCGTCCACTTCGGAGCCGGGAACATCGGTCGCGGCTTCGTCGGCCTCCTGCTCCACGAGGGCGGCTACGACCTCGTCTTCTCGGACGTGTCCGCGCCGCTCGTCGCGGCGATCAACGCGGCATCCGAGTACACCGTCCACGAGGTCGGCGAGGGCGGCACCGACAAGACGGTGACCGGCTTCCGCGCCATCGACAGCTCGACGGATGCCGAGACCCTGGTCGACGAGATCGCCACCGCCGACGTGGTGACCACCGCCGTCGGACCCACGATCCTGAAGTTCGTGGCCCCGCACATCGTCGCGGGTCTGGCCCTGCGCGATCCCTCGCTCGCTCCCCTGCAGATCATGGCGTGCGAGAACGCCATCGGCGCGACCGACCAGCTGCGCGAGCACGTGATCGACCTCGCCGGCGAGGCGTGGGACGCCCTCGAGGCCCGCGCGGTGTTCGCCAACACCGCCGTCGACCGGATCGTCCCGGCGCAGGCCGTGGGCGGCGTCGACGTGACGGTCGAGCCGTTCTACGAGTGGGCGATCGAGCGCGGACCGTTCGGCGACAACCCGCCCCACATCCCGGGCGCGCACTTCGTCGACGACCTGACCCCGTACATCGAGCGCAAGCTCTTCACCGTCAACACCGGGCACGCGACCACGGCGTACTTCGGCGCGCGGGCCGGCATCGAGCGCATCTCCGACGCCCTCGCCGACCCGGCGATCGCGGCCCAGGTCGAGGCGACTCTCGAGGAGACGAGCGCGCTGCTCGTGCAGAAGCACGAACTCGACCCCGAGGTGCAGAGCCAGTACCGCCACACGATCCTCCGCCGCTTCCGCAACCCGGCGCTGCCCGACACGGTGTGGCGCGTCGGTCGGCAGCCGCTGCGGAAGCTCTCGCGTCACGAGCGCTTCGTGGGTCCCGCCGCCGAAGCGATCGAGCGGGGCCTGCCCGTCGACGCGCTCGTCGCCGCGATGGCCGCGGCCCTGGAGTTCCAGGATGCCGAGGACGTCCAGGCCGTCGAGCTGCAGCGGCTCCTCGGCGAACTGGATGCCACGTCCTTCACCGCGCAGGTCACCGGTCTCGAGCCGGAGCACCCGCTGTTCGCCCGCGTCGAGGAGATCGTCGCCGCGCGACAGGCGGCATTACGCTCGTGAGGTGACCGACACCCCACCGTCCGCCGACGGGGCGCCCCGAGCGCCCCGTCGGCGTTTTCGTGTCCTGAGATGGATCCTGGGCGGCCTGGGCGCCCTCGTGGCGCTGGCGGTCGTCGGCATCCTGATCTACAGCCAGGTCGGCGTGATGGGCGCCGAACCCGAACCGCTCGCCGAGGCGCGCGCGAACCCGGGTCTCACGATCACCGAGAATGCGACCGCGGTGATCCTGACGCCGACCTCGGGCGACACCGGCCGCGGCCTGGTGTTCATCCCGGGCGCGAAGGTCGACGCGCTCGGCTACGTCGCGACGTTGACCGAAGCGGTCGTCGACGACGGCGTGACGGTGGTGATCACGCGCCCGTGGTTGAACCTCGCGTTCTTCGACCCGCGCCCCCTCTCGACCTTCACGGACCTCGCCCCCGACGTCTCGGTGTGGGCCGTCGGCGGCCACTCGCTCGGCGGCGTGCGCGCGTGTCAGCTCGCGACCGACGCCGACGCCCTCGTGCTGTTCGCCTCGTACTGCGCGAACGACCTGTTCGGGTCGGGGCTGCCGGTGCTGAGCCTCTCCGGTTCCGAGGACGGCCTGTCCACACCGCAGAAGATCGCGGACGCGTCGAAGGAGCTCCCCGCCGACGCGGTGTTCGTCGAGATCCCCGGCGCCTCGCACGCGTCGTTCGGCGCCTACGGCCCGCAGCCCGGCGACGGCAACCCGACAGCGGACCCCGCCGAGGCCGACCGCGTCATCGCCGAGCAGCTGGCGGCGTTCCTTCCGGCGCGCTGACCCGGCCGGGCCAGCGGCGGTTACACCGCAGTGGGCGCGCGCGGCGTCCGCGCGGGCGAAACTCCTGAAAAACCGGCCTGTTCTGCGTCGCCACTGCCGCAGATCGGTCATGCGGCGCGAAGGTTCAGGAGTTTCGCCCGGGGCGGTCCGGGACGACTCCCCCTACCGTCCCGCCGTTATCCACAGCTCGGGCGCCCGTGGCCACGCGACGCCGCGCGAAGCGGCCAGGGTGTGCCCATGGCATCCGCAGACCTTCGGCCCGACGACAACCACGAGGTGGTGTGGGCAACCCGCGATCTCCATGCGGCGGGGTGGTCGCGTCGCTCTCTCGCCCGCGCCGTTGCCGACGGCGCCCTCGTGCGCGTGCGCCAGGGCAGGTTCGTCGTGGCAGGCACCCCCGATCTCCACTGTCGCGGCGGCGCGTCTGGGCGGGCGGCTCGACTGCATCAGCCTTCTGGCGCTGTACGGCGTGTTCGTCCATCACCACACGGACCGCCACGTGCAGCAGGATCCCCTGGCCAGTCGACGCCCACCGGCACCCCGCGGTGTCGTGTACCACTGGAGATCGAGCGCTGCGCCGCGAGACCGATCCGTGGTCCATGTCGCGGAAGCCCTTGCGCAGGCGATCCGCTGCCAACCGCCGCGATCGGCTGTCGCGACGCTCGACAGCGCCTGGCACCTCGGCCTCGTCGACGAGGCCGACATCGGCGAGGTCTTCGCGCGCGTGCCGCGTCGCTTCCAGGTGCTGCGAGGGCTGTTGGATCCGCGCGCAGAGGCGGGGACCGAGACGCTCGTCCGACTCTTCCTGCGACATCTCGGCTGCCGGGTCGACGTGCAGGTACGCATCGACGGCGTCGGACGTGTCGATCTGCTGGTGAACGGCTGGCTCATCGTGGAGTGCGACAGTGCGCAGTTCCACGGCACTTGGCACGCGCACAAGAACGACCGGCGCCGCGACATGGCCGCTCTGGAGCGTGGGTACGCGACGCTCCGTCTGCTCGCCGAGGACATCCTCTATCGCCCCGACCGCGTCCGCGCTGCACTCCAGCGCGTCCTGGCGCACGGCGCGCCCGGGCGAAACTCCTGACTTTCCGTCCCGCATGACCGCCACGCCGCCCTGTGCCGCCGAAAGGGCCGAGATCTCAGGAGTTTCGCCCGCTCGTCCGCGCCGCCGCCCGCCCGCCCGCCCGCGGGGACGCCACAGGTAGAGCAGCCACCGGTTTGAGCGGCGGGTCGGCGCCGTCCCGAGTGTGAGTGCGGGCGAAACTCCTGAGGAATCGAGCGGTGACGGAACCCGGAAAGTGCCGCGCGGACGGCTATGGCACGAATCTCAGGAGTTTCGCACCGGTGCGGCGCGTCCCGCCACGAGGGGGCGCCACCGACACCGGAAACCCCCGCGGCAGCTCAGCGCTGGAAGCCCTCGGCGATGATCTCGATGAGCTCCTCGCGCTCCTCCACCGGCAGGAACGCACCGGCGGCGGCGTTGAGCTGGAACGCCTCGAGGTCGTCGAGGTCGTAGTCGAAGGCCTGCGCCAGCAGCCCCAGCTCCCGGGTCAGCGTCGTCCGGCTCATGAGGCGGTTATCGACGTTCACCGTGACGGAGAAGCCCAGCTGGTAAAGCAGATCGAACGGGTGGGCGTCGAGCGTGTCGCCCCAGGCCGTGACCGCGCCGCTCTGCAGGTTCGACGTCGGCGACAGCTCGAGCGTGATCTCGCGGTCGCGCACCCAGCGCGCCATGTCACCGAACGTGACCAGCACCTCCTCGCCCTCCCGCGACACGACGTCGAGGTCGTTCGCGATCCGCACGCCGTGGCCGAGGCGCACGGCCCGTCCGTCGATGAGGGCGGACCGGATGGATGCCAATCCCGCCCCTTCACCGGCGTGCACCGTCGTGGGGAAGAACTGTTCGGCGAGGTAGTCGAAGGCCGCACGGTGGTTCGAGGCCGGGAATCCGTCCTCGGGACCCGCGAGGTCGAAGCCGACCACGCCGCGCCCGCGCCACGCGACCGCCAGTTCGGCGATCTCGCGGGATCGCGAACCCTGCCGCATGGCGGTGAGCAGTTGGCCGACGCGGATGTCCTTGCCGCGGGCGTCCGCGGCATCCTCGCCCTCCTCGATGCCCTCCTGCACGGCATCCACGACGTCGTCGAGGCTCAGGCCGCGCGTGAGGTGCTGCTCGGGGGCCCACCGCACCTCGCCGTAGACGACGCCGTCGTCCGCGAGGTCTTCGACGAACTCCTTCGCCGCGCGGACGAGGCCCTCGCGGGTCTGCAGCACGCCCACGGTGAGCGCGAACTTCTCGAGGTAGTCCTCGAGCGAGCCCGACTCGACGTGGTCGGAGAACCAGTCGGCCAGGCCGTCGGCGTCATCGGCGGGCACCTCGAGGTCGAGGTCGTCGGCGAGCTCGAGCACCGTCTGCGCGCGCATGCCGCCGTCGAGGTGGTCGTGCAGCGACACCTTCGGCAGGTTCTTGAGCTTCTTGCCCTGGATGCGGACGTCGTCGGTGGCCATGGTGCTCCTCGGGTCGGATGCCATCACGCGGTGATGCGCTCGCGCACGAGCGGGGTGCGCGCGGGAGCGGTGTCACCGATCTCCCACGCACCCTCGACGGCCGCGAGAGCGCGGTCGAAGCGCGTCTCATCATCGGCCGAGAGGGTGAACAGCGGCTGACCGGCGGCGACGGAATCGCCGACCGTGACGTGCAGATCGATGCCCGCGGCGTGCACCACGGCGTCCTCGGCGCGCGCGCGTCCGGCGCCCAGGCGCCAGGCGCCGATGCCGAAGGGCAGCGCCTCGACGCGGGTGACGACACCCGCCCGGTCGGCCACGACCGTGTGCGTCTCCCGCGGCGTCGGGAGCGCGGCATCCGGGTCGCCGTCCTGCGCGCGGATCATGCGCTTCCACACGTCCATCGCGCGGCCGTCGGCCAGGGCCGCCTCGACGTCGGCGTCGGGCTGACCGGCGAGCGTCAGCATCTCGCGCGCGAGGGCGACGGTGAGCTCCACCACGTCGGCGGGTCCGCCGCCGGCGAGGACCTCGACGGACTCGCGCACCTCGTTCGCGTTGCCGATCGCGCGCCCGAGCGGGGTGTTCATATCGGTGAGCAGCGCCGTCGTGTTGACGCCCGAATCGGTGCCCAGAGCGACCATCGTCTCGGCGAGCTCGCGGGCGCGGTCGATATCCTGCATGAACGCGCCGGAGCCGAACTTCACGTCGAGCACGAGCGAGTCGGTGCCTTCGGCGATCTTCTTCGACATGATGCTCGAGGCGATGAGCGGGATCGCCTCGACCGTACCGGTGACGTCGCGCAGCGCGTACAGCTTCTTGTCGGCGGGCGCGAGTCCCGTGCCCGCGGCGCAGACCACGGCGCCGACGTCGGCGAGCTGCGCGAGGATCTCGTCATTGGAGAGCGCCGCGCGCCAGCCCGGAATCGACTCGAGCTTGTCGAGCGTGCCACCCGTGTGGCCGAGGCCGCGGCCGGACAGCTGCGGAACGGCGACGCCGAACGCGGCGACGAGCGGGGCCAGGGGCAGCGTGATCTTGTCACCCACACCGCCGGTGGAGTGCTTGTCGACGGTGGGCTTGCCGAGGGAGGAGAAGTCCATCCGCTCGCCCGAGGCGATCATGGCATCCGTCAGCACCCGGATCTGGTCACGGCCGAGACCGTTCAGGAGCACCGCCATCGTGAACGCCGACATCTGCGCGTCCATCACATAGCCGCGCGTGTACGCGTCGACGAGCCAGCGGATCTCCCCCTCGGAGATCGCGCGACCGTCGCGCTGCGCGCGGATGATGTCGACGGCGTCGTGCTGCTCGGTGCTCACCGCGCGGCCTCCTCGAGGTCGCGCGGACCGAAGGCGTCGGGAAGGACCTCGTCGATCGTCCGGATGCCACTGACGGTCTCGAGCAGCATGCCCGGGATCGCGTGCTCGAACAGCAGCTGGCGGCAGCGACCGCACGGCATGAGCGTGCGCCCCTCGCCGTCCACGCAGACGAACGCCACGAGCTGACCGCCCCCGGACATGTGCAGCTCGGACACCAGACCGCACTCGGCGCACAGGGTCACGCCGTAGGAGGCGTTCTCGACGTTGCACCCCGCGACGATGCGCCCGTCGGCGACGAGCGCCGCGGCGCCCACCTTGAAGCGGGAGTAGGGGGCGTAGGCGCGGTGCATCGCCTCGGTGGCGGCGGAACGGAGTTCGTCCCAGTCGATGTCGGTCATCGTGGAGCGGAGGGTCCTCTCGTGAAGGGGGAAGGCGGGCCGGGTCAGCCCTTGACGTACGGTTTGCCGGCGGCCGCGGGACCGCGGACCTTCCCGACGAGACCGGCGACGGCGAAGATCGTCACGACGTACGGCAGCATGAGCATGAACTCGCTGGGCACGGGCGATCCGATGACGCCGAGGGTGTTCTGGAGGTTGGAGGCGAAGCCGAACAGCAGCGCCGCGAGCGTCGCGCGGATCGGGTCCCACTGACCGAAGATGACCGCCGCGAGGGCGATGTAACCGGCACCGGCCGTCATCTCCTTGTTGAAGGCGCCGACCGAGCCCAGCGTGAAGAACGCGCCGCCGAGACCGGCGATCGCGCCACCCAGCGAGACGTTCCAGAACCGCGTGCGGGCGATGTTGATGCCCACGGTGTCGGCCGCCTGCGGGTGCTCGCCGACGGCGCGCAGACGCAGACCCCAGCGGGTGTGGAAGAGCCCGACGTATACCGCGGCCACGGTGACGTACATCAGGTACACGATGATCGTCTGGTTGAAGAGCATCGGGCCGATGATCGGGATGTCGGCCAGCACCGGGATGGGCAGGCGCGGGAAGCGGGGCGGCGAGTTCAGGGTGTCGGCGTGGGGCGAGAGCAGCTGCGAGAACAGGAAGCTCGTGAGGCCGACGACGAGCACGTTCAGCACGACACCGACGATCACCTGGTCGACGAAGTACTTGATCGCGAAGGCGGCGAGGATGAACGACACCAGGACACCGGCCACCGCGGCCGCGATGAGCCCGAGGTAGGGGTTGCCCGTCACGGTCGCGACGACCGCGGACGTGAACGCCCCCGCCAGCAACTGCCCCTCGATGGCGATGTTGACCACGCCGACGCGCTCGCTGAGCACGCCCGCCATGGCACCGAAGATGAGGGGCACCGACAGGCTCAGCCCACCGGCGAGGAGTCCGGTCAGCGGGATGACCGCGGTCGTCGCACCCGCGGCGGCCCAGGTGAGGAAGCCGACCATGAACACGACGGCGAAGATCACGGCCAGCCAGATCGGCGGGCGACGGTGCGCGCGCACGATGAGGACGCTCGCGACGGTCACCAGCGCGAGGAGGACGGTGCACACGGCCCCCGTGAGCACGCCGCCCAGCACCAGTTCGGGGAGCTGGATGAACTCGCCCGGGCTGGAGATGCGGAAGACGGCGTCGCCGTCCTGGCGAGCGACGATGAACAGCACGGCGGCCAGCACCGTGATGACGCCGTAGACGATCGGTGCCTTCCAGCTGACGACGACGGCGGTGTCGAGCGCGTCGGCCGCGGGGGCGGTCTCGGAATGTGCGGCGGTGGTGCTCACCGGGCCGCCTCCTTCTTCTTGGCGGCGCGGGCCTGGGGCTTACGCGCCCCGGGTGCCGGCAGACGGAAGATCGCGCGTACCAGAGGGGGTGCCGCGATGAACAGAACGATGAGCGACTGGACGACCAGGACGATGTCGATCGGCACGCCGTTGGCGGCCTGCATGGCGAAGCCACCGGCCTTGAAAGCACCGAACAGGATGCCGGCGACGAGCACGCCGACGGGAGTGGACCGTCCCAGCAGCGCCACGGTGATCGCGTCGAATCCGATGCCCGCGTCGATACCGCTCGAGAACCCGGTCGTCACGGTACCGAGGACCTGATCGACGCCGGCGAGGCCGATGAGCGCTCCGGAGATGAGCATCGAGTAGATGTACATCGACTTCACGTTGATGCCCGCGACGCGTGCGGCGTTCGGGTTCAGACCGACCGCCCGGAAGCGGAAGCCGAGCGACGACCGCTCGAGGATCCACCACACGACCACCACGGCGACGATCGAGAGGATGAAACCGAAGTGCAGGTTGTAGCCCGAGCCGAAGAGGTCGGGGAAGACCGCGGTGTCTTTCATCGGCGGGGTCGTGGGGTTGCTCGACCCCGGTGCCTGCAGCAGGCCGGGCGTGCGCAGCATGTAGTACACGAGGTAGTACGCCACGTAGTTGAGCATGATCGTCACGATGACCTCGTGCGCGCCGGTGCGCGCTTTGAGGACGCCCGCGATGCCTGCCCAGATGGCTCCGGCGACCACACCCGCGACGAGCGCGATGATCATGTGCACGCCCCACGGCAGGTCGAAGGAGAACGCGACCCAGCCCGCTGCCGCAGCGGCGACGAGCATCTGGCCGCGGCCACCGATGTTGAACATGCCGACGCGGAACGCGAGGGCCACACCGAGGCCGGCCGCGATGAGCGGCGTCGCGAAGGTCAGCGTCTCGGTCAACGGCTTGATGCCGGTCGCGAACTCCGGGCGGCGGAAGTTGTAGATCGCGCCCTGGAAGAACGACGCGTATGCGCCCGAGACGGACTGCCAGATCGCGGCGAGCGTGTCACCGGGTCGGGCGAAGAAGTACGCCGATGCCGCCTGCACGTTCTCGTCGGTGGCGGCGATCATGATCGCGCCGACGAGCAGCGCGAGGATGATGGCGAGGACGGAGATGATGGCGTTCCCGGTCGCGATCTCGCGGAGAGCGCGGCTCCACCGGTTCTCCTCGGGCGCCGGCGGGGGTGTCACGACGCGGGCACCGGCAGCCGTGTCGACGGCGACGTTTCCCTCGAGGGCGACGTCGGCGTCGGGCGCCGCGGCGACCTCGGCGGCGCGATCTGCGCGCGCGGCCGTCGGATCGTGCGGGCTGTGCGAATCGCTCACGCGGCGACTCCTTCGTTCTGGGGCGCTTCGCCGGCCATCATCAGGCCGAGGACGTCGCGCGAGGTGTCGCCCGGGACGATGCCGACGACGCGGCCCCGGTACATGACCATGATGCGGTCGGCGAGGGCGGTGACCTCGTCGAGTTCGGTGGAGACGACGATCACCGGAACGCCGGTGTCGCGCGTCTCGATGACACGCTTGTGGATGAACTCGATCGAGCCCACGTCGACACCGCGGGTCGGCTGCGCGGCGACGAACAGACGCAGGTCGCGGCTCAGCTCGCGGGCCAGGACGACCTTCTGCTGGTTACCGCCGGACAGACGTCCGACCGGCGTCTCGATCGAGGGCGTGCGCACGTCGAACTCTTCGACCTTCTCGTGCGCGAAGTCGGCGAGGGCGGACAGCTGCAGAGCGCCGCCCTTGACGAACGGGGCGCCGTCGGCGCGGTCGAGCATGAGGTTCTCGGCGATCGAGAACTCCCCCACGAGCCCGTCCTCCTTGCGGTCCTCGGGCACGAACCCGACGCCGGCCTCGAGAACGGCCCGGACGCTCTGCCCCTGCAGTTCCGTACCGTCGAGCGTGATGGACCCCTCGACGCGCTCCTGGAGACCGAGGAGCGCCTCGGTGAGCTCGGTCTGCCCGTTGCCCTGCACACCCGCGATCGCCAGGACCTCGCCGCGACGCACGTCGAAGCTGACGTCGTTGACGACGAGCTGGCCGATGGCGTCGACCACGGTGAGGTGGGAGACCGACAGCGCGACGTCGCCGAGGGTCGGGGCTTCCTTGTGAACGGTGAGCTCGACAGCGCGCCCCACCATCAGCGAGGCGAGCTCGGCGTTCGAGGCGCGCGGGTCGGCCTCGCCGACGACCTTGCCGAGGCGGATCACCGTGATGCGGTCCGCGACCTCGCGAACCTCGCGGAGCTTGTGGGTGATGAAGACGATGGAGGTCCCGGATGCCTTGAGCTGACGCATGATCGCCATCAGTTCGTCGGTCTCCTGCGGGGTGAGCACGGCCGTCGGCTCGTCGAACACGAGCACCTTGGCATCCCGCGACAACGCCTTGATGATCTCGACGCGCTGCTGCACGCCCACCGGCAGGTCGTCGACGAGCGCGTCGGGGTCGACGTCGAACCCGAAGCGGTCGGAGATCTCCTTGACCTTCGCACGCGCCGCGGCGAGGTCGAGCCGACCGCCGAATTTCGTGGGCTCGTGGCCGAGCATGACGTTCTCGGCGACGGTGAAGACGGGGATGAGCATGAAGTGCTGGTGCACCATGCCGAT
>NZ_BADA01000238.1 GCF_000333395.1 Microbacterium sp. B19
CGGAAAACACCGGCGTCGAGCTGCCGACCCGCGAACAGGTCCTCACCGCGTACGAGCACGTGCGGCACCGCGCGATCGGCCTCGGCGTCGCGCGCGACATCGGATTCCGGCTGCCGACGCTGTGGGTCGCGGAGGGGCACTCGACCATCGCGCCCGTGTGGCTGTACCGCTTCGACCACGCGGCGCCGTTCCTGCGGCTCATCGGTCTCGGCGCCACGCACGCCACCGAGCTGCCGTACCTGTGGGGCAACCTCGTGAGCGGCCCGAAGGACCCGACTTTCAAGCTCGGCGGCCGCCGCGTGGCGGACCTGATCTCGGCGCGGATGCAGGCACGGTGGACCGCCTTCGCACACGGCGAGGAGCCCGAAGCACCCAACGCTCCCGTGTGGCCGACGTTCGAGCTCGACGGCGACGACGCCCGCGCGACGCTCGTGATCGACCGCCACGACGTCGTCACCCAGGACCTCGACGGCGACCTCCGCCGCGCCTGGGGCGACAACGTCCTGTCGTTCTCCTGAGGCGGGAGCTCAGCGCCGGCGGCCGGTGCCGAAGATCCCCCGGATCACGCCGCCCAGGATCGTCTTCGTCGAGCCGCGACCGAGCAGGTCGTCGAGCGGCGACGTCGGGGCGCTGGAGCGCGACCGCGGGGCGGCGGTGCTCTTGAGCAGTCGAGCACGGCCGTCGGCTCGTCGAACACGAGCACCTTGGCATCCCGCGACAACGCCTTGATGATCTCGACGCGCTGCTGCACGCCCACCGGCAGGTCGTCGACGAGCGCGTCGGGGTCGACGTCGAACCCGAAGCGGTCGGAGATCTCCTTGACCTTCGCACGCGCCGCGGCGAGGTCGAGCCGACCGCCGAATTTCGTGGGCTCGTGGCCGAGCATGACGTTCTCGGCGACGGTGAAGACGGGGATGAGCATGAAGTGCTGGTGCACCATGCCGATTCCGGCGCGCATCGCGTCGCCGGGTCCGGCGAAGTGCTGGACGGCGTCGTCCAGCAGGATCTCTCCCCCGTCGGCCTGGTACAGGCCGTAGAGGACGTTCATCAGGGTGGACTTGCCGGCACCGTTCTCGCCGAGCAGGCAGTGGATCTCTCCGGCCTCGACGGTGAGGTCGATGTGATCGTTCGCCACCAGGGATCCGAACGTTTTCGTGATCCCGCGGAGTTCGAGCTTCATGTTCCCGATCCTAAGTTCTGCGGTGCCGCACGCGGGGTGCGGCGGGGACGGACCGCCTCGTGAGCGGATGCCGTCCGGTCGTGCGGGGACGACGGTCGCGGCCCCATAAGGGAGGGGAGGCCGGCACGGAGCCGGCCTCCCCTGGAGAGTGGATCTCTCAGCCGGCCAGGTAGGACTCGACCTTGATCTTGCCGCTGACGATGTCGGCCTTCAGCGCGTCGACCTTGCTGGTGAGGTCGGCGGGCACCCGGTCGGACCAGTCGTGGTACGGCGCGATTCCGACGCCCTCGTTCTCGAGCGTGCCGACGAACGGCGTGGTGTCGAACTCGCCCTTACCGGCGGACACGATCGCGTCCTTGGTGCCGACGTCGATGCCCTTGAGGATCGAGGTCAGGAGCAGGCTGCCGACCGAGGGGTCGGTCTGGAAGACATCGGCGTCGACGCCGACCATGGCGATCTGACGGCCGGAGTCCTGGATGGCGACGGCGGCCGACTGGTAGATCGGGCCACCGACGGGCAGCAGCACGTCGACGTTCTGGTCGATGATGGCCTGCGCGGTCTGACGCGCGGTGTCGTTGGCCTCGAAGCCACCGGTGAACGAGCCGTCCTTGGCGGCGCGGTCCCACCCGACGACGCGCACCGAGGTGCCGTTGTCGGCGTTGTACTTCTCGACGCCCTGGGCGAAGCCGTCCATGAAGATCGTGACGGTCGGGATGTTCATGCCACCGAAGGTGCCCACGACGCCGGTCTTCGAGACGCCCGCGGCGAGGTAGCCCGCGAGGTACGCCGCCTGAGCGGTGTCGAAGATGATCGGCTTGATGTTCGGCGCGTCGGTCTTGCCGTCGAAGTTCTGGTCGACGGTGTCGTCGATCGAGACGTACTGCAGGTCGGGGTTGGCCTGCGCCGACTCGAGGGCCGCGGGGGCCAGGAGGAAGCCGACCGTGATGATCGTGTTGCAGCCCTGGTCGACGAGGCTCGAGAGGTTGGAGGCGAAGTCGGTCTCGGCCTGCGACTGGACCTCGATGGGCTTCTTCGAACCGAGTTCGGCGGCGGCCTGGTCCAGGCCTTCCTTGCCGAGCTGGTTGAACGACTTGTCGTCGAACCCGCCCGAGTCCGAAACCATGCAGGGCAGGTAGTCGCTGGCGCCGGCAGCCGCCGACGAGGCGGTGCTCTCCGGAGCGGCGCCGCAGCCGGCCAGCAGCACGGCTGCGCCGATCATCGCAAGGCCGCTGACGACGGCCTTCTTCGTGGTCTTCACGAATGGTCCTCCAAGACGATGCCCCCAACGGGTTCGGGGGACGATGGAGTCACGTTACCCACTGTGACGAATCGCTTGCGGGCCGGGGCGGCCCGTGGGCGGCAATGGTTACAAAGACGCAATCTCGCGTGATGCGACCGCCACACGATGCCCCGGAAGAGGGACCGGATGCCGCTGTCGACGGCATCCGGTATCAGAGGACGTCGCCGCGCCCGGTGAGCTTGAGCGCGTCCACGACGCCCTTGACGCGCTGCGCGTTCTCGCTGGTGGTCACGAGGAGCGCGTCGGGGGTGTCGACCACGACGATGTCGCGGACGCCGATGAGGCTGATCACGCGCTTCGTCTGCGTCACGACGATGCCGCTCGACGCGTCGGCGAGCACGCGCGCGTCCTCGCCGAGGATCGCCAGTTCATTGCGACCGCCGGAGGAGTTGAGCTTGGAGAGGCTCGCGAAGTCCCCGACGTCGTCCCAGTCGAAGTGCCCGGGGATGACGGCGAGGCGCCCCTTCTCGGCCGCCGGCTCGGCGACGGAGTAGTCGATCGCGATCTTCTTCAGGCCGGGCCAGATGCGGTCCACCGCGGGTCCGCGACGATCACGGTCGTCCCACGCCTCGGCCAGTTCGACCAGGCCGGCGTGCAACTCCGGCTCGTTCACGGCCAGTTCGGCGAGCAGCACATCCGCACGGGTGATGAACATGCCCGCATTCCAGAGGTACGAGCGGTCCGCGAAGTATTCCTTGGCCGTGTCGAGGTCCGGCTTCTCCACGAAACGCTCGACCGTGTAGGCCTCGGGCGCCCCGTCGACGATGAGTTCGTCCGCCTGCCTGATGTATCCGAAGCCGACCGAGGGTTCGGAGGGCTGGATGCCGATGGTGCAGATGTATCCGGCGCGCGCGACCGCGACGGCCTGGCGCACGGCGAAATCGAACTGCCGCGTCTGGCGGATGACGTGGTCGGCGGCGAACGAACCGATGATGACGTCGGGCTCGCGACGGACGAGGATCGCGGCGGCCAGTCCGATGGCGGCGCTCGAGTCGCGCGGCTCGGACTCGAGGAAGACGTTGTGGTCGGGAACGCCGGGGAGCTCGCGCTCGACGGCGGCGCGGTGCGCGCGCCCCGTGACGACGGCGATCCGGTCGACGCCCGACAGCGGCGCGAGCCGGTCCCACGTGTCGCGCAGCAGCGTCTGACCGGAGCCGGTGAGGTCGTGCAGGAACTTGGGGGCATCCGCGCGCGAGAGCGGCCACAGGCGGCTGCCGATCCCCCCGGCGGGGATCACGGCGTAGAAGTCGTCGATAGCAGGTTCGGCCATGGCACCGACCCTACTTGGCCCGTCCCCGCATATCCCCGCTCCATGTGTGAACAACGCAATACGGAAAGTGCCGCGAAACTATCTCGACATCGAGAGAGTGTTAGGCGACCCTCATCCCCCGGATTCATAGCCCGGACGTAGTATCCAAGGGCGCCCGTGTGACGCTCGGGGCCTGCGGAGGCCCCCCACACCGTGTTCGATCAGGGAGGACGACCGTGTCAGCACCAGCACGTGCCACGCCGTCGGTGAAAGAGACCACCTCGAAGAGGCCACGCGGCACTCTCTACCGCGGCCGTGAGGGCATGTGGTCGTGGGTCCTGCACCGCATCACGGGTGTGGCGATCTTCTTCTTCCTTCTGGTCCACATCCTGGACACGGCGCTCATCCGCGTCTCGCCCGAGGCGTACAACGCGGTGATCGGCACCTACAAGAACCCGATCATGGGCCTGGGCGAGGTCGCCCTGGTCGGCGCCATCGCCTACCACGCGTTCAACGGCCTGCGCATCATCGCGGTCGACCTCTGGCCGTGGGCCACGCGTCACCAGCGTCAGCTGTGGTGGGGCGTCCTCGGCCTCTGGGTCGTCACGATGGCCGGGTTCACGCCGCGCCACCTCATCAACGTCTTCAGCGCCGTCACGGGGAGCCACTGATGTCCGTCGCCCAGGAAGCCAGCACGATCCCCGCGCCCCGCACGCCCGCCGTGCGGAAGAAGGGTTCCAACCTCGAGAAGTGGGGATGGATCTACATGCGCGCCTCCGGCGTGCTGCTGATCGTCCTGATCTTCGGGCACCTGTTCGTCAACCTGATGACCGGCGAGGGCATCCACCAGATCGACTTCGCGTTCGTCGCCGGCAAGCTCTCCTCGCCGTTCTGGCAGTGGTGGGACGTCCTGATGCTGTGGCTCGCCCTGATCCACGGCGCGAACGGCATGCGCACGATCGTCAACGACTACGTCACCACCGTCCAGGTGCGTCGCGTGCTCATCGGCGCGATCGTGCTGGCATCCGCGTTCCTCATCCTCCTCGGCACGCTGGTGGTCTTCACCTTCGATCCCTGCCTCGGCGTCACCGAGAGCAGCTCCCTCTGGGAGATCTGCCAGCCGTGAGCCGCGGCATCCTCCTTCCCGACTGAGACAACAGAGGCATTGCACACGTGAGCACTCAGAACAGCGCGGACACGATCGTCAAGGACGGCGTGCACTACCACCAGTTCGACATCGTGATCGTCGGCGCCGGCGGCGCCGGCATGCGCGCGGCGATCGAAGCGGGTCCGGGCGCCAAGACGGCCGTGATCTCCAAGCTCTATCCCACCCGCTCGCACACGGGTGCGGCGCAGGGCGGCATGGCCGCAGCGCTCGCGAACGTCGAAGAGGACTCCTGGGAGTGGCACACCTTCGACACCATCAAGGGCGGCGACTACCTCGTCGACCAGGATGCCGCGGAGATCCTCGCCAAGGAGGCGATCGACGCCGTCATCGACCTCGAGAACATGGGCCTGCCGTTCAACCGCACGCCCGAGGGCAAGATCGACCAGCGCCGCTTCGGCGGGCACACGGCCGACCACGGCAAGACCCCGGTGCGCCG
>NZ_BADA01000237.1 GCF_000333395.1 Microbacterium sp. B19
GCCGCGTGCAGGGCCGCGGTGAGACCGGCGATGCCGCTGCCGACCACGATGACGCGGGTCATTTCACGGCCCCGTTCGGCTTGGCCGCGAGCATGCGCTCGAGGGCGACCGTCGCGGGTTCGGCGACGTCGGCCGGAACCGTGATGCGGTTGACGACCTCGCCCGCGACGAGCGACTCCAGCACCCACGCGAGGTAGCCGGGGTGGATGCGGTACATCGTCGAGCACGGGCACACGACCGGGTCGAGGCAGAAGATCTCGTGCTGCGGGAACTGCGCGGCGAGGCGCTGCACGAGGTTGATCTCGGTGCCGATCGCGAAGGTCGTGGGCTCGTCGGCCGCGGTGATGGCCTTGCGGATGATGTCGGTGGATCCGGCCTCGTCGGCGGCGTCGACGACGTCCATCGGGCACTCGGGGTGCACGATCACCCGGACGCCCGGGTGCTCGGCGCGGGCCTTGTCGATCTGCGCGACGCTGAACCGTCGGTGCACGGAGCAGAAGCCGTGCCACAGGATGACCTGGCCGTCCTCGAGCTGCTCGGCCGTGGAGCCGCCGAGGGGGCGGCGGGGGTTCCACATCGGCATACGGTCCAGCGGCACGCCCATCGCCTTCGCGGTGTTCCGGCCCAGGTGCTGGTCGGGGAAGAAGAGCACGCGGCGACCGCGCGCGAACGCCCACTCCAGCACGGTGCGGGCGTTGGAGGAGGTGCACACGATGCCGCCGTGACGACCGACGAAGCCCTTGATGGCGGCGCTGGAGTTCATATACGTGACCGGGATCACGGGCAGGAGGCCGTCGGCATCCGGGGTCTCGAGGTCGCCGAGGACGTCGGCGAGCTGCTCCCAGCACTCCTCGACCTGGTCGATGCTGGCCATGTCGGCCATCGAGCATCCGGCGGCGAGGTTCGGGAGGATGACCGACTGCTCGGGGCGCGAGAGCAGGTCGGCGGTCTCGGCCATGAAGTGGACGCCGCAGAAGACGATCGCCTCGGCCTCGGGGTGGGCCTTCGCGGCGTTGGCGAGCTGGAACGAGTCGCCGACGTAGTCGGCGTGCCGCACGACCTCCTCGCGCTGGTAGAAGTGTCCGAGCACGACGACCCGGTCGCCGAGCGTCGCTTTGGCGGCGCGGATGCGGGCGTCGAGCTCGTCGTCGGAGGCTTCGCGGTACTCGCGGGGGAGCTCGCCCTGGCGCGGCGCGCCGGTGGGGATGACGTCGCCCATCGACGAACCCGGGCCGTACCCGGGACGCGTGTCGAAGTCCCAGGGCCCCACCGCGAGGTCGGTCGTACAGGTCGCGTCGGTCGACGCGCCGGAGACGATCGCCTGGATGACGTGGTCGACGGACGGGTCGATCTCGGGGCGAGGCTGCAGGGTGAGGGTTGTCGTGCTCATGGGCGGTCCGATCAGTGACGGGACGTGAGCGGGCCGCGATCGGCGAGCTCCACGTCACGGTTGTAGCGGTACAGGCGGGCGGGTCGGTGGCTTCCGGTCCGGAAGCGTTCGGTCGGGATGACGGTGTCGGAGGTGTCGATCTGCCGACGGAAGTTCGCCGGATCGAGCCGTCGGCCGAGGATCGTCTCGGTGACTTCGCGCAGGTCGGCGAGGGTGAATTCGTCGGGCAGGAGTCCGTGCGCGATGCGGCTGTAGCCGACCTTGTTGCGCAGACGCCACAGCGTGTACTCGACGATGTCGTTGTGGTCGAACGCGAGCGCCGGCAGGTGCGTGGCGTCGAACCATTCCACGTTCTCGGGGGCGTCGCCCTCGCGGGCGTGCGCGGCGACCTGCGCGTCGACCTCGTCGGAGCGCAGCAGCGCCCAGTAGACGATCGAGACGACGCGCGTGGGGGAGCGATCCACCGCGCCGAACGCGTAGAGCTGCTCGAGATAGCTCGGGGTGAGTCCGGTGGTCTCTTCGAGGGTGCGGGATGCCGCGGCATCCAGGCTCTCGGCCGGGTCCAGCCACCCGCCGGGGAGCGCCCAGCGGCCGTCGAACGGATCGCGCGTGCGTCGGACGAGCGGGAGGGAGAGGACGGGTTCGTCGTGCGCATCGCGGCGGACGCTGAAGATCACGGTCGACACCGCGACGCGCACGTCGGCGTCGCGGGGTTCGGGGCGAGGGGTTCGTGTCATTGTGACCATATCTCCGAGCACGATCTTAATGTCATCGTGACCCGAACCACAAAACGGGACTCTCCCAGCGCCGCCGCGTACCCTGGCGCTCGACCCTGGAGGTACGGATGCCGGTTGTCGACATCGTGCTGATCGTGCTCCTCGCGCTGGCTCTCGTCGTGGGCCTCGCGCGGGGATTCCTCGCCACGATCGGCTTCTTCGCGGGCCTCGCCGTGGGCGGCGCGGCCGCGTTCTGGCTGATCCCGTACGTCGGATCGTGGGTGAGCGATTCGATGTGGCGTGGGGCCGCGATCGTCGCCGCCGGTGTTCTGCTGCTGCTCCTCGGCGCCGCGCTCGGCACGGCCGTCGGGAACGCCCTGCGGCGGGGCGCCGACCGCATCAAGCTGCGCGTGCCCGAGCGGATCCTCGGCGGGGTCGTGAACCTCGCCGCGGCCGCGCTCGCGCTGTCGTTCTTCGCCGGCACGCTCACCACCGCGGGTGTTCCGGTCGTCTCGGCCGCGCTCGCGTCGTCGAACGTCGTCCGCACGATCGACCGGCTCACCCCCGACCCCGTCCGTTCCGCGCTCGCGCAACTGCGCGGTGCCGTCTTCGCCGACGGCATCCCGCGGCTGGGCCAGCTCATCCAGATCGGTCCGGTGCAGAGCGCCCCGGCGATCGCGCTCGACGACCCCGCCCTTACGCAGGCCGCGCAGTCGGTCGCCCGCATCACCGGCACCGCGTACGCGTGCGGCATCACCGCGAGCGGATCCGGGTTCGTCGTCGGCGACGACCGCGTCCTCACCAACGCGCACGTCGTCGCGGGGGTCGACGCGCCGCTCGTCGAACTGCCCGGACAGGAGGCGAAGGAGGGACGGGTCGTGTACTTCGACCCGACCGACGACCTCGCCGTCATCGCGGTGGACGGACTGGATGCCGCGGCCCTCCCGGTCGTCCCCGCGCTCGGTGTCGGTTCTGCCGCCGTCGTGCAGGGCTACCCGTACGGCGGACCGTTCACGTCCGGGAACGCCCAGGTGCTGTCCGAGGGCACGGTTCCGGTACCCGACATCTACGGCGACCAGTCGGCGCCGCGGGAGATCTACGCGTTGGGTGCGGTCGTGCGGCCGGGGCACTCCGGGCGACCGCTCCTCACTCCCGAGGGACAGGTCGCCGGCGTCGTCTTCGCGCGCTCGGAGACGGACGACAACGTCGGCTACGCGATGA
>NZ_BADA01000236.1 GCF_000333395.1 Microbacterium sp. B19
CGAGCACGTCGCGACCGGCCTGGGCCGTGCCGGACACGTCGTGCGGATCGATCGCGTCGATCGCGGCATCCATCCCCTCCACCAGGGTCGCGCGACGCGCGGAGGTCGTGTCGAGTTCGTCGACGAGACCGCGCAGGAGCCGGAAGTCCTGCAGCAGCTCCCACACCGCGAGGTCGCGCAGACCGATGGACATGTCGCGGAGCGTGTACAGAGGCGCATCGCCCGCGGTCGCGGGATCGCCCAGGTGCGTGGGTTCGAAGGTGAACAGGCTGCCGACGTCGGGGTGGGAGGCGGCCTCGACGAGGACGTCGACGCGACCGTCGGCGTCCAGGGCCGCGGGCGTGGCGTTGTTGAACGGGGAGACGCCCTTGATCGGCGCGCCGTCGCGGTTCCACACCAGCGCCTCGCACTGGAATCCGCTCTGCCCGGCGGTGAACCCCAGGTCGATGACGAGCTCGGCGACGGTTCCGGCGGGCAGCGCGCCGTCGGCGTCCCGCCACGCGGTCGGGACCTCGCCTCGGACGGCGAACCAGGTGGTCCCCCACGCCCGACCCCACGGGGTGCCGACGGCGAACGGTCGGTAGTCGGCCGCCGCCGCCTCAGCGAACGGTACCGGCTCACCCGGCGCCTCCCACGCGGTGACGGTGAGGGGGTGGCGGGTGCGGTAGACGGCGGGGACGAGGCGCTCGCGGACGAAGCGGTCGATGCGCATCTCGATCAGCGGGGTGCGGTCGTGCATGTGATTTTCCTTGTTGGGGGGACGGGTCAGCCCTTGACGGCCCCGGCGAGCGCGAACGAGCTCCCGGTCAGCCGCTGGGTGATCAAGTACAGGAGCAGGATCGGAGCGGAGTAGATGATCGCGAAGGCCGCGAGCTGGCCGTAAGCGACGGCACCGTGGCTGCCGAAGAAGGTGAAGATGGCCACCGAGGCGGGCATCTTCTCGGGGCTGAACAGCAGCACGAAGGGGACGAAGAAGTTCCCCCACGCCTGCGTGAACACGAAGATGAACACCACGCCGATCCCGGGCCGCATGAGCGGCAGGATGATCTGGGTGAGCGCCCGCATCGACGACGCCCCGTCGACCCAGGCGGCTTCCTCGAGGGAGACCGGCACGGAGTCCATGAAGTTCTTCAGCATCCAGATCGCCATCGGCAGCGACGTGGCCGCCATGAAGAGGATGACCCCGGGCAGCGAATCCAGCAGCTTCGTCTGGACGAAGAGGGCGTAGACGGGCACCATCATCGCCGTGATCGGCAGGCACGACCCGAAAAGGACTCCGTACATGAACCCCCGCTGGAAGCGCAGACGGAATCGCGAGAGCGGGTAGGCCGCCAGCACGCCCACCACGACGGTGAGGACCGCGGTACCGAGGGAGATCAGGGTGGAGTTCCACAGCGGCAGCAGGGTCTGCGACGGCGAAGCGACGTCGAGGAAGTTCTGCAGGGTCAGACCCTCGGGCAGCGAGATCGACACCGTGGCGTTGGTGTCCACCGCCGAGAACACGATCCACGCGATGGGCACGAGGAAGGACACGCCGATGAGGACGAGCACGATGTCGGACACCCAGCGGGCTCCACGGCGCGTGGGCGAGGCCACGGAGGGACGCACGCGCGGACGTCGGGTCGGAAGGGACACGGCGGTCATCACTCCACCTCCGGCTTCAGGATCTTGATGTAGAGGACGGCGAACACCGCGCCCAGGACGAGAGTCACGGTCGCGATAGATGACGTCGACACCCGTCTCGGCGATCGCGCGCACCGTGTTGAGCGTCACGCCCCCGGAGGCCTCGACGACGGCGCTCCCGGCGATCTTCTCGACGCCCGCGCGCAGGTCGTCGAGCGAGAAGTTGTCGAGCATGATGGTGTCGACCCCGGCCGCGAGGACGGCGTCGATCTGATCGAGGCGGTCGACCTCGACCTCCACGTGTGTCGTGTGCGGGAGGCGCGCGATCGCGCTCTCCAGGGCCTGCGTGAGCGGCAGACCGGAGGCCGCGAGCACGGCGAGGTGGTTGTCCTTCGCCATCACGGCATCCGACAGCGAGAACCGGTGATTGTGGCCGCCGCCGTCGCGGACCGCCTGCCGCTCGATCGCGCGGAGTCCCGGCGTCGTCTTGCGGGTGTCGACGATGCGCGCACCCGTGTGGGCGACGGCGGCGACGTAGCGGCTCGTGAGGGTCGCGATGCCCGACATCCGCTGCACGAAGTTGAGCCCGATCCGCTCGGCGGTCAGCACGGCCCGCGCGGGTCCGGTGACCACCGCGAGCACCTCGCCCGGCACGAACTCCGCGCCGTCGGCGACGCGGATCTCGACGTCGATCGTGGGATCGGTCAGCGTGAAGGCGGCGCGGAACACCTCGGCGCCGCTGAACACGCCGATCTCGCGGGCGACGAGTTCGGCTCGCGCGGTCGCGTCGGCGGGGATGAGCGTCTCGCTCGTGAGATCGCCCCACGGGGCGTCCTCCTCGAGGGCGGCGGTGACGACGCGGTCGATCGCGGCGCGGGTCAGCATGCGAGGGCCTCCTCGGCGGGGATGGATGCCACGGCGGCACCCGCTTCGTCGGAGCGATAGTGCGCGCCGATCGAGCCGGTGCGCGCGAGAGCGGCGGCGACGACGTGACGTGCGAGCAGGAGCAGCCCGGCGTCCTCCACGGAGCGGGGCTGCGCGTCGGCGGCCCACGCCGCGAGGACCCCGGCCGCGCGCCCCAGACCCGCGGCGTCGCGGACGAGTCCCGCGTGCTCCCACATGAGCTGCTGCAGCGCGGCCCGCGAGAACGCCGGCGCGTCCGGCGCCGGGTCGACGTCGGGGAGCGCGACGGCCGCGGGCGCCTCGACCCGGGTCCACCTGGCCCCAGCAGCCGCGGCATCCCCGGCGCGCGCACCGAACACCGCCCCTTCGAGCAGGGAGTTGGATGCCAGCCGGTTCGCGCCGTGCACACCGGTCCGCGCCGTCTCGCCCACCGCGTACAGTCCCGGCACCGTCGTCCGTCCGTCGAGGTCTGTCACGACGCCGCCCATCAGGTAGTGCGCCGCGGGGGTGACGGGGATCGGCTCGCGCGACCAGTCCAGACCGCGCGCGCGGACGGCGGCATCGATCGTGGGGAAGCGTCGCGCGAGACGCTCGGCGCCGAGGGCGGTGGCATCCAGTCGGACCGGACGTCCGCCCTGCGCGGCCATGGCCCGCGCGTTCGCCCGGGCGACGACGTCGCGAGGCGCCAGCTCGCCGTCGGGGTGGGCGTCGAACGCGAAGCGGCGCCCCTCGTCGTCGACCAGGGTCGCGCCGTCGCCGCGGACCGCCTCGGAGACGAGGAACGGCTCGCCCGCGGCCAGCGCCGTGGGGTGGAACTGCACGAACTCGAGGTCGGCGACGGCCGCCCCGGCGCGGAGGGCTGCGGCGATGCCGTCGCCGGTGGCCGAGGCCGGGTTGGTGGTGTGCGAGTACAGCTGTCCCGCGCCGCCGGTGGCGAGGATAACCGCGTCGGCGCGCAGCCGCTCGACCGCGCCGTCCGTCTCGACGTCGATCCCGACGACGCGGCCGTCCTCGACCACGAGGTCGCGCAGCAGCGTGTGCTCGCGCACCCTCGATGCGCTCGCGCGCACC
>NZ_BADA01000235.1 GCF_000333395.1 Microbacterium sp. B19
TGGATGCCATCCTCTCCGACGAGAACGGGATGCCGCGGGACATCCGCAACGCCGTGTGCATGCACGAGGAGGACTTCGGCTCCCTGTGGAAGCACACCGACCTCTTCACGGGGTCGAGCGAGGTGCGTCGAGCCCGCCGGCTCGTGATCTCGTTCTTCACCACCGTCGGCAACTACGACTACGGCTTCTACTGGTACCTCTACCTCGACGGCACCATCGAGTGCGAGGCCAAGCTCACCGGCATCCTGTTCACCTCCGCCTACCCGGGCGAGGGCTACCCGTTCGCGTCCGAGGTCGCGCCGGGCCTGGGCGCGCCGTACCACCAGCACCTGTTCTCGGCGCGGCTCGACATGACCGTGGACGGCGTCGCGAACGTCGTCAACGAGATCGACGCGGTGCGGCTGCCGATCTCGGCGACCAACCCGGCCGGCAACGCGTTCACGAAGAAGGTCACGCCGATCGCCTCGGAGAAGGTGTCGGGACGCGTCGCCGACGGCGCGGTCAACCGCGTGTGGCAGATCGCCTCGACCGAGAAGACCACCGAGCGCGGGCAGGCGACGTCGTACGTCCTCTTCCCGACGGAGACGCCGGTCCTCCTGGCTGACGAAGCCTCGTCGATCGCCGCGCGCGCGGCCTTCGCGACCAAGAACCTCTTCGTCACGAAGTACGACCCGGCCGAGCGCTACGCCGCGGGCGACTTCGTGAACCAGCACCCGGGCGGAGCCGGCATCCCCGACTTCATCGCCGGCGACGAGCCGCTCGTGGGTGAGGACGTCGTGCTGTGGCACACGTTCGGCCTCACGCACTTCCCGCGCAACGAGGACTGGCCCGTGATGCCCATGGACTACGCCAAGTTCACGCTCAAGCCGTACAACTTCTTCGAGCGCAACCCCGTGCTGAACGTCCCGGCCCCGGAGAGCACGCACTGCGCACCGGCCGCGGGCTCCCACGGCCACGACCACCACGGGCACGACGGCGGCCACCACCACTGATCCATGAGCGAAACCCTTCACCTGTGGGCGGTCGCCCCCGCCGCGATCGGAACGTGCTGTCTGGCCGCCGATCGCGCGCGGGTGCGGCCGCCCGAGGTCGTGGCATCCGTGCTCATGCTCCTGGCGATGCTGGATGCCGGACTGTTCGGGGTGGTTCCGCCGGTGTACTGGGCGGCCGTGCTGCTGGCGGCGGCGGTCGGCCTCGCGTTCTGGCGGCGACCGCGGCAACGTCACGCTCCCCGCGTTCCACCGCTGATGACCGCCCATACCGCCACCGGCATGGCGCTCATGGCCGGCCTGCAGATGGCCATGAGCGCTCACGGCGGCGGTGCATCCCCGCACGCACACGGGCTGGGACTGCCGGCGTTCCTCCTCGCCACCGCGCTCGGCTACGCGGCCGCTTCCGCGTGGGCGATGCACCACATGCCCGCGCGGCTCGACCGCGCACAGATCGGCGCCATGGCGGCATCCGTCGCCCTCATGGCCGTCGCGGCGGTGTGATCCGGAACCTCGGCGCGGCGACCGCGCACGCCGTGACGAGCGGAGGGCGCGGGACGGCGGGAGGACGAATCCGCTGAATCCGTCCTCCGCTCATCCCTCGCCCTCCCCCGGTCACGGCACCGGGGACCGCGGTCAGCGCTTCAGGCGCAGGGTCACCAGCTGGAACGGACGCAGGTCGAGCTCGACCGCGCCGCCCGCGACGCTCGACACCGCGGCGGCGTCGACCTCCCGTTCGAGCAGGTCGGTCTCGGCGACGGCCGTGACCTCGAAACCGGCCCGGAGTGTCGCAGCCTGCCGCTGACCCAGAGCCTCGTAGAGCCGCACGATGACGTCACCCGAGCCGTCGTGCGCGAGCTTGACCGCCTCCACGACGATGCCGTCGCGATCGAGCGCGACCAGCGGCTCGACGTCTCCGGCCCCCTCGATCACACGGAGGGGCAGGTTGGTCCGATACCCCTCCGTCACCGCATCGGCGACGTCCGCTCCCACGACGATGCCCACCTCGAGGTGGTGCTCGCCCTGGTCTTGCTGCGGGTCGGGGAACATCGCGCCGCGGATGATCGACAGCCGCACGAGGGAGAACGTCCCGCCCGCGCCGCGCTCGTGCCGGGTGATGTCGTGACCGTACGTCGAGTCGTTCGTCACGGCGACGCCGAACCCCGGCTCGGCGACGCGCACCCAGCGGTGGGCCGCGGTCTCGAAGCGGGCGGCATCCCACGAGGTGTTCGTGTGGGTCGGACGCGTGATGTGCCCGAACTGGATCTCGGATGCCGCGCGGTCGGTGTGGACGTCCACGGGGACCGCGAGCTTCAGCAGCTTCTGCTGCTCGTGCCAGTCGACGTCGATCGACAGCCGCACGGTGCGCGAGCCCGCGGCGAGCGCGATCCGGGTGACCAGGCGCGAGTCGCCGAAGGTCCGCTCGACGACGACCGCGTCACCGTCGATGCGCACCGCCGCGGCGGAGTCCAGCGGGGTGACGTGCCGGCGGTAGGTCTCGTCGATGTCCCACGCGTCCCACTGGGTGGGCGTGTCGCGGAAGAGCTGGAACAGAGCCGCCGCCTGCCCCTCCGGGACGACCTCGCGACCGGATGCCACCTCGACCAGCGAGATGAGGAGGCCGCGCGCGTCGATCACGGCGTGGACGACGCCGTTGTCGAGCACGTAGCCCTCGCCCTCGGCGCGGGGCGCGACGTCGCGGACCTCCGACGCCGCCGCGATACCGAGAGCAGGAACTCCCGTGCGAGCGTGCGGAGCGGCGTTCACCGCGAGCACGCGGTCACCCTCCCCCGCGACCACGCGGAGGCTGTCGGCGATGATCTGCTCGAGCTCGGCGGCGATCGCGGCGTAGTTGCGCTCGGCATCCCGGTGCACCCAGGCGATCGAGGTGCCGGGCAGGATGTCGTGGAACTGCTGCAGCAGCACCAGCTGCCACAGCCGCCGGAACGTGGCCGCGGGATAGTCCGCGCCCGTGCGCACGGCCGCGGTCGCGGCCCACAGCTCCGCCTCGCGCAGCAGGTGCTCGCTGCGACGGTTTCCCTGCTTGGTGCGCAACTGGCTGGTGTAGGTGCCGCGGTGGAACTCGAGGTACAGCTCGCCGGCCCAGACGGCGGGGTCGGCGTACTCGGCTTCGGCGGTCTCGAAGAACTCCCGCGGGGTGGAGTGCTTCACGATCGGCGCCCCCTCCAGGGAGTGTGCGCGCGCGATCGTCGCGGTCATCTCGCGGGTCGGTCCGCCGCCGCCGTCGCCGAAGCCGTACGGCAGGAGCGAGGTGCGTGCGCGACCCTTGTCGGCGAAGTTGCGCTCAGCGTGCGCGAGGTCGGCCGCCGTGACCTCGGAGTTGTACTTGTCGACCGGCGGGAAGTGGGTGAAGATCCGCGACCCGTCGATGCCCTCCCAGCGGAAGGTGTGGTGCGGGATGCGGTTGGTCTCGTTCCACGAGATCTTCTGCGTGAGGAACCACCGCGCACCCGCCGCCCGCATGATCTGCGGCAGTGCACCGCTGTAGCCGAACGAGTCGGGCAGCCACACCTCTTCGGTGTCGATGCCGAACTCCTCCTGGAAGAACGTCTTCCCCTCCAGGAACTGGCGGGCCATCGCCTCGCCGCCGACCATGTTGGTGTCGGACTCCACCCACATGCCTCCCACGGGCACGAACCGGCCCTCGGCGACGCGCTCCTTCAGCCGCTCCCACAACGCCGGGTAGTGCTGCTTCATCCACGCGAACTGCTGGGCCGACGAGCTCGCGAAGACGAACTCGGGATCCTCGTCCATGAGCGAGAGGACGTTCGAGAAGGTGCGCGAGACCTTCCGGGCCGTCTCCCGCACCGGCCACAGCCAGGCCGAGTCGATGTGCGCGTGCCCGACGGCGTGGAGGACGGGGCACTGGATGCCGCGG
>NZ_BADA01000234.1 GCF_000333395.1 Microbacterium sp. B19
CGCCCGGGGCACCCGCATCCTCACGCCGCGCGCGGGGGCTTTCGCCTCCTGGGTCGGCCTGGGCCTGATCCTGCTCGCCATGGCGACGTACACGGGCTCGACACCGTTCCCGTCCTTCACGGCGGCGCTCCCCGTCGTCGGCACCCTCGTCGTGATCGCGGCGGGGATGCCGCCTCAGTGGTGGGGTGCCGGTCGGCTGTACGCGCTCCGCCCGATCCAGTTCCTCGGCGATGTCTCGTACGGCACCTATCTGTGGCACTGGCCGCTGATCGTGATCCTGCCGTTCGCTCGCAGCGCCCCCAACGGCATCCTGGTCTCCCTCGCGATCCTATTCGGCTCGATCGCTCTCGGCTGGCTGTCGAAGACCCTTGTTGAAGACCCGTTCCGGACTCGATCGCGCATCGCACGCGCCCGGTCGCGGTGGACGTTCGCATCGGTCGCCGCGAGCATGCTGGCCATCGCGCTGGTGACGGCACCGCTGGCGACGCACGTGATCCGAGCTCCCGCGGTGGCCGCGGAGAATCCTCCGGCCTGTTTCGGAGCGAACGCGATGGTCGATTCGGGGTGCGGACCCGTCGACCAGGTGCCTCTCGTGGCGGCGCTCTCGACCTTCTCCGCGGACGTCGCGGCCCCCGAGTTCCTGCAGTGCGAGCTGAGCACCAACAACGACGCGTTCCAGCGATGCGACTTCGGGGATGCGGACGCGCCCGGACCGCACATCGCCCTCCTCGGCGACTCCCACGCGACGCGGATGGCGGAGCCGCTGCGGGATCTGGTCGCTGAGAAGAACGGGCGACTGAGCACGTTCCTTCTGTCCGGCTGCGCGTCGATGACCCGGGAGACCACGGGGAGCGCCTGGGGATTCGATCCCGAGTACGCGGAGAAGTGCCGTTCCGTCTCGGCGGAGATGATCGACCAGATTGCGAAGGACACCTCGATCGATGTGGTCGTGATGACGAACCGCACCCGTCTCTACGTGACGACCGAGGCCTCGTACCACCCGTTGACGGCCGACATGGTCGCCGCAACCGTGCGGGAGTTCGAGGACGCCGGGAAGAGGGTGATCGTGCTTCGCGACCCGCCCGAGCGCTATGCCGTCCCCCCGAAGGGCGGAGAGAGCGCGGCGGACTGCCTCGCACGGGCGAAGAGCCCGAGCGACTGTGCGCTCCCCCGTGCCACGGCCCAATTCGCGGACCCCATGCGCGAGGGAGGAACCACCGCCGGCGCAGAGGTGGTCTCGCTCGAAGACCTGTTCTGCGACGACACCCGATGCCTGTCGCGGATCGGTGGGGTCGTCGTCTACTCCGACGACAACCACATGACCCGCTCCTATGCCCTCAGCCTCACGGATGAGCTGCGGCGACGACTCTCCCTGTGAGCGGCGCCGGACCGCTGTCTCCGCTGCCCGCGATCGTCTTGGCGTCCCCGTGCTCGTGCGATGTCTGGTCGCATCGAGCGACCCTCAGCCCAGGCGGGCCGGTAGCTGCTCGGAGAGCAACGGGGCCAGCGTCGTGGCGTACGTGCGGGAGAGATGGTTGTCGTCCCGGTAGACCGCGACGTTGCCGATGACTCCGGCGCACACGTCTCCGGGACAGATCCACGGCGTGAGGTCGATCAGTCGGATGTCAGGGCCCGCGAGTGCTTCTGCCGGGCTGGAGTCGGCCAGCGAACTCGACCGCGGGGCGGCGCAGTCCATCGCGCTCACGGACCCCGTGGTGCACGCGAACATGTCGAAGGCGAAACGCGGATTGTCCCGCACCGCGAACACTTCGATCCCGGCATCCCCCATCCGTTCCAGGAACCGCTCGATGCCGGGGCGGAGAGCCTCGTCCTCCTCGCCCGGGTTCGAGCGCGTCACCACGGTCATCACGGCCGCGGGAGCGAGTCGTTCCGCGTGGGAGATCGCCGCTTCGCGCCAGTCCGGGCAGGAGGGATCCATGCCCGGCTCGTCCACCCCCATGGAGCAGCCTCCCTTGATGAGGAAGACGACGCCCCATCCCCTCTCGGCGGCGACGGGAAGGAGCGCGGCGGTCGCCTGCTGCGCGTGAGAATCGCCGATCACCACGATCGACTGTCCGGCACGCGGAGTTCCCCGGGTCTCGGAGCAGGTGCCCCGCAGGATGTCGTCGTGCACCGCTCGGACGCCCGAGCATTCCTGGTCCAGCAGCACCCACTCGTCCTCGAGCTGCGCGGGGAGCGGCAGGAGAGCGGCGTCCGCGGGAGGCGGGGGCAGGGTGGGGTCGTGCAGCACCGCGGCACCGGGGTTGTCGAGCAAGGCTCGCGCCTCGATCTCGCCATGCTGGATCGCGCTCGCCATCTGCCACCCCGCCAGCGGCGTCACCACGACGGCCGTCGCGACCGCGAGCACGGCAAGGGGGACGAACGGCGAGGAGTCCGATCGCCGCCACGCCCGAACGGGGGTGTCCACCAACGCGGTGAGTCCGCGCGCGAGCACCAGTGAGACCGCGATGACCAGCGCTCCCCCGGCCGGACCGGCATCCGATCGACCCGTGACGACGAGCAGGGTGATCAAGAGCGGCCAGTGCACGAGGTAGAGCCCGTACGCGTCGCGTCCGAGAATCCCGAACACGCGGGATGCCAGGAGCCTCGCGGGTCCGACGGGCCGCGCGCCCGAGCCCGACAGCACCACGGCGGCGGCGCACAGAACGGGCCACAGGGCGAGGAACCCGGGGAAACCGCCCTGGACGTCCACCGCCATCCCGAGGGCGAGCAGTCCCGCGAGACCGACCCATCCCAGAGTCGCGCGAGCCCGGTCGCCCAGCCGGATATGCGGGAGGGCGACGATGAGAAGCGAACCGGCGGCGAACTCCCACAGGCGTGCCCCGGTGTCGAAGTACGCGGCCCGCTGGTCGGACGCGGTGATCGCGACCGAGTACGCGAACGAGACGAGGAAGACCGCGCCGAACGCGACGCCGACGACCCGATCTGCCGCCCAGCCCCGGCGACGGACGAGGACCTGGCACACGGCGAGGATCGCCACCCAGAGGACGAAGGCCTGGCCCTGCACCGACAGCGACCAGAAATGCTGCAGCGGACTGGGCGTCTCGGAGCGCGCGTAATAGTCCACCGCCTCCGCCGCGAGAAGGCGGTTCTGGACGTAGAAGAGCGACGCCCACGTCTGCTCCCAGACGGAGTTCCAGATCGTCGGTGGATACACCGTGCGCACGAGGGCGAGCACTCCGAGCAGTGTCACCGCCGCCGCCGGCAGGAGCCGCCGGAACATCCCCAACAGGTGCCGGACCGGCCGCACGGGGTGGGGGCCGTCCATACGGCGCAGGAAGCCGCGGGTCAGGAAGAACGCGGACAGCATCAGGAACACGTCGACGCCACCGGACACCCGCCCGAACCACACGTGGTAGGTGACCACGAGCAGCACGGCGACAGCGCGGAGCCCGTCGATGTCCCGCCGATACGCCCAGCGCCCCTCTTCGGACCCGCTACCGGATGTCAGCGGGGTCGAGACGGGGGAAGCGGCTCTCACGCCAGCTGGTTGTTCCACATCGACAGAGCCGACCCGATGGCCATGTGCATGTCGAGGTACTGGTACGTGCCGAGGCGCCCGCCGAAGAAGACGTCCTGCTCACCCTTGGCCAGCTCGCGGTACGCGAGCAGGCCGGCGCGGTCGTCCGCGGTGTTGACCGGGTAGTAGGGCTCGTCAGCGCGCGTGGCGAACCGCGAGTACTCGCGCACCACGACCGTCTTGTCGGTCGGATAGCGGTCCGCGCGCTCCGGGTGGAAGTGCTTGAACTCGTGGATGCGCGTGTAGGGGACGTCGGCGTCGGCGTAGTTCATGACGCTCGTGCCCTGGAAGTCGCCGATCGGCAGGACTTCCTGCTCGAAGTCGAGGGTGCGCCACGACAGCTCGCCCTCGGCGTAGTCGAAGTAGCGGTCGACGGGCCCGGTGTAGACGACGGGGACCTGTCCGACCGTCGCCTTCTTGTTCAGCGGCTGCGACTCGTCGAAGTAGTCCGTCGACAGCTTCACCTCGATGTTCGGGTGGTCGGCCATGCGCTCGAGCCATGCGGTGTACCCGTCGACGGGGAGGCCCTCCCACGTGTCGTTGAAGTACCGGTTGTCGTAGGTGTAGCGAACGGGGAGGCGCGAGATGACCTCGGCCGGCAGGTCTTTCGGGTCCGTCTGCCACTGCTTCGCCGTGTAGTCGCGGATGAAGGCCTCGTACAGCGGCCGCCCGATCAGGGCGATCCCCTTCTCCTCCAGGTTCGCGGCATCCTTCGCGTCGAACTCGCCCGCGAGTTCGTGGACCAGCGCCCTCGCCTGGTCGGGCGTGTAGGCCGCCTGGAAGAACTGGTTGATCGTGCCCAGGTTGATCGGCAGCGGGTACACCACGCCCTTGTGCGTCGTGTAGACGCGGTGGACGTACGACGTGAACGCGGTGAAGCGGTTGACGTACTCCCACACCGACGGGTTGGACGTGTGGAAGAGGTGTGCACCGTAGCGGTGCACCTCGATGCCGGTCTCGACCTCGGCCTCGGAATACGCGTTGCCGCCGATGTGGTGACGACGATCGATGACGGTCACCTTGCGTCCGGCCGCAGCCGCGCGCTCGGCGATCGTGAGGCCGAAGAAGCCCGAACCGACGATTAGCAGATCCACGCTGCTCACTCTCCTTCTTTCACGACGTCGGACTCGCCGGTCCGCTCCGAGGGCGCCGTCTCAGCGGCAGACCCGATGTCATCGCTCGTTCCCGTCTCGACGGCGGACGTGCCGAAGACCTCGACCGGGGCCTCGGGAGCGCGGAACGAGAAGATCTTGTGCAGGACGTACGTCGCCACCACCAGCACGATCGTGATCACGAGCTGGCTGACGAGCTTCTCCGGTGCGCTGCTCAAACCGAGCACGCCCACGGCGAAAGCCCCGAGCGCGATGTTCGCGAGGAACGACCCGAACGTGACCGACGAGAACTTGACGAACTCCCTGGCCACCCCCCGCGTGCTCCGGAAGACGAATCGTCGTTGCAGGACGAACGAGGTCGCGTTCGAGATGATCCAGCTCAGCGCCGTGGCCCATACGAAGTCGCCGGGCACCGCGAACGCGTGCAGCAGGAGGAGGAAGACCGTGTACAACCCGTAGGAGAACGCGGTGTTCAGTCCGCCGAAGAAGAGATATCTCACCTCTGGGCGTGCCGCCACAGCGGAGAAGAACGTCCTCACCCCAGAATTCTACAGGGCGCCGCTCGAGGGCTCCGACGGGCGCTCAGGTGCGCTGCGCTATGCTCGAAAGCCGCAGCCGGTACCGCGAGCGCGACATCGGGTCCGGGAGTTGCCTCCCGCCGTGACCGCTGCCCCGACTGCCGATCAGTGGCCCCGAGAGGATGGGTATGAGCGCCGCGCCCCTCGTTTCCGTTGTCATTCCGGCGTACAACAACGCGCGGACCATCGCCGAGACCATGACTTCGGTCCTCGATCAGGAGGGCGTCGACTTCGAGTTGATCGTCGCCGATCATTCGTCCTCCGACGGGACGAGATCCGAGATGGAGAAGTTCGCGGACGACCCGCGCGTCACTCTCGCCGACACTCCGGCCGGCGGCGGCGCGCCCCGGAACTGGAACCGCGTCACCGACCTGGCCACCGCCCCCCTGCTCAAGCTGGTGTGCGGTGACGACATCGTCCGCCCCGGCACCCTCGCGCGACAGGCGGCCCTGCTCGCCGACGAGACCGCGGTCCTGACCGCCTGCCGCCGTGACATCGTCGATGCCGAAGGTCGCGTGCTCATGGCCGGGTGGGGTTTGCGAGGGCTGCAGAAGCGGATGCCGGGTGCCCGCGCCGTCCGAGCAGCGGTGCGCGCCGGTTCCAATCTGTTCGGCGAGCCCGCCTCGGTGATGATGCGCACCTCCGCGCTCGTGTCCGCCGGCGGATGGTTCGGCGACTTCCCGTACCTCATCGATCAGGCGACCTACTCCAAAGTCCTCCTCCAAGGCGACTTCGTACCCGATCCGGAGGTCGGGGCGACGTTCCGGATGAGCTCTTCGCAGTGGAGCGTCGCGCTGACCAAGGCGCAGTCCGCCCAGGCGCGCGGATTCCATCACTGGCTGCGCGAGAACCACCCCGATGTGCTCAGCCCGATCGATCTCGCGGTGGGCGACACCCGAGCCTGGGCCATGGCTCGCGCGCGACGCCTGAGCTACAAGATTCTCGAACGGAGGATGCGATGACCGGCGCCGAGCCGTTCGTGCACCGACTGTCTGTCGTCATCCCGGTGTACCAGGGCGAGAAGACTCTCGCCGCAGTGCTGGCGGAGCTCGATCCCCTCGCGGACGGCTTCGTCACCGGCGAGGGCCACACGGCCGTGGTCACCGAGGTCGTGCTCGCCTATGATCACGGACCCGACCGGTCCGCCGAGGTCATTCGCGCCCTCGCCGAGAAGTACGCCTACGTGAAACCCGTGTGGCTCAGCCGCAACTACGGCCAACACGCCGCCACCCTGGCCGGTATCGCCTCCTCGGGCGGCGACTGGGTGGTCACGCTCGACGAAGACGGTCAACACGATCCCGCGGCGATCGGGTCGCTTCTCGACACCGCCATGCGCGAACGGGCCGATGTCGTGTACGCGGATCCCACGAACAAGCCGCCCCACGGCTACGTGCGGAACACGGCGTCGCGCGTCTCCAAGCGCCTCCTCGAGACCGTCTTCGCCGGCGGGAAGGCCTCCCACTTCAACAGCTACCGTCTGATCCTCGGCGAAGTCGGTCGAAGCGTCGCCGCCTACTCCGGCACCGGCGTCTACCTCGATGTCGCACTGTCCTGGGTCGCCGCGCGGATCGTCACCTCTCCCGTGCTTCTGCGGGAGGAAGGCGATCGGCGATCCGGGTACTCGTACCGCCGACTGATGGCCCATTTCTGGCGGATGATCCTCACGTCGGGCACACGCGGGCTCCGTCTCGTGACGGGTGCCGGTGTGGTGTTCGCCGTCGCCGGTGTGCTGTTCGCCATCTACCTCGTCATCATGCGGTTCACGAGCGGAAACATCCCCGAGGGCTGGACGTCGCAGATGGTCCTCACGGCCCTCGGAACGGGCTTGATCCTCGTCGCTCTCGGAACGATTGCGGAGTACCTGGGCGTCGCGGTGAACATGGCGATGGGAAAGCCCGCCTACCTCATCGTCCGCGACCCCGCCGTGGGTCCCCTCGGTCAGCAGCGTGCCGACTCCGATTAGGTGGATCATCGGCCGAGGCCTGCTCGGCTCGGCGATCGAACGGGGACGGCCGGACACTCCGTTCTCGGCCCCCATCGACTGGTTCTCCCCCTCGGCGACGGTGTCGAGCCTCGACGCCGGTGTGGACGCGTTCCTCCGCCTCGCGGGCGACCGCGAGTGGGAGATCTACTGGAGCGCCGGGCGTGGCGTGACGTCGACTCCGCGCGAGATCATGATGCGCGAGGCCGAGGTGTTCGAGTCGTTCCTCGAGCTGGCCGCCGAACGTCTGCCCCGTGACGGAAGAGGATCCTTCTTCCTGGGTTCGAGCGTCGGCGGGGCGTACGCGGGCAACCCGTCCCCGCCGTTCACCGAGCTCACCCCGACGGCGCCGCTCTCGGCGTACGGCGAGGCGAAGCTGCGCATGGAGAACGCCTTGACCGCCTCGATCGCTGCGACCGGTCGGCGGGCCTTCATCGCCCGCGTCACCAACCTGTACGGCCCCGGGCAGGACATGGCCAAGGGGCAGGGACTCATCTCGGCCATCGTCGGTGGGTACGTCACCGGCCGGCCCGTGTCCGTGTACGTGTCGCTGGACACTCTCCGCGATTACATCTTCGTCGAGGACTGCGGTCGGGTCGTGTCCGCCGCGATGGAGCGGGTGCGCACCGAGCCCCCCGGTACCGTCGTGACGAAGATCGTCGGATCCATGCGTGCGCTCTCGATCGGTGCCCTGCTCGGCGAGATCGGCCGACTGCGCCGGCGCCCGGCCCCGCTGATCCTCGGCCAGGGCGACGCCCGCGGGCAGTCGCTCGACCTCCGCGTCCGCTCGGTCGTGTGGCCGGATCTCGACGCCCTCGTCTCGACGACCCTGCCCGAGGGTCTCGGGATCGTCTACCAGGCGCAGCTGCTCAGCCACATGGTCAACGGACGCTGACCCGGCGAC
>NZ_BADA01000233.1 GCF_000333395.1 Microbacterium sp. B19
TCATCCCGACCGCCGTCGAGACTCTCACGCGCGGGCGCAGTCTCGGTCGCTGGGCTATCGGCGGCCGGATCGTCCGCGTCGACGGCGGGGCGGTGGGCTTCCGTCAGGCGCTGATCCGCGCGCTCGTCGGCGTGCTCGAACTGTGGTTCACACTCGGCGGCATCGCCGCGATTGTCGGGATGTTCACCCCGCGGGCGCAGCGCCTGGGCGACCTCCTGGCCGGCACGGCATCCGAGCGGACACGCACCCGACCCCTGCCCCCGGCGGCGCCCGGCCTCCCTCCGGGAATGGAGGCGTGGGCGGCAGTCGCCGACGTGTCGCGGCTCCCCGACCGCCTGGCCGCGCGGATGGCGCAGTTCGTCCGCGGCGCCGACGCCCTCGAGCCGGCCGCCCGCGCGCGCGTCGCCGCGGGACTCGCCGACGCGGTGGCGCCCTTCGTCTCACCGCTCCCCGCATCCGATCCGGAGACGCTGGTCCGAGCGGTCGCGGTCGTCCGCCGCGACCGCGAGTACCGCGCCCTGATGCTCGAGAACGCGCGCGCCGCCGCTCTCACCCCGCCCGAGTGAGTCGCCAAGATGTGTCGCCTCTCGGCGTGCTCAGGCGACGAATGATGGCGACTCACGCGGCGGCGTAGCCCGGCGCGGGGCTCAGGCCCGGAGGGTCTCGTGCCGCACGACGACCCAGCCGCGCGGGACCGACAGCCGGTCGGCGTGCAGGGCGCACAGGTCGTGGGCGTGAGGATCACCGGCCCGGCCGAGCGGGCCGAGAGCGGCCATCTGGTCGCCGTAGTCGTAGGTGAGGGTGCTCATCGCCTCACGGGCGCATCCCACCTTCGAGCAGAGTCTGTCGCGCATCGCGGGTCAGCCTAGACGGACGGCGCGGCGGGCCGGCGACGCCGCGCCGCGGCCGAGCGCGGCGGGTCCGCGCGCGAAACCCCGAGCCGGCGACCGGCGCGGCGAACGTAGGATGGCACGCATGCGTCGTCGTACCCGTGAAGCCCGTCCGGTCGCGCGACCCTCGCGCCACGGACGGCACGGTCGCGAGAACCGCAGCCCCGTCGTGCGCCCGCCGCTGCCGCCGCTGGACACGCGCGTCGAGCGGTTCGACATCGCCGTGAGCACGGCCGCGGAGTTCCTCCGGTCCGCGTGGACGGACCTCCGCGACGTGTCGTTCGAGATCGGCATCATGCCGCCCGCGGCCTCGGGCGCGATCCCCCGCTGGCAGGTGCTGCGCGAGCAGAAGCGCATCATCCTCTACCGCGTGCCGATCGAGCGCCTCGGCCACCCGCACGTCGACGACGATTTCCACCGCCGCATGATGATCGAGGGCGCCGTCTTCCGGGCGGCCGCCGAGTACCTCGACCGCGACCCGTGGGACCTCGGCCCGGAGCGCTTCCGCTTCTGACGACGCGTCGGCTCCGCGTCACGGAAGGATCGTGAGCGTCCCCGCCGCCAGGCGGCCCCGTCTCACGGAAGGATCGTGAGCGTCCCCGCTGCCGCGTCGGCGGGCCACAGCGGATACCCCGCCAGCGCCCCCGGCGCCGAGTACGAGATCGCGGCGTGCACGGGGCGATCCGGGGCCAGCTCGTAGACGCCGGCCGTCACGGGGACGGACACCGAGCCGCCCGCAGGCACCGACACCGTGACCGGATCCCCGCCGCTCTGAGGCGTGAGCGTGACGGATGCCGACCCGGAGGCGGCATCCGCGGCGATCACGAGCGAGGCGCCCGCGCCCGGGGCGACCGCGATGAGTGAGGATGCCGGGAATTCGGGCGCCGCGGCGTACCACGCGAAGTCCGCGCCCTCGCCGAACCCGGTGGTGGACCACGCCCCGCCCACGACCGGCTGGGTCGCGGCGACCGAGACCGTGTACGCCCCCGGGGTCAGGTCGGACAGGTTCAGAGAGGTGGGCGTGCCCGCGGGGAGCGGGAGGGTGCGGGGGTCTCCGGCCGGGGCGTCGCCCCCGACGGGCGTGATGGTCACCGTCGCCGACGCGTCGGCACCGGGCGAGAGCAGACGCAGCACCGTTCCGGCATCCCCCTGCCCGGTCGTGAGGACCTGGATGCCGGGAAGCACGAGGGACGTGGACGCCTGCGCGAGCGGGGCGACCTGGTCACTGCCGCCCGGGAGGAGCGTGCGGGTGAGGCTCGCCTGCAGCGACGCCTGCACGGGGGCTCCGGTGGCGACGACGCGCACGACGGGACTCGCCTCGCCCAGCAGCAGACCGGCGAGCGGCACGACGCGCTGACCGTGGGCCGCGACGATGAGCCCGGCGCCCGAGGGTGGGGTGGAGACGCCGTTTCGCGCGTAGAACGACAGCTGCACGGTCGCCGCGACGTCGCCCGGGTTCGCGAGCACGACAAGTTCGTTGGCACCGGGGGTGGTCGCCCCCGGGACCAACACGACTCCGCGAAGCGGGGGCGGCCCCCGGATGCACTGAACCCAATAAGGTCTTTCGAGGGGACGGTCGCCGACCCGGCGGCCGCGAGCGGGGTCGCGGTGCGGTCCTTCGGCGCGGCTCGGAACACCGTGGCATCCCCGGATCCGTCGCCGGTCGCGCCGGTGGCGCGGGAGACCTGCGCGTCGGCGGTTTCGGGGCCCGAGACGATGTCCTGCGGCGCGGCGACCGTCACCCCGCCGGCGGATTCGGCGGCTCGCCCGAGCGCGAACACGGGACCGGCGCACGCGAGGACGGTGTCGGATGGTGCCGGGTCGACCTGGACGCGCACCGGTTCGGCGACGAAGCGCGGCCACGGGGCGGCGATCCCGGCGACGGCGCCCACGACGACGGCCGCCGCGACGGCGCTCCCCGCCACGACGCGGGCGCTGGTGGTGGCCCAGCGGACCAGGCGACGATCGCTCATCGAGTACCTCCCCGGACGGGTCCGACGGTGCGTGGGGTCCGTCGCGCGACGCGACGCGAGGCCGCGGTCGGGATCGCGAGCAGAAGCGCCACGAGAAGGACGCCGATGGACGCGCCCGTCACGAGCCGCTGCAGCGCGACCTGGTGGTCGTCGAGCGCCGCGCGGGGCTGCACGTCGACGGTGACGCGCCAGAGGTCGCCGCGCGTGGTGGCGCCGACGCTGTCGAGGGTGTTGCGCTGGTCGAGCGAGGTGGCCGCGGTCAGACGCGCTCCACGGATGACGTCGTCCTCCCCTCCGGGTCCGGACTCGAGCAGCACGAACCGGATTCCGCGCGCCGCGAGACCGGCGACGGCGTCTTCGGACGAGGGCGTGACGAGGTCGGCGGCGAGCGTGGCCAGCTCCTGATCGGCGGGGCGCGCCCAGGTCCGCGTGGCCTCGACCGTGCTCTGCCCGCCGAGGGTCGCGCTGCCGCCCCACACGACGTCCACGCGCAGGCCGTCGGCGCGCGGGTCGAGCACGATCGTGCCGACCGACGTCGACCCGCGTCCCTCCGCGGCGACGAACGCGGGGAGCGTCGAGACCGGGCCGTTCGTGAGCACGGCGCGGGGCGTCTCGGAGGTCATGGCCGTGAGCGACGGGGCGACGGCGACCGCCAGCGCGGCGAGCGTCAGGATCGCTCCGATCGGGCGGAGCACGCGTACGCGCTCGACGATCCCGGCGTCGAGGGCGAGGACGGCGGCCCCCACCACACCCAGCCACGCGAGGCTGAGACCGGATCCGGGCCACAGCGGCACGGGCGTGGCGTGGTCGAACGAGACGGCGACCCCGACCGCCGCGAACGCCGTCGCGAGGCCCGACGCGGCGATGAGAAGCAGCCCGGTGGAGGTGAGCCACCGCGGGGTCAGGACGGACAGGACCGCGAGCACGGCGAGCGGTGCGACGAGCAGCGGAATCCACCACACCGTGCTGCCGGTGAGAGCGCCCCACCCGCCGGGATCGGAGGTGGGGAAGCCCGCGGCGAGCAGCGCGCGGCCGAGCGGATCCGCGGTCGCCTCGTCGCCCGCGAACGGCACGCCGGGGTCGGCCAGCAGACCCCACGGGTTACCCAGCCGCACCTGCGTCCAGACGAGCGGCGCGAACACGACGATCGACGGGACGAGCAGCCAGATGACGCGGGCGATCCCGCGCGGGGCGACGAGGGCCACCACGACGAGCGCGGCCGACCACAGCACCACCACGGCCGGCGCGAGCGACGGCGCGCACGCCAGCACACCGACGAGAAGAATGGATGCCGCTCCCGCGGGCGCCCAGGATCGATGTGCCACGCTCGCGGCGAAGAACAGCCACGGCAGCAGCAGGTGGAGCAGCAGCGCCGCCGGGCGCCCCTCGACGATCGCCGCGAGGAACGTGGGCGCGAGCGCCCAGGCCACGGCCGCCGTGATGCGCAGCAGCGACGACTCGGTGACGCGCGTGGCGGCGAACCAGCCGCCCAGCACCGCCAACGGCAGGGCGAGGATCCACAGCACCACGATCGCGCGGGACGGTTCGGCCGGCGACAGCGACCCGATGAGGGCGACGAGGGCCGAGAACGGGTCCGCGGGACCGACGACATCCAGACCGAGAGGACGCGCACCCCACGCCGCGTCCTGCCACAGTTGCGTGAGGTTGGCGCGCAGCGGGGCGAGCCCGCCGCCGCCGAGCACGGGCCATGCCAGCAGGGGGGCGAGGAGCAGGGCGGACACCGCGAGCGCGCCGAGCACGGCCCATGCGCCACCACCGACGAAGAACTTCAGCTCGGTGCGCACCGGGGCGTCGCTCTCCGCGGCGTCGGTCTCCCAGCGCAGGCGCATCTCCGCGCGCGAGATGCGCAGCGGCGCGATGCGCGACCAGCCGACGGTGCGCACCGTGCGGATACGCCGCCGCGCGCGGGCGACCGCGGCCACCCGGGCCATCACGAGCAGCGTCGCCCCCCACTCCGGAACGACCTTGTGCGGGACCTTGCCCACGAGGTGCGCGACGGTGCGCCACAGCGCGAGAGGCAGGAACGAGAGCCAGTGCAGAAGCACGGCCGGGGCGGGCGCGTAAGCGAGCCGCCGGTGGAGCTGGGCGGTGCGTTCGGCGAACGCGCGGCGCCGGGCCCGCTTGCGTCCGCGCGCCATCGCGGCGACGCCGTCGCCGGCCACCGCGACGCGGGCCGCGGGGACCAGTGACACGCGATCGCCCGCGAGGCGGGCGCGCACCGAGAGATCGAGGCCCTCGTCCGCGCCGCCGAGCGCCGGGTCCAGGCCGCCGAACGCGCGCCACGATTCACGGCGGATCAGCATTCCGCGGACGTCTGCCCCGAGCACGTCGGCATCGCCGTCGCGCTGCCCCTGATCGAGTTCCCCCGCGGCGAGTTCCACCGCGCGGCCGTACCGGGTCATGCTGACGCCGAGGGAGACGATCTCCGACGGGTCGTCCCACGCCACGAGCTTCGGGGCGGCGATGGCGAGCGACGACGAGAGTTCGAGCGCACCGGCCAGCTGCAGAAGGGCGTCGGGATCCGGCGCGGTGTCCTGGGCGAGGAGCCAGACGGCATCCCCCGTCAGGCGCGGGGTGGCGAGCGCCGTGGCGGCGGCGAAGGTCGTCCCGGCGGAGGCCGTGATGACGCCTTCCGCTCCCGAAGCAGCGGCGATGCTCGTCAGGGCGGGGTCGTTTCCGCACAGCACGATGGTGAGCGCGTCCACCGGGCGCGTCTGAGCGGCCAGCGCTTCGAGGGTGCGCGTGAGGTGGGGGGCGGCGGGGATGCGTCCTTCGGGGCGGACCACGAGGACGGCGTGTACACGGGCGGGCATGGCGTGGTCAGCCTAGGCGGGCTCCTCCGCGATCCGAGACGCCGCGCCGATCCGCCGCCGATCGTTCAGGAACCGGACGCCGGGTGCCGTGGGTCAGGCGCGGCGCTTGAGCTTGCGGCGCTCGCGCTCGCTGAGCCCGCCCCAGATGCCGAAACGCTCGTCGTTCTGGAGCGCGTACTCGAGGCACTCGGACCGCACGTCGCACGAGGTGCAGATGCGCTTGGCATCCCGCGTCGATCCGCCCTTCTCCGGGAAGAAGGCCTCGGGGTCGGTCTGCGAGCACAGCGCGTCGGTCTGCCACGCGAGAGTGTTCTCCTCCGGAGCGTCGATGTCACGACGGACTCCCGGGACTCCCAGGTCGACCGGATCGACGAACCAGTTGTCCGGGACACCGGACCGGTACTGCGATGTCGCCATCTCGTCCTCCCCCTCGTTCGATCCCCTGACGCTGGCGCGTACGAGTAATTACACCCGTGTCATTCCGATTGGTCAAGTCGCGGATCGTAAACCCTCAAGGGCGAGGTGAACCTTCACGACGCGTCGTCGGCGTGTCGCGCGTCAGTTCCCCGACTGCGCCACGAAGACCTCGCCGCCGGTGATCGTCACGGGAGACTCGTCGGGGGTGAGAAGAGCGGCGTGCCCCGGCCGGAGCTCCACACGGGCGCCCGAGGCGCCCGTCACCGCGGCGTTCCCCGCGACCGAGAGCGCCAGCGATATGCCGTTCAGCACGACCTCCCCCTTCTCCGTCACGTGCGCGAGGGAGAAATCCGGGATGCCGGGGGCGAAGAGTTCCACCCCGTCCCCCTCGGGGCGGGGCTGCAGGAAGGGCGGGGCCGCCGGGCGGAAATCGACCAGGGAGAGGAGTTCGGCGACGTCGATGTGCTTGGGGGTGAGACCGCCACGCAGAACGTTGTCGCTCGCGGCCATGATCTCCACCCCGAGGCCCGCCACGTACGCGTGCAGGACACCGGCGGGAACGAAGATCGCCTCCCCGCGCCGCAGTTCCACGAGGTTCATGAGGAGGGCGACGACGATGCCGGCGTCCCCGGGGTAGGCCGTCGACAGCGTGCGCGTCAGCTCGAGCTCGGCGGCGAACTCCTCGGATTCCATGGATGCCGCAGCCCCGACGATCTGCTGGATCTCGGCCGCGTCGGCCTCACCGAGCACCCACCCGATCGCGGAACGCAGAGCGCCGGCGGGGTCGGCGGCATCCAAGTGTCCACGGAGGGCGCGGACGCCGTCGCCGTCCGCGAGGGCCGCGACGAGACGCCGCGTGGCGGCGATATCCCGCAGTCCCGCGAGGGCAGTGAAGGTGTCGCTGAGGGCGACGATCACCTCGGGCTTGTGGTTGTCGTCCTTGTAGTTGCGGTCGGCGGCGTCGCGCGGGAGGCCTGCGGCCTCCTCGCGGGCGAACCCTTCGACGGCCTGATCCTTGGACGGATGCACCTGGATCGACAGCGGTGCGCCCGCGGCGAGCAGCTTCAGGAGGTACGGCAGTCGCGCCGGCGCGCCCGTGGCATCCGCGTGCTCGGGAAGCCAGTCGTCGAGCGTCCGGTCGGACCCGTCGTGCAGGACTGAGGGTGATCCCGGGTGGTCGCCGAACCACACCTCCGCCTCGGGGGCGCCCGACGGCGCCCGCCCCTCGAGGTCGGCGATGAGCGTCCGACTCCCCCAGGCGTAGTCACGGGGCGTGTTCGAGATCTCCACCAGCACGGGTGTCAGCCTAGCGCCGCACCCCTGGGCGCCACGGAGACCGAACGGTAGCCTGGGCTGACCATGGCGATGTACACCAGTCACCCGGTTTCGGCGCTGCCGACCGCGCCCCCGCGGGAGACCACGGGGCACCTCCTCCTCCGGGCGTGGTGCGTGTTCGTGCTGGTGCTCGTCCTCGGCGGGGTCGCCGTCGTCGACGCGATCGGCCCCACCGCCACCGGCGTGGTCGCGGTCGCGTCCGTGATCGTGTCCGCCGCGGTGTGGGTGGTCGTCCGGCCCCCGATCGCGGCGCGGCGCCTCCCGTTCCTGGCGTTCGGCTACGTCGCCTGGGCGGGGCTCTCGATCCTGTGGAGCGCCTGGCCCGCGGCATCCCTCCTCACGTGGCTACTCCTCGCGGCCACCACTTTCCAGGCCCTCTTCGTGGGCGCGGTCCTCACCTGGCGGGACGTCGTCGGGGCGGTGGCCTCCGCGGCGAAGTGGGTCGTCGGCGCGTCACTGCTGTTCGAGCTCGCTGTTGCGCTCGTCGTGCGCGGGCCCCTTCTCCCCGGATTCGTCCGGGCGGCGGGCGATGAGGACCCGATCGTGTTCTGGTCGGGCGGCAACCTCTTCGGCAGCGGACCGCTGCGCGGGATCTTCGGCAACGGCGACCTCCTGGGCGCCGTCATGCTCGTCGCGATCATCGTGTTCGCGATCCGCTTCGCGGCCCACGCGCCTCGCCGGACGCTGCTGTGGGGCTGGATGGCCGTCGCGGCGTTCCTGTTCGTGCGGGCCGCGTCGATCACCGCCATCGTCGCGGCAGCGTTCGTGGTGCTGGTCCTGGCGACCGTGCTCGTGATGCGCACCGCCCGACGCCCCGGCGAGCGCACCCGGTGGTACGCGTTGTACGCGTTCCTCGGCATCGGGGGCGGCGCGGTGCTGTGGTTCGCGCGCGACGCGATCTTCGACGCTCTGGGGCGCGGGGCCGATCTGACCGGGCGCGAGGGGGTCTGGGCCGACGTCCTCGCCCGGGCCGACCAGCATCTGCTCTTCGGCTGGGGGTTCTCGACCCCGTGGATCGCCACCGAGCCGCTCATCGACGGCTGGATCGTCGATCGCGGACAGACCGTGGTGCAGGCGCACAGCATGTGGCTCGACGCGTACTTCCAGCTCGGCGGCGTCGGCGTCGTGCTGCTCGCGCTCGTCTTCCTCGCGTACGTCTGGCGGTCCTGGTTCTTCGCGGTCGACCGGCCGCGCTGGGACCTCCGCGCCGATCGCCCCTACTCTCCGCTCACCCTGCTGCCGACGCTCATCGGCGCGCTCCTGGTCGTGCAGGGACTGACCGACTCCGCACCCCTGCTGCTGTGGGGGTGGACGTTCGTCGTCCTGTTCGGCGCGAAGATCAAGCAGTCCCCGCTCATCGGCGTGGGCCCGGCCGAGCAGAGCATGGCGATCGAGCGCGGCGAGTTCCCGCAGTCGGGGTCCTGATCCGCGGGGCGGGTTCAGGGCCGACCGTTATGATCATGGATGCCATGACGTCCCACGCCGAAGCAACTCCGTCCCCCGCGAATTCCGCTTTCGATCCGGCGTCGGCGACGATCGTCGTGGTCACGTACAACCGGACCCCCCTGTTGACCCGCCTCCTCGAGAGCATCGAGCGGATGTCTCCCGCCCCCGGTCGACTCGTCATCATCGACAACGCCTCGACGGACGACACCACCGACGTGGTCGAGTCGTTCCGTGACCGCCTCCCGACCGAGGTGGTCTACCGGCGGCTCGACACGAACACCGGCGGCTCCGGCGGCTTCAGCGAGGGCATGCGGGTGGCTTACGAGCTGGGTTCGGAGTGGATCTGGCTCATGGACGACGACGTCGAAGTCGTGTCCGACGGGCTCGACCGAATGGGCCGCTGGGCGCCGCGCTTCCGCAGCATCCAGGGCCGTCGTTACGACTTCGACGGCAGCGAGTTCTACTGGCAGTACCGGGTCGCGGAGTCGATGGCCATCCCCATCCCGTTCGCCCCCGCGGGGTTCGACTCGTCGGGTTACAAGCCGATGAATTCCGGATGCTTCGAGGGCATGTTCATCCACCGGGACGTCGTCGCGAAGATCGGTCTCCCCGACCCGCGGTTCTTCATCTACTGGGATGACCAGCTGTACGGCTGGCTCGCCTCCCGCGTCACGGACTCCGTGATCGTCAATGAGTTCGTCCTGCGCCGCACGCGCGAGATCAAGCAGTGGGACATGGGCATCCGCCACATGAACGCCTCGAGTGATGCGTACCGGTACTACATCATGCGCAACCGGGCGTACCTGGCGAAGTACTACCGGGAGTTCGGCGTCTACCGACCTCTGGCGTTCACCGCCGGTACCGCGCTGACGTTCGTGAAGGAACTCATCCGCCTCGTCGTCGTCGAGCGGAAGCTGCGCGGCACGAGCCACCTCTTCCGGGGGCTCCGCGACGGACGCCGGATCTCGCACGACGCGTCGTGGCGGCCCATGCCGCCGCTGACGTCGACGCGACCCGCCGCCTGAGGGCGGCGAGAGGAAGGTCCGTCACTCCCAGGCGGACGGAGCGCCCGGCGGGCAGCCGAGATTCATGGACGCCTCGGGGATCCCGTCAACCGGTGCCGGCGACCCCATCGCCTGCCACTCGCCGAAAGTGAGCGCGCGGTTGACGGGAGCCTGCAGACCACCGCCCGGGTTGTAGGTCAGAGTCATCGCGCCCACGTACGCCAGCTGAGCGCCGAAGAATCGCCGCACAGTGTCATTGGCCGTGCGGGTCACCGTGTACGGCGTCGGGAAACCGAGACTGCGCCACTGGTCGTAGGTGAGACGGCCGCCCTGTCCGGTGGCGGTGCTGCAGAGGTAGGCGATCCCTCCGGTGGAATCCCACGACAGCCGCACGAAGCCGCGCCCTTCGCGCGCCGTGTATGCGGGGAACCCCGCGTTGCGCCACTGCTCGTACGACAACGAGATCACGTCGCCCGCCTCATCCTGGGCAAGGAGCTGGGGCGACGTGCCCCACTTGTGCACCGAGATCGACGATCCCCAGGCGGCCGTCCGGATCGCGGGGTAACCCGCGGCCTGATACTCCGGCCACGTGATCGCGGTCGACAGCTGAATCCCCGGCCGGGCGAAAGTCGTGACCGCCGTGACCGTGGGGAAGGTGAGGACCTTCTCATAGAAGGTGGGCGCGGAGCGGAAGGCCGGGAACCCCAGATCCGACCACTCCTGGAACGTCAGAGGGACGGCGTCGTCGTCCGTCACCTCGAAGATGGTGCCGTCGTACGCCGTACGGATGTAATCCGGGCGACTCTCGGCCGCGTACGCCGGTGAGACGGTCGCAACGGCGGTGACGATCGCGGCGACGAGAGCGAGAACAGCGAAGCGGCGTGTCATGGCGGATGGCAGTCCTTCGGGTCGGCGGGGAGGCGACGCGCGGCGCCATCGACTCTGCGGATGCGGTTCGCAGTACCGAAAACGAACATCCGCACGAGGAAGCTATCGCAACCCGGCCGCTACCCGGGGAATCCGAAACTAGCCGGAAACGTCCGGACGGCCGCCGGGTGTGCGCCCTTCGGCGCGACGTGGGGTCGAGTATCATCTGTCCGGGTCCCCGGCACGCCCGTCGGTCCATCTTGCCGCGCCTGCGTGCCCAGCCACGTCGAAGTGCATCCGCCGACGTGACGATCACTCAAGGAACTCCGTGTCTGCAGTCTCTGCCCCGCCGCTCCGCCGCACGCGCACGCGCACGGTCGACCGATCGTTCAGAGCCGAGATCCAGGCACTGCGCTCCGTCGCCGTGATGGGCGTGCTCCTCTTCCATCTGTGGACGGAGGTGTTTCCGGGAGGGTTCGTCAGTGTTGACGTGTTCTTCGTCCTCTCCGGATTCCTGATCACCGACCACCTCGTCCGCGAAGTGCGCTCCCGCGGCCGGGTCTCCCTCCCCCAGTTCTGGGCCCGCCGAGCCCGCCGGCTGCTGCCCGCCGATTCGTCGTCCTCATCTCGTGGCGGCGGCGACATGGCTCTGGGTGCCCGACACCCGGTGGGCGCAATTCGGCGGCGAGATCATCGCGTGGACGTTCTACCCCGAGAACTGGGCGCTCGCGGCACAGTCCGTGGAATACATGGCGACTCACGCAGTCAAGTCGGTCAGCCACGACCTGCGTACCAGTCGAGGTAAGGATCACATCCGGTGCGTCCGGTCCAGGGGCGTCGGTGGACCGTGACCGCGATCTAGTCGCGGCCGTGGACCGTGGATGACGCGGCATCGGGGGGCCGATCCGGACCCGCGGGGTAGGTCACGATGAATCAGTGGTACCTCTCCGCCGTCGAGGGCCCGGGCGATGTCCTCCTCCAGGGCGCTCGCATGGAAGGCGAACGTGAGATCGGGACGCGTTGCTGAGGCGCTCATGCATCCAGGGGCAGTCCGTTCGAGATGTCCATCATGGCGGCGGTCACCGTGCGTCCGTCCGCCCGCAGCGTGTCGGCGATCGGCGGTCGGGGCAGCAGCGGCTCGGTCACAGTCCCTGTGCGTCCTCGGCATCGATGGCCGCGCTCGTCTCGGTAGT
>NZ_BADA01000232.1 GCF_000333395.1 Microbacterium sp. B19
CGCATCACCGATCTCGGCGGCCTGGTCGACGCCCTCGGCATCCAGGATCCGATCGTGACGCTCGGGCACGACTGGGGCGGGCCGATCTCGCTCGGCTGGGCCGTTCGGCACCGCGAGCGGCTGGCCGCTGTCATCGCGCTGAACACCGCCGTGCACCACGCCGAGGACGCTCCGCTGCCGTTCCCCCTGCGGGTCGCGACGGCGCGCGGCGTGCTCGCCGCGGGCACGACGGGGACGACCGCGTTCCTCGACACGACGCTCGCCCTCGCCGACCTCGACCCCGCGGTGCGCGCGGCGTTCCGCGCGCCGTACGCGACGGCCGCGCGACGACGCGGGATCGGCGGGTTCGTCGCCGACATCCCCGCCACAGCCGCGGACGAGAGCACACCGGCACTGCGGAGCCTGTCCGCCGGCCTGCGCGAGCTCGACGTGCCCGCCCTGCTCCTGCGCGGCCCGAAGGACCCGGTGTTCCTCGAGGCGCACCTGGACGACCTCGTCGACCGACTGCCGCACGCCGATGTGCACCGCTTCGAGGGCGCGGGTCACCTGATGGCCGAGGAACGGCCGTACGCCGACGCGGTGCTCGACTGGCTCGCCGCCCAGAGCGCTCCGGATGCCGGTACCCCCGCGCCCGCGGACGACACCCCCGCCCCGGCACCCCTGTGGGACGCCCTCACCCGCCGCCGCGACGACGACGACGTCGCCGTGATCGACATGGCCGCGCGCCGTGGCGGCGCCGGGCTGCGGGTGAGCTGGCGGCAGCTCGCCGCCCGTGTCGACGAGATCGCCGCGGGACTCGACGTCCTCGGCGTTCGCGCCGGCGACCGCGTCTCCCTGCTCGTTCCCCCGGGGCCGACGCTCACCGCGGTGCTGTACGCGTGTCTGCGCATCGGCGCGGTCGTCGTCGTGGCCGACCGGGGTCTCGGCATCCGGGGACTGTCCCGTGCCGTGCGCGGCGCCGTGCCCGACGTGGTCATCGGCGAGGTCGCGGGGCTCGCCGCCGCTCGTGCCCTCGGCTGGCCCGGCCGACGCCTGTCGGCGACCGCCCTCCCCGCCGCCACGATGCGCGCCCTCGGGGTCGAAGCGAGCCTCGCCGACGTCGCGCGCGCGGGCCGCGGTCACCCCCTGCCCGAACCGCCCGCCGCGCACGCCGACGCCGCGATCCTCTTCACGTCGGGGTCGACGGGACCGGCGAAGGGCGTCGTCTACACGCACCGCCAGCTGTCCTCGCTGCGGGACGCTCTCGCGGAGCACTTCGCCGTCGGACCCGACACGGGCCTGGTCACCGGTTTCGCGCCCTTCGCCCTCCTCGGCCCCGCGCTCGGCACCCGCTCGGCGACCCCCGACATGGACGTGTCGGCCCCCCGCACGCTGACGGCGGCCGCGGTGGCAGCGGCGGTGCGCGCATCGGACGCCCGGATCGTGTTCCTGTCCCCCGCCGCGGTACGCAACGTCGTCGCCACCGCTGCCGCGCTGAGCGCCGACGACCGCGCGGCCCTGGCCCGCGTCGACACCTTCCTCTCCACCGGAGCCCCCGTCGGCACGCCGCTCCTCCAGCGCGCGCAGCAGCTCATGCCGAACGCCACCGCGCACACGCCCTACGGGATGACCGAGTGCCTGCTCGTCGCCGACGTCACGCTGCCGGAGATCGTGGATGCCACCGCCTCCGGCGATCGCGGGGTGTGCGTGGGAGCCCCGATCGGCCGCGGTCGGGTGCGCGTCGCTCCCCTCGACGCCGACGGCCGCGCCACCGGCACCCCCACGACCGACGCCGGAGTCACCGGCGAGGTCGTCATCAGCGCGCCGCACCTCAAGCGCGGCTACTTCCGGCTGCACCTCACCGACCGCGAGGCGACCCGCGATCTCGACGACCTGCGGGGCCGCTGGCACCGCACCGGCGACGTGGGGCACCTCGACGCCGCCGGACGCCTGTGGGTCGAGGGACGCCTCCCCCACGTCATCACCACCGCAGACGGCCCGGTGACTCCGGTCGGCATCGAGCAGGATGTCGAGTCCGTGCCGGGCGTCGTCCGTGCCGCCGCGGTCGGCGTGGGACCGGTCGGCCGGCAGGTCGTCGCCGTCGTGCTCGAACGCGACCCCGCGGTGCGACGGGCGGGCGTGGCATCCGCGGGTCTGACCGAGGTCGTGCGCGCCGCGACCGCGCAGCCGATCGCGGCCGTGCTCGTCGTGCCGACGCTCCCCACCGACATCCGGCACAACTCCAAGATCGACCGCTCGCGCCTCGCGGCGTGGGCGGAGCGCGTGCTGGCCGGCGAGAAGCCGACGGCGCCGTGAGGGTTCTGGCCACCGGGGCGTCCGGGTTCCTCGGACGTGCGGTCGTGCGCGCGCTGCAGGACGCCGGGCACACCGTCCGGACGCTGCAGCGCCGCCCCTCGGGCGTTCGGGGTGCCGAGGACCGCCTCGGCTCGGTGACGGACGCGTCCGCCACCGCCGCCGCCGTCGAGGGTGTCGACGCGATCGTGCATCTCGCGGCGAAGGTGTCGCTCGCCGGCGATCCGTCGGAGTTCCGCGCCGTCAACGTCGAGGGCACGCGGACGCTGCTCGACGCCGCCGCCGCCGCGGGGGTCACGCGTATCGTGCACGTCTCGTCGCCCTCCGTCGCCCACGCCGGTCACGCGCTGGCCGGGGTGGGGGCCGAGCCCGCCGATCCCGCGGGTGCCCGCGGCGAGTACGCCCGGACGAAAGCCGAGGCCGAGCTTCTCGCCCTCTCCCGCGCCGGGGACACGGCATCCCTCGTCGCCATCCGACCGCACCTCGTGTGGGGGCCGGGCGACACGCAGCTCATCGCCCGCGTCGTCGACCGCGCCCGACGCGGACGACTGCCGCTGCTGAACGGCGGCACAGCCCTCATCGACTCGACGTACGTCGACAACGCGGCATCCGGGATCGTGGCCGCCCTCTCACGCGTCGACGAGGTCAGCGGACGCGCGTACGTGCTGACGAACGGCGAACCGCGCCCGGTCGGCGACCTGCTCGCCGGTATCTGCCGCGCCTCGGGGGTACGGCCGCCGCGGTTCAGCGTCCCCGCCGGGCTCGCGCGGGCCGCCGGCGGACTCGTCGAGCGGGTGTGGGCCGTGCGGCCCGGCACCGACGAACCGCCGATGACCCGCTTCCTCGCCGAACAGCTCTCCACCGCCCACTGGTTCGATCAGACCGAGATCCGCCGCGACCTGGGCTGGACGCCCGCCGTCTCGATCGACGAGGGCCTGCGCCGCCTCTCCCACGCCTGACCCCGGCAAGCCGACTCGGCCCACGCGGTGACCGAGGTTCTGCCATGGACGACGACGAGCGGGGAGGACGGCACCTGCGACTCGACGCGGTCGACACGGTGAGATCGTTCACCATACGGCCGCGTGGGCCGTTCCCGTAAACGGGATATCGAATCCGAATACCGAGAAGACGAGAGAAGATGCTGGGTTGAATTGATTCCCAGCACACACTCGATAAATCAGACTCCGTCCACAGCCGCGCGAAGCGCCGTCACAGACGGACCCCAAGTGAAGTTCAGCACGGGAAGACCCGAGTTTCCTGCATTACTGTCACCGCCGAGGACGATTCCGCGCGGTTTACCCGACCCTTGCGGGACGATCAGATACCAGTTACCCGCAACATTTGCAATGAACACTTCGTCACTCTCCTTTTCTGGAATGGGAGTCGGCGCACTGCCGACATAATTCTCGAAATCGACCGTCCCGGTGAAATCTGTGGGGTTGGTCGTGTTCAGCCAAAGACTCGTATGCACGTGAGCGCCGACGCCGCGGTCACTGCCGTTCGCAGACGCGCCCGAATACGCGATGAGCTGCCCCCGGGACACCCGTTGCCCCTGGGTGACCGCGACGGAGGACAGGTGCAGATGCCGCGTGTAGTTCCCGTCGTCGTGGGCCATGCCGACGATTCGACCGGTCGCGCCCGAGTTCGTCGTCTTCACCAGCCGGATGACGCCGTCGGAGGCCGCGTGGACGGGCGTCCCCACGTTCACCGCGTAGTCCGTGCCCGGCTCGCCCGACGGTGGTGTTCTGTTCTTGTGGCCCTGCCAGCTGTCGGAGATGTACACCTCGCCGCACGGTCTCAGGTAGCTGCCTGCAGCGTGCGCGGCATCGGGCGACATCGACAACCCGAACGCCGTGGCGAGCCCCGCAACGAGAGCAGAAGATACAAAACCGCGCCGCGACAGACCTTGCAGATAGAAGATACCTGATATCTCGGCTGGATCGACGGAGGCGGGGGGAATTCGGTCTATGCCGACGGGGCTCTGATCCGTCATGTTATTCGCCTCCGCTGACCTTAATCGATAAGAATGCGCCTGCAGATATGACGCTATCCAATCGACCCCGAGGCGCACAGTCCCCCTTTCGGGGGACATAGTCGTCGATGTCTCGAATTGCGACGCATCAGACCTTTCACGACGGCAAGATGACGACAGAAGGCCCGCCCCATACGGGACGGGCCTTCGAGAACAGCTGCCGGGATTCAGACCAGGTCGAACCGGTCGAGCTCGGTCACCTTGCGCCACGCGGCGACGAAGTCGCGCACGAACTTCTCCTTCGCGTCGTCCGAGGCGTAGACCTCGGCGATCGCGCGGAGCTCCGAGTTCGAGCCGAACACCAGGTCGACGCGCGTGCCGATGCCGACCGTCTCGCCCGAACCGTCCTTCGTGCCCTGGAACGCGTGCTTGCCGGCGTCGAGCGGCTTCCACGTCGTCCCCAGGTCGAGGAGGTTCACGAACACGTCGTTGGTCAGCGCACCGGGGGTCGCGGTGAACACGCCCCAGTCCGAGCCGTCCCAGTTCGCGCCGATCGCGCGCAGACCACCGACGAGCACCGTCGTCTCCGGCGCCGTCAGCGTCAGCAGGTTCGCCTTGTCGAGCAGCAGGTACTCGGCGGGCAGACGCGCCTCGCGCGAGGCGTAGTTGCGGAAGCCGTCGGCGACCGGCTCGAGCCAGCGGAACGAGTCGACGTCGGTCTGCTCCTGCGTCGCGTCGGTGCGGCCCGGGGTGAACGGCACCTCGACCTCGACGCCACCCGCGCGCGCGGCCTGCTCGACACCGGCGTTACCGGCGAGCACGATCAGGTCGGCGATCGAGACCCTCTTGCCGTCCGGCGCCTGCGCGTCGAACTCGGCCTTCACGTTCTCGAGGACAGACAGCACGGATGCCAGCTGCTCGGGGTTGTTGACCGTCCAGCTCTTCTGCGGCTCGAGGCGGATACGCGCGCCGTTGATGCCGCCGCGCTTGTCGCTGCCGCGGAAGGTCGAGGCTGCGGCCCACGTCGTGGTGACGAGCTGCTGCACCGACAGGCCGCTGTCGAGGATCTGCTGCTTCAGCGCCGCGGCGTCGGCCGCGTCGATGAGCGGGTGGTCGACCGCGGGCACGGGGTCCTGCCAGTCGAGCACCTCGGCCGGGACCTCGGAGCCGAGGTACCGGACACGCGGGCCCATGTCGCGGTGGGTGAGCTTGAACCACGCGCGGGCGAAGGCATCCTGGAATGCCGCCGGGTCCTCGGCGAAGCGACGCGAGATCTTCTCGTACGCCGGGTCGACGCGGAGCGCCAGGTCGCTCGTCAGCATGCGGGGTTCGCGGCGGCCCTCGGAGTGCGCGAGCGGGACCATGTCGGCACCGCCGCCGTTCTTGGGACGCCACTGGTGGGCACCGGCGGGGCTCTGGAACAGCTCCCACTCGTACGCGAAGAGGATGTGGAAGAACTCGTTGTCCCAGCGGGTGGGGTGGTACGTCCACGTGACCTCGAGGCCGCTCGTGATCGTGTCGTCGCCCTTGCCGGAACCGAACTCGTTCTTCCAGCCGAAGCCCTGGTCCTCGATGTCGGCGGCCTCGGGGTTGGGACCCACGTGGCTGTCGGGCGCGGCGCCGTGCGTCTTGCCGAAGGTGTGACCGCCGGCGATGAGCGCGACCGTCTCCTCGTCGTTCATGGCCATGCGCCCGAACGTCTCGCGGATGTCGTACGCCGACAGCTGCGGGTCGGGGTTGCCGTTGGGGCCCTCGGGGTTGACGTAGATGAGGCCCATCTGGACGGCCGCGAGCGGCTTCTCCAGGTCGCGGTTCCCCGTGTAGCGCTCGTCACCGAGCCACGTGGTCTCGGGACCCCAGTACACGTCGTCGTCCGGCTCCCACACGTCGGCGCGGCCGCCGGCGAAGCCGAACGTCGGGAAGCCCATGTCCTCGAGCGCGACGTTTCCGGCGAGGATCATGAGGTCGGCCCACGAGATCGCCTGGCCGTACTTCTTCTTGATCGGCCACAGAAGGCGACGAGCCTTGTCGAGGTTGACGTTGTCGGGCCAGCTGTTCAGCGGTGCGAACCGCTGCATGCCGGCGCCCGCGCCGCCACGGCCATCGGTCACGCGGTACGTTCCCGCGCTGTGCCAGGCCATGCGGATGATCAGCGGACCGTAGTGACCGAAGTCGGCGGGCCACCAGTCCTGCGACGTGGTGAGCGCCGCCTGGATGTCCTTCTTCACCGCGGAGAGGTCGAGGGCCTCGAACGCGGCCTTGTAGTCGAAGCCCGCGTCGAGCGGGTCGCGCTTCTCGTTGTTCTTCGCGAGGATCTTCACGTTCAGGCTGTCGGGCCACCACACGCGGTTGGCCGACCCGCGGGTCGGGTGGGGCAGGGCACCGGCCGGCTCGCTGTCCGCGGGGGCTTCGCCCACCGGCAGTCGGTTGTCGTCGGGGGCGGCACCGTCGTGGAAGACGGGGCACCCGTTCAGAGCGTCGCTCATCGGGATCCTCTCGGTTGTTCGGCTTCGGACGTCGCTCGACAGTCGGGACACACGCCCCAGAACGTCACCTCGGCGGTCTCGATGAGGAAACCGCTGCCCTCGGGCACGTGGAGACACGGGGCTTCCCCCACGACGCAGTCCACGTCGTCGACCCGGCCGCAACCGGTGCAGACGACGTGGTGGTGGTTGTCCCCGACCCGCAGCTCGAACATGCCGGGGTGTCCGGCCGGCTCGATGCGCCGCGCCAACCCCGCGTCGGCGAAGTCGCCGAGGGCGTTGTACACCGACTGCATGCTGGTGCCCGGGAGCGTGTCCCGGATGGTGTCGAAGACATCGTCGGCGGTGGCGTGCGGGCGGGAGCGCAGGGCCCCCAGAACCGCGACGCGTGTCGCGGTGACCCTCAGCCCCGCGCCGCGCAGGAGCGCGTCCGCGGTGGCATCCGTCCGATCGTCGAGCATGCTTCCACCCTACGTAATTTTGAGTGAATCAAAAATGACGCGCCGGAGAAGGATCGGAATCGCGGATGCCTCAGCCCGACGTCAGCGTGGGAGTCCCGCCCTCGTACTCCGTCACGTCCCCCGTCTCCCCTGCCCGGACGGCGCGGCGCCCGAGCACGAGCATGTACGAGAGGAACAGCGCCAGCGCCGCCGCCCCGATCGCGAGCTTGACCTGCCACGGCAGCATGGACGGGGTCACGAACCCCTCGACGAGGCCCGAGAGCCCGAGCGCGAACACGAGCCCCACCGCCACCGTCGCGAGCGCGCGCCCCTCTGCGGCGAGCGCCGCGGCGCGCGTGCGACGCCCCGGCGCGACCCACGCCCAGAAGATGTGGAGCCCCGCCGCCCCCGCGACGAAGATCGCCGTGAGTTCGAGCAGACCGTGCGGGAGGATGAACTGGAAGAACACGTCCCCGCGGTCGAACGCGAGCATGATCGCCGCCGACGACCCCACCCCGATGGCGTTCTGCATCATCACCATCAACGGCCACACGCCCGTGACGCCGAACAGCACGCACTGCGCCGCGATCCAGGCGTTGTTGGTCCACACCGTGCCCGCGAAGATCGCGTTGGGGTTCTCCCGGTAGTACTGCACGAACTGCTGATCGGCATAGTTCTGCAGCTGACTCCGGGCGCCCATCGCCGCGACTGCCTGCGGATCCGACGTGATCCACACGGCGACGAGCGTCGCCACCACGACGAACGAGACGGCGATCGCGAGCGTCGTCCACCGCACGCGGTACAGCGCCGCCGGCAGCTGCAGAAGGAAGAACCGCGGCGCCTGGCGCAGCACGTTCTCGCGGACGCCCGTGAGCCGCAGTCGGGTGCGGGCGAGCAGGATCGAGACGTAGTCGCCCTGCGGGGTGCGCCCGGCCGAGGTCTTGATGTCGGCGAGGTCCGCCGAGGCGGCGCGATATCGGGTGACGAGTTCGTCGACCTCCGGCCCGGTCAACCGCCGGGTCCGCCCCAGTTCGTCGAGCCGCGCCCACTCCTCGCGCCGGGCGGCCGTGAGGGCGTCGAGGTCCATATGGTCAACTGTACGCATGGCATCCTCCGTGGCATCCACTCCGGTTCCGGGTCCCGGCGCCGCGCACGTGCACGCGGCGGAGGACGAGACGCTCACCGGCGAGGCGGTCGCGCTCGACATCCAGCCGCTGCGGCTTCTTCCTGCGGGC
>NZ_BADA01000231.1 GCF_000333395.1 Microbacterium sp. B19
CCAGGAGGACGAAGGTCTCTTGGAGATCTCGACCGACAAGGTCGACACCGAAATCCCCTCGCCCGTCTCGGGCGTGATCGAGGAGATCCTCGTCCAGGAAGACGAGACCGTCGAGGTCGGCGCCATCCTCGCCAAGATCGGCGACGGCTCGGGTGCAGCTCCCGCGGACGACGCTCCCGCGGCCGCCGCCGCCGAAGAGACGCCCGCGCCCGCCGAAGAGGCCGCGCCCGCCGAGGAGGCGGCGCCCGCCGCCCCGGCCGAGCAGCCCGCGGCTCCCGCCGCGTCGAGCGACGCGACCGAGGTCAAGCTCCCCGAACTCGGCGAGAGCGTCACCGAGGGCACCATCACCCGGTGGCTGAAGGCCGTCGGCGACGACGTCGCGGTCGACGAGCCGCTCCTCGAGATCTCGACCGACAAGGTCGACACCGAGATCCCCTCGCCCGTCGCGGGCACCCTGCAGGAGATCCTCGTCCAGGAGGACGAGACGGTCGCCGTGGGCTCCGCGCTCGCCCGCATCGGCAGCGGAGCGGCCGCCCCCGCGCAGGCGCAGCCCGCCCCGGCCATCGAGCCCGAGCCGATCCAGCAGCCCCAGCCCTCCGAGGTGCAGGAGCAGCCCGCCGCCCCCGCCGCGGAAGAGAAGCCCGCCGCTCCGGCGCCGCAGGCCCCCGCTCCGGCGCCTGCCCCGGCGGCCGCTCCCGCCTCGAGCGGTGACGAGATCACTTACGTCACGCCGCTCGTGCGTCGCCTCGCTCAGCAGCAGGGCGTCGACCTCTCGACCGTCAGCGGCAGCGGCGTCGGTGGTCGCATCCGCAAGGAAGACGTCCTGAAGGCCGCCGAGGCCGCGAAGGCGGCTCCGGCCGCGTCCGCCGCTCCGGCCGCTGCGCCGCGGCTCCCCGCCGCGCCGGTCGAGGTCTCGCCGCTGCGGGGAACCACGCAGAAGATGACGCGTCTGCGCAAGGTCATCGCGGAGCGCGCCGTCGCTTCGATGCAGGCCACGGCGCAGCTGACCACCGTGGTCGAGGTCGACGTGACCAAGGTCGCGGCTCTGCGCGACCGTGTGAAGGGCGAGTTCCAGCAGAAGACGGGCGACAAGCTGTCGTTCCTCCCCTTCTTCGCCCTCGCCGCCGTCGAGGCGCTGAAGACGTACCCGATCATCAACTCCACGGTCGAGGGCGACGAGATCGTCTACCCGGCGCACGAGAACGTCTCGATCGCGGTCGACACCGAGCGGGGCCTTCTCACGCCGGTTGTGAAGGATGCGGGCGAGAAGAACATCGCCCAGCTCGCGCGCGAGATCGCCGATCTGGCGGCGCGCACCCGCGACAACAAGCTGAAGCCCGACGAGCTCGCGGGCGGCACGTTCACGCTGACCAACACCGGTTCGCGTGGCGCGCTGTTCGACACCCCGATCGTCTTCCTGCCGCAGTCGGCCATCCTCGGCCTCGGTGCGGTCGTGAAGAAGCCCGGCGTGGTCTCGGTCGACGGCAAGGACGCGATCTCGGTCCGCTCGTACGTCTACCTCGCGCTGTCGTACGACCACCGCATCATCGATGGTGCCGATGCCGCCCGCTTCCTCGGTGCGGTCAAGGCTCGCCTCGAGGCCGCGGCGTTCGAGGGCGACCTCGGGATCTGATCCCCGCCGACACCGGCTCATGATGGCTGGTCCGCAACGTCTCTGACGGAGCGGACCAGCCATCGGTCTTGTCCCCGGACGAGGGTGACGTACTGAGCCCGCTCCCCGTCGGTGAGTCGGACGACGGCGAGCCCGCCGAAGTCGTCGATCACGTCGAGTCGGGCGTTTCGCGGATCCAGCGGTGCGGGTTCCGCAAGGTCGGCCGGAGCTTCGCGAAGCGGAGCCGCACACACGTCGTCCGTGCAGGCGGCGAGCGAGGACAGCACGGCGGATGCCGCGGAGGCGAGGTCGCCGGACGTCGTCTCGGACGCGCCGCCCGGTGCGGTGTCGGAGGCTTGCGGCGCCACCCCATCGCGCGAGGCCGTGGCAGGTCCTGACTCCGCCGCGCTGCTCGAGGAGTCCGTCGGCTCCGCAGTCGGAGTCGCACGAGAGGACACGGCTCCGTTCTGCTCCCTGCGGTCGGCCCCCGCCCCCGGCGTCTCCCCGCCGGGCGCCGCGGCAGCCGCAGGCTCGCCGAACGACGCAGCAGCCCCAGGCTCGCCCGACGGCGTCGTCACCATCATCGCGACCACCACGACGACCACGGCGGCCCCGACTCCGGCGAACAGCACCCGCGGCCGCACACGTCCGAGGGCGGCACGCACTGCCGCGAGGAACGGCGGGGGCTCGGCATCCGATCCGCTGACGTTCGGCGGCGGCGTGCTGTCGGGCATGGCCGGGCTCAGCGGTCCGAGGACGATCGGCTGCGGCTCGATGACGGCGAGCAGGCGCCGCTCGAGGGTGTCCCACGTCGGCGGCGGGTCGGTGAGCAGAGCGTCGCGCAGGCGAGCGAACCCGGGGCGCACGTCGGGCGGTACGAGTGACGCGAGGTCGTCCAGGACGGCGACGCTCGCCTCGAGGACGTCGTCACCGCCGGGCTCGTCCACGAGGACGGGTCGTCCCTCGGCGGTGATCCGCCACTGGGCGCCCGCGGCACGGGAGGGAGCCGCCGCACGCCCCCGCACGACCGCGACCGCGAGAGTCGCGGCCTCCCCCGCGGTCAGCGGGAGCGCACTCCGTCGTCGTCGGTGGAGATAGCCGACGACGGTGTCGATCGTG
>NZ_BADA01000230.1 GCF_000333395.1 Microbacterium sp. B19
TCCTGTCCGCCGTGTCGGCGCCGTCGTCGCTCGCGATCGAACTGGCCGAGCGTGCCGGACTCACCGTCGCGGGGTTCGTCCGCGGTGGCAGCATGAATCTCTACACACGTCCGGATCGCATCCTCGTTCCGTCCACAACCCCCGCTCTCGCCGAGACCTCCGGCGTACGCTGACCGAGGGCGCGCGGATGGATGCCACCGACTCGGCGCCGAAACCATCGGAGGGTGCACATGGGTGACGCGTTCGGGCTGATGAAGGATGCACCGCGCCAGGGCGGCCTCGGGCCCGCCGTGACGGGCGACTGGTCGAGCACCGGCGAGTACACGCACCCCGCCGCCGGGTGGGGCGCCGCCCGCACGGTCGGGAAGGTGCTGCTCGAGCAGCGTCAGCCGATCGCCGGCACCAAGGCGATGTTCACGATGAACCACCCCAAGAGCGGCTTCGACTGCCCGGGCTGCGCGTGGCCCGACGACAAGGGCGTCGCCCTCGACATCTGCGAGAACGGCATCAAGCACGTCACGTGGGAGATGACCCATAAGCGCGTCGGCAAGGAGTTCTTCGCGGAGCACTCGGTGTCCGAGCTCGCCGGGTGGACCGATTTCGCCCTCGAGGATGCCGGTCGCCTCGTCGGTCCGATGGCGTACGACGCCGCGACCGACCACTACGTCCCCATCTCGTGGAACGACGCCTTCCGGCTCATCGCGCAGCACCTGCAGGGACTCGACAGCCCCGACCAGGCCGCCTTCTACACCTCGGGACGCCTGAGCAACGAGGCGTCGTTCCTGTACCAGCTCTTCGCGCGCGAGCTCGGCACGAACAACCTTCCCGACTGCTCCAACATGTGCCACGAGGGTTCGGGCCGCGGGCTCACGGCATCCCTCGCCACCGGCAAGGGGACGGCCGACCTCGAGGACTGGCAGAACTGCGACGCGCTGTTCGTGCTGGGAGTCAACGCGGCGTCGAACGCTCCGCGCATGCTCACGAGCCTCGCCGAGGCCGTCGAGCGCGGAGCGCAGGTCGTGCACGTGAACCCGCTGCGCGAGGTCGCCGCGACCCGCACGATCGTGCCGCACGAGATCGTCGACATGGCCACGTTCCACGACCACCCGACCAGCACCCTCAACCTGCAGGTGCGTCCCGGCGGTGACCTGGCCCTCATCCGCGGCATGGCCAAGGTCGTGTTCGAGGCGGCGGAGCGCGACCCGTCGGTGCTCGACCAGGCCTTCCTCGACGGCTACACGCACGACTACGAGGCGTACCGCGCGCTCGTCGAGGCGACGCCGTGGGACGCCCTCGTCACGCAGGCAGGCCTGACCGAGACCGAGATCCGCGCCGCGGCCGACATCTACCTCGCGTCGGAGCGCACCGTGATCAGCTGGTGCCTCGGCGTCAGCCAGCACGAGCACGGCGTCGACACGGTCCGCGAGATCGTCAACCTCCTCCTGCTGCGCGGCAACGTCGGCCGCCTCGGCACCGGGCCGTCGCCCGTGCGCGGCCACAGCAACGTGCAGGGCAACCGCACGTGCGGCATCAACCACAAGCCGACGGAGGAGTGGCTCGCGAAGCTCGACGAGGTCTGCGGCATCCGATCGCCCCGCGATCCCGGACTCGACACCGTGCACACGGTCGCGGCCCTCCACCGCGGCGACCTTAAGGTGTTCGTCGGCATGGGCGGCAACTTCGTGCGGGCCGCTCCCGACACGAAACTCACGGCCGAGGGCATGAGCCGCTGCGAACTCACCGTGCACGTCAGCACCAAGCTCAACCGCAGCCACCTCACGCACGGCGAGGCCGCGTTGATCCTCCCGTGCCTCGGCCGCACCGAGCGCGACGAGCAGGAGTCCGGTCCGCAGTCGATCTCGACCGAGGATGCCATGAGCTCCGTCATGCTCTCGCTCGGGTCGCGCAAGCCCGCGTCCCCGCACCTCCTCAGCGAGCCGGCGATCATCGCGCGCATGGCCCGCGCGGCCATGCCCGACTCGAAGACCCCGTGGGAGTGGTACGTCGGCGACTACGACCGCATCCGCGACACGATGGCGAAGGTGCTGCCCGGGTTCGAGGGCTTCAACGAGCTCGTCCGCCAGCACTGGGGCTTCCGCATCCCGCAGCCCGCGCGCGAGCGCGACTTCCGCACGCCGTCGGGCAAGGCGGAGTTCTCCACCGCCGAGCTTCCCGACGTCATCCCCGCCGACTCCGACGTGCTGGTGCTGCAGACCATGCGTTCCCACGACCAGTGGAACACCACGATCTACTCGGCCGACGACCGCTACCGCGGCGTCCGCAACATCCGCGAGCTCATCTTCATGAACCGCAGAGACATGCGGGACCGCGGCATCGCCGAGGGCGACCTCGTCGACATCGTGGCCACCTCGCGCGACGGGTCGGTGCGGAGCATCACGGCGTTCCGGGCGCTGGAGTACGACACCCCGCGCGGCAGCGCCGCCGGGTACTTCCCCGAGATGAACGTGCTCCTCGGCCCCGACGACTACAGCCGACAGAGCGACCAGCCACTGATGAAGAGCCTGCGCGTGCGCGTGGCGAAGACCGCCTGACCGGATGCCACTGCACGTCCTGTTCGTGTGCTCGCGCAACCGGCTGCGGAGCCCCACGGCGGAGGCGGTGTTCCGCGACTGGCCGGGGATCGAGGTCGCCTCGGTCGGTCTGAAGCCCGACGCCGAGGAGGTCGCGACTCCCGAGGACATCGCGTGGGCCGACCTCATCCTCGTGATGGAGGCCACGCACAAGCGCGAGCTGACGCGCCGGTTCGCGCCTCAGCTACGCGACACGCGCGTGGTGGTGCTCGGCATCCCGGACGATTACGGGTTCATGGATGCCGACCTCGTCGAGCGCCTGCAACGAGTGGTGCCGCGGCACTTGCCGTGACGGCGGTCGGCCCGAATGCGCGGCCGGCCGATGCCCCGCCGCCCGCGGCCCGGCACAACCTCAGCGATCCGCGCAACCTCAGCCCGAATCGCCACAACGCGACTGAGATTGCGCTGATCACGGAGCGAGCGCCGAAAGGCGAGTCCTCAGGCCGCCGCCTCTTCCACCCGTTCGGTGGCAACGGCGGGTGCCGCGCCGGTCACGGTGGCGAGTTCGCTGCGGTGGCTCTCGCGGGAGAACAGGTAGGCCGCGAGGCTCAGGACGCACAGCCCCACGAAGAACCATGCGACCAGCGAGGGGTCGGTGCCGCCGGCCGCGGCCAACAGGCTCGTGGCGATGAGTGGGGCCAGGCCCGCACCGACAGTGGTGGCGAG
>NZ_BADA01000229.1 GCF_000333395.1 Microbacterium sp. B19
CTCGGCGGCACGTACCACCAGGTCGTGGGCGACGAGGTCGCCACGGCCCTCGTCGATTTCGCCCGGTCGGTCAACGCGTCGCAGCTCGTCATCGGCGTCAGCCGCCGCGGACGCCTCGGCGCCGCCCTCACCGGCCCCGGCATCGGCGCGACCGTCATCCGCCTGTCCGGCGACATCGACGTGCACATCGTGAACCACGCGCGCGCCGGCGGCCGCTTCGCCCTCCCCCGCCTCGCCGGACCCGCGCTGAGCGCGAAGCGGCGCATCCTCGGGTTCCTCACGGCGCTCGCGGGAGGTCCGCTGCTGTCGTGGCTGCTCATCGCCACCGGGACCGACGAGTCGATCACGACCGACGTCCTCGCCTACCAGCTGCTCGTCGTCGTCGTGGCCCTCATCGGCGGCATCTGGCCGGCGGTGTTCGCGGCGGTGCTGTCCGGGCTGACGCTGGACTTCCTGTTCATCCAGCCGCTGTACACGGTGACCATCGCCAACCCGATCCACGCGATCGCCCTGGTGCTGTACGTCGTCATCGCGATGCTCGTGAGCGTCGTCGTCGACCAGGCCGCTCGGCGTGCCCGCGCCGCACGTCGGGCCGCCGCCGAGTCCGAGCTGCTCGCCACGGTGGCGGGCAGCGTCCTCCGCGGCGAGAGCGCGGTGCCGGCGCTGGTCTCCCGCGCCCGCGAGGCGTTCGCGCTCGCGGGCGTGCGACTCGTGGCATCCGATGGATCCGTGCTCGCCACCGACGGCGAACCGGTCCGCGATGGCCGGGCGACCTCGGTGCCCGTCGGCGACGGACGCGCGGTCCTCGAACTGCACGGCAGGGACCTGGATGCCACGGAGCGGCGCCTCCTCGACGTCGTCGTCGCGCAGCTCGCCGCCGCCCTCGAGCGCACCGATCTGGCGGAGACCGCCGCCGAGGCGGGGGTCCTCGCCGCGACCGACCAGGTGCGCAGCGCCCTGCTCTCGGCGGTGAGCCACGATCTGCGCCGGCCGCTCGCCGCCGCCGTCGCCGCGCTCGGCGGTCTGCGCGCCGCCGGCGACCAGCTCTCCGCGGACGATCGCCGCGAGTTGCTGGAGACCGCCGACGAGAGCCTGGCCACGCTGTCGGTGCTCGTCACCGACCTGCTGGACGTCAGTCGCGTGCAGGCCGGAGTGCTCGCGGTGTCGCTGGCTCCGGTGGACGCCGCAGGGGTCGTGCTGGTCGCGCTCGACGAGCTCGGCCTCGGTCCCGACGACGTCGAGCTGGCCCTCGACCCCGACCTGCCGCCGCTGCGGGCCGACCCCGTGCTGCTGCAGCGGGTGCTCGTGAACGTCCTGAGCAACGCCGTGCGCTTCACACCCGACGGGGGTCGGGCGCGGGTCGCGACGAGCCGCCTGGGCGGGGTCGCCGAGATCCGCGTGATCGACCACGGCCCCGGCGTCGCACCCGAGCGGCGCACCGACATGTTCGCGCCGTTCCAGCGCCTCGGCGACACCGACAACACCGTGGGACTCGGCCTGGGTCTCGCGCTGTCGCGCGGCTTCGCCGAGGGCATGGGCGGAACGCTGACCCCCGAGGACACCCCCGGCGGCGGGCTCACGATGGTGATCGCGCTGCCGGTGGCGGATGCGCCCGCTGAAACCTCGCGCGACGCCGAGGGCGCGGCATCCCTCGGCGACACGACACCCGAAACCTCCCGCGACGCCGAGGTCCCGGCATCCCTCGGCGACACGACACCCGAAACCTCGCGCGACGCCGAGGTCCCGGCATCCCTCCCCCGAACGGAGACCCGATGAAGGTCCTGATCGCCGACGACGATCCGCAGCTCGTGCGGGCGCTGCGGATCACCCTCGCCGCGCACGGATACGACGTCGTCGCTGCGGCCGACGGGGCGGCGGCGATCACGCTCGCCGCGCAGGCGCATCCCGACATCGTGCTGCTCGACCTCGGGATGCCGCACCTCGACGGCGTGCAGGTGATCCAGGCGCTGCGCGGGTGGACGACCGCGCCGATCATCGTCGTGTCCGGCCGCACCGGTTCCGCGGACAAGGTCGAGGCGCTCGACGCCGGCGCCGACGACTACGTGACCAAGCCGTTCCAGATCGACGAGCTGCTCGCCCGCCTGCGGGTGCACGGGCGGCGAGCCGTTCCCGCGAGCGGGGAGTCCGTCGTGCGGTTCGGCGACGTCGAGATCGACCTCGCCGCGAAGGCCGTCACGCGCGCCGGCTCCCGCGTGCACCTGACCCCGACCGAGTGGCGGATGCTGGAGTTCCTCGCCCGCAACCCCGGCTCGCTCGTGACGCGGCAGACGCTCCTCAAGGAGATCTGGGCGAGCGAGCAGGTCGCCGACAGCGGGTACCTGCGCCTGTACATGTCGCAGCTGCGGAAGAAGCTCGAGGCCGAGCCCTCCGCCCCCGCGCACCTGCTGACCGAGCAGGGCATGGGCTACCGGCTGGTGCTGTAGTCCGGGGGCTGTCGGGTTCCGCCGGGCGTGCGCGGGGCCGGTGCGGGGCGTGCGCGGGGCCGGTGCGCGGCCGGTGTCCGGGAACCGCGAGACCGCACCCGCCTGACAATCCGGCGTCATGCTGCAGTGGGTTTGTCGGCCGCGTGCAGTCTCGCGGCCAGCCCGCGGTCCAGACCGGCCGCACAACGGACCCGCCCCGACCGGCGCGTGCCGAACTCCGGAGAAACCCGTCGGTTCCGGCCCCTACCGACGACATCCGGCCCGATTCGGGTCGAAATCTCCGGAGTTCAGCACGGGCTCCGCAGCCTCCTCAGCGCCCGCGGCCTCGAACTCGGCCTGCACGCGGGCGCAGCGGCAGGCGTAGACGATCGAGTGCAGGAGCATCAGCGGACCTCGCCGACCGTGTGGCATCCGGGGCACGGGAAGGCGATGCGGTCGCCGGCGCCCACGTCGTCCGGCAGCGTCACGCTCCCGACCGCACGTCCTGCCGCGTCGACGACGTCGAACGTCGCGTCGTACGCGTGCGACACACGCCCGAGCAGGCGCGCCTCGCGCCACACCGCGTCGAGTCCCGCGGCGCACGCGTCGAGTCGGAGCGTGCGGGACTCGGCATCCACCACCGTCGCCACCACCACCGTCGTCGACAGGATCGTGGATGCCACCCCTCCCGACGCCGGGATCACCGCCGGGCCCGTGCATACGCAGGGCGTGCCGCAGAGGTCGGCGTAACGGCCGACGGACACGGCGCGGACGGTGACGTCATCGAGCGTCGGGGCAGAACCGGCGGGCCACGCGGCCGCGTCGAACGGCGCCGGAATGCTCGCGCGGAGGGTGGGGAGGAGGGCGGTGAGGGTCATGCATCCGGTCTACGCCGCAGGGGGCTGGGCCCCCGCGAAACTGACGTTTTCCGTGCGGCGGGGGCGCGGTTCCTCACGACCGCGGTGCGGGGTCGGGGCTGGGGCCCCGCGGCCGCGAGACTGCATCCGCCTGACAAACCGGCGTCAAGCTGCAGTGGGTTCGTCAGCAGCATGCAGTCTCGGCGGCAACGCCCGGCGGGGGCGCCCCGCGGCAGCGCCCGGCCCCAACGCCCGGCGGCAGCGCCCGGCCCCAACGCCCGGCGGCAGCGCCCGGCCGCAACGCCCCGCGGGGGCGCCCCGCGGCAGCGCCCGGCCCCAACGCCCGGCGGCAGCGCCCGGCCCCAACGCCCGGCCCCAACGCCCGGCCCCAACGCCCGGCCCCAACGCCCGGCCCAACCCCCACCCACGCGCCGCCGCGTAGCCTGGAGGGGTGACACTCCCCTTCGACGTGGCCGCCGTGCGGGCCGAGTTCCCGATCCTCGGCACCGAGATCGACGGCCGGCCCCTCGTCTACCTCGACTCCGGCGCGACGAGCCAGAAGCCGCGCGCGGTCCTGGATGCCGAGCGCGACTTCCTCGAGACCGCCAACTCCGCGGTACACCGGGGCGCCCACACGCTCGCCGCCGAGGCGACGGAACTGTTCGAGGACGCCCGCGCCGCCGTCGCGGAGTTCGTCGGCGGCACGCCCGAGCAGCTCGTCTGGACCTCCGGCGCGACCGCGGGACTCAACCTCGTCGCAGGTTCCCTCGGCCATGCCGGGCGCCTCCGCGAGGGCGACGAGATCGTGGTGACCGAGGCCGAGCATCACGCGAACCTCATCCCGTGGCAGGAGCTCGCGGCCCGCACCGGCGCGCGCCTCCGCCACATCCCCGTGCACGACGACGGCACGCTCGACATGGCCGCGGCGGAAAGCCTCATCGGCGCGCGCACCAAGGTCGTCGCGTTCCCGCACGTCTCGAACGTCCTCGGCATCGTGAATCCCGTTGCCGAACTCGTCGCCCTCGCGCGGACCGTCGGCGCACTGACCGTCCTCGACGCGTGCCAGTCGGCACCCCACCTTGTGCTGGACCTCCCGGCATCCGGAGTCGACCTCGCCGTCTTCTCGGGACACAAGATCTTCGGCCCGTACGCGATCGGCGGCCTCTGGGGCCGCGAGGACGTGCTGGATTCGCTCCCGCCGTTCACCACCGGCGGATCCATGATCACCACCGTCACGCTCGAGAAGGCGGAGTTCCTCCCGCCGCCGCAGCGCTTCGAGGCCGGCACGCAGCCGGTGTCGCAGGCGATCGGACTCGCCGCCGCCGTCCGCTGGTTCGGTGCTCTCGATCGCGACGCCGCGCACGCGCACGAGGCCGCGCTCGAACGGCGCCTCCGCGAGGGACTGCGCTCGATCGACGGCATCCGTCTGCTCGGAGACACGGATGCCACCGACCGCGTCGCCCTGCAGGCGTTCGACGTCGAGGGGGTCCACGCGCACGACGTGGGGCAGTTCCTCGACAGCCGCGGGGTCGCGGTCCGCGTCGGGCACCACTGCGCCCAGCCGCTGCACCGGCGCTTCGGCCTGACCGCGTCGGTGCGCGCGAGCGCGGCGGTCCACACGACGACCGGCGAGGTCGACACCTTCCTGGATGCCGTCTCCGGCGTCCGCAGCTTCTTCGGGGTGCACGCATGAGCGGCCTGGAATCCCTCTATCAGGACCTGATCCTCGACCACTCGAAGAATCGCCGCGGTTTCGGGCTGGCCGACCCCGGCGCGCACAGCGCCACGGTGCATCAGCGCAACCCGATCTGCGGCGACGAGATCACCGTGCGGGTCGACGTCGACGGCGGCCGCGTGGCATCCGTCAGCTGGGAGGGCGCGGGCTGCTCGATCTCGCAGGCGTCCGCGTCGATGCTCGTCGCCCTGCTCGACGAGGACGGCGGAGACGACGGGATGCCAACGGCCGACGCCGAAGCGCTGATCACTCGCTTCCGTGAGGCACTGCGGTCACGCGGCCAGATCCCCCTCGACGAGGAGACGTTCGGCGACGCCGCGGCACTGTCCGGCGTCTCCAAGTACACCGCGCGCGTGAAGTGCGCGATGCTCGCCTGGGTCGCGCTCGAAGAGGGCCTGCGCCAGGCCTGACCCGCTTCGCGCACGGGACCCGTTGCGGGCGGCACAACCTCAGCGATCCGCGCAACCTCAGCGGCATCCCGGGCCTGCCGACTCACCCAGCGCGGATCCCGCACCGTGCGCCCTCCCCGGCGCACCCGGTCGGCGCTATCCTGCGGAGCGACGACGTCGGAAGGATGGATGCCATGGCGGCAAGCGGAGCGGGATTCAGCGACGAAGAACGCGCGGCGATGAAGCAGCGCGCCGAAGAGCTCAAGGCCATGAAGGGCCTGAAGGGCGCGGCGAAGCTCGAGAAGGAGAACGAGGCGTGCCTCGAGGCGATCGACAAGCTCGAGGGCGTCGACCGCGCGGTCGCGGAGCGCGTGCACGTGATCGTGCTCGAGGAGGCCCCGCACCTCACGCCCAAGACGTACTACGGCTTCCCGGCCTATGCGAAGGACGGCAAGGTCGTCGTGTTCTACCAGCCGGGCTCGAAGTTCAAGACGCGCTACGGCACGGTGAGCTTCGACGAGACCGCGCAGCTCGACGACGGCCCCATGTGGCCGGTGTCGTACGCCGTGATCGAGGTCACGCCCGAGGTCGAGCAGAAGATCCGCGAGCTGGTGCGCCGGGCGGCCCCGACCGCCTGACGCGGCGTCGGGGCTTGACATCCACGGATCTGCGCCGAAGCTCGCAGAATCCCGCGTTGTTCGCAGATTTTCGGCAGAATCCTGCGATTTTCGGGCCATCCTGCGAACCTCCGCAGACCCGTGGATGCCACGACCCCGAAGCCCGATGAATTGCAAGGCGTAGTATCTGCGTGTGCACGTAGATAACCAGCTACCGGGGGTCGGGCCCGACTCGGAGTACGTCGAACTCGCGGTCGAGGTGTTCGCGATGCTCGCGGATGCGACGCGGGTGCGGATCATCCTGGCTCTGCGCGACACCGACGAGATGTCGGTGAACACCCTGGCGGGCGTCGTCGACAAGACCCCGGCCGGAGTCTCGCAGCACCTGGCCAAGCTGCGGCTCGCCCGCATGGTCTCCGCGCGCCGCGAGGGCACCACGGTCTACTACCGGCTCACCGACGAGCACGCGTCCGAACTCGTCGTGGCCGCGGTCAAGCAGGCCGAGCACGTCGTCGGTTCGCCGGCGCACCACTTCGGCGCGGAGACCCCCGCGTGAGCGACCACCGGCACCCGCACGCCGACCACGCGCACGATCACGCGGAGCACGGTCACGACCACCACCACTCCCACGACCACGACCACCACACCCACGACCACCCGCGCGGCGGGGTGAAGGGCTTCCTGTACGACCTGTTTGTGCCGCACACGCACGACTCCGCGGACTCGATCGACGACGCGATGGAGGCGAGCTCGGCCGGCATCCGGGCGCTGAAAATCAGTCTGTTCGTGCTGCTCGGCACGACGGTGCTGCAGGCCGTGATCGTCGCGTTCACCGGGTCGGTGGCGCTCCTCGCCGACACGATCCACAACTTCGCCGACGCGCTGACCGCGGTTCCGCTGTGGATCGCCTTCGTCCTGGGGCGCCGCGTCGCCACCCGCCGCCACACCTACGGGTTCGGCCGCGCGGAAGACCTCGCCGGGATGTTCATCGTCTTCGTCGTCGCTCTCTCCGCCGTGGTCGCGGGGTGGGAGGCGATCGACCGATTCCTCCACCCGCGACCCGTCGACAACCCGTGGCTGCTCGTCGCGGCGGGACTCATCGGCTTCGCCGGCAACGAGGCCGTCGCGATCTACCGGATCCGCGTGGGCCGACGGATCGGCTCCGCGGCGCTCGTCGCCGACGGCGTCCACGCCCGCCTCGACGGCTTCACGTCCCTGTCGGTGGTCCTGGGCGCGATCGGCGTGCTCCTCGGCTTCCCGCTCGCCGACCCGCTCATCGGCCTGCTCATCGCGGTCTCGATCATGGTGCTGCTGTGGGGCACGGTGAAGTCGATCGGAGCCCGACTCATGGATGCCGTCGACCCCGAGCTCGTGCACCGCGCAGAGCACGCGCTCGCGCACGCCGATGGCATCCAGGCCGTTCGCGACGTCCGCCTCCGCTGGGTCGGGCACCGCTTGACGGGCTCCGCGACGGTGGAGGTCGCCGCGGTGGACCTGCACTCCGCGGCGCACGCCGCCGAGGATGCCGAGGCCCGCGTCCGGCAGGCGCTCGGCAACCTCGACGCCTTCACCGTCACCCCGGCACCCGCCGGACACGCGCACGCGGCGCACCCGACCGCCTGACGCGGCGTCGGGGCTTGGCATCCACGGATCTGCGCCGAAGCTCGCAGAATCCCGCGTTGTTCGCAGATTTTCGGCAGAATCCTGCGATTCTCGAGCGATCCTGCGAACCTCGGCAGACCCGTGGATGCCACGACCTCAGCCGACGAGCACGCCCTCGAGCCGCCGGTAGCTGTCTTCCATGCCGCCGATCATGCCGGTGGCGAGGACCATGTCGCGGGTGGCGGCATCCGGGTACTCGATGAGCAGCGTCAGCAGGGTGACGCCGTCCTCCTCGTAGAGCGAGAGGTCGTTCGTCGTGGAGGGGAAATCGGTGCCGGTCATGTGCTCGGTCTGCACGACGCGGCGCGGCGCCTCGACGTACAGCACCTCGCCGTCGAAGCCGAAGGCCTCGCCCGGGGTGCCCTCCTCGGGCTCCCACGCGGTGCGGTAGGTCGCGCCGACGGTGTCGCCGATCTCGCACACGGTCATGCGCCAGCCGTCCGGGCCGAGCAGCCAGCGCCGCATCAGGTCGGGGTCGGTGTGCGCGCGCCAGACGAGGTCGCGCGGACCGTCGATGAGCCGGGTGATCCGCACGTGCTGGTCGCTCAGCACCTCGAGCTGCGTGCCCTTGCCCTGCGCGTATTCGCGCAGGTCCTGCACCACGATGTCGAGCTGGTTCATCGCTAGAGTCGAGCCCTCGACGACACCCATCGCCACGACCTGCTCGAGCGCTTCCGCCGAGGCGAAGCGCGACACGCTCGTGAGGCGCGAGCCCTCGACCGTCGCCTCGAACGTCAACGTCATGCGCATCGCCGGCATGGTCTCGAGCGGCTCGCCGTTCTCATCGGCGAAGGAGTCGATGACCTCGTACCCGCGCGGCGGGTCGATCGACACGAACTCCCAGGTGCCGTTCGCGCTCTCGCCGGTCGGCGACGTCATGCGGTAGGTCGCGCGGCCGCCGGGCGTGAAGTCGAAGGTGGCGAAGGTCGACGGCCACCCGGGCGGGCCCCACACCCGCTCGAGCTGTCGCGGGTCGCTGAACACCGCCCACAGCCGCTCGGGGCCGACCGGGAAGTCGGCGACGAGGGTCATGGTGAGCGCTTCGGCGTCGGTCTCGACGGAGGTGACGGGCATGAGGGACTCCTTCGTTTCTCAGTTCTCGGTCGCGGGTGATGTCGTGGGTGCGGGTGTATTCGGAGGATGGGTGCCGGATGCCGTGGCATCCGGGTCTTCGGCGAGGAGGGCGTCGAGGCGGTCGATGCGCCCGCGCCAGAGGTCTTCGTACGAACGGAGAAGGCGCTGCACGTGCGCGATGGCGGCGGGTTCGGCGCTCACGAGACGCTCCCTCCCCTCGGCGCGCTTGCGGACGAGGCCGGCCTCGACGAGCACGCCGATGTGCTTCGAGACCGCCGCGAACGACATCGCGTACCCCGCCGCGAGCGCCGACACCGACTGCTCGGCGACGAGCGTGCGCCGGACGATGTCGCGCCGCGTCGCATCGGCGAGCGCGTGGAACACGCGGTCGATGTCGGCGTCGGTGGGAGCGATTCGTTCAACCATTTGGTTGCACGTTAGCGCGCGCAAGATCGCGAGGCAAGCATCAGATGCGGCCACCCTCCGAGCGTGCCGCGCGCGGCGCACCCCACCCGCAGGAGAGTTCACCCCTCTCCCACAGCAGTCTCACCCTCAGTGGGCCGGCGTTGACGGTATCCACGCGCTAGTCTGTAACGAGATCGGTGACACCGAATCACTGTTACGAGATCGGTGACACTCGAGTGAAAGTACTGTACGAAGACAGCAAGCTAGAGAAGCTCTGCACCGACGAACGAGAGATGCGGCGCAAACGCACCGACATCGCGGACAAGCTGCGGCGACGCATCAAGGCACTGGAAACGGCCGCGTCCGTCGGCCACCTACCCACCCACGACCCCCTCGGCCGCTGGCATGCCCTGAGCGCGAATCGGAACGGCCTGTGGGCCGGCAAGCTCAGCGCCAACTACCGACTGATCATCCGACCGGAGTCATCGGCGCAGACAGCAGACGCGGTGACCGTCACCGTGATCGAAGTATCGAACCACTACGAGTCCTGAGAGAGGAGACGCCATGACCGCCACGAACTACGCCGTCGCCCCCGGGGAGTATCTCGAGGAATGGATCGAAGACGAGGGCCTATCCCAGCAACGCGTCGCCGAACTTCTGGGGAGCAGCCGGAAGCACGTCAATGAGATCGTCAACGGGCGCGCCCCCATAACGCCCGACACCGCCGTCCGACTCGAGCGCGTCGTAGGGATCCCCGCCACCTCCTGGCTCACCTATGAGGCGATGTACCGCTCGGATCTCTCCCGGATCGCCGACCAAGAGAATCTCGCCGCACACGTGGATGACATCGATCCGTCAGCCGTTGCCTACTTGCGGAGCCTGGGTGCGACGGATGCCACGAGACGCACGCCCGGGAAGCTGGTGTCGGACTTCCTCGCGTTCCACCGGTGCGGCACATGGGACGCATACGAGCACCTCCACGACGCCGCCTGGAAGGGCGAGGACGCTCTCGCCGCACTGAAGGACTCCGGCGCGACGATCGAACGCAGTCTGCTGACGACGTGGCTGCGCTCCGCGGAACTCACCGAACCGTTCGAGCGTGGCCGAAGCTTCGACTACGACCCTCACCGACTGCGCATGCTCTTGCCCGCGCTCCGAAGCCGCGCGGCGACGCCGGACGCCACCCTGCTTCGGGACATCGCGAGCATGCTCACCGATGTCGGAGTGGTCTTCCTCGTCGTTGCGCCCCCCAAGAAGCTCCCCCTGCTGGGCATGACCAGATGGATCGAGAAGCGGGTGCCGGTCATCCAGCAGACCGGCCGTTGGGGCAAGGACGGCTTCGTCATTTGGACCCTCTTCCACGAACTGGGGCACGTTCTGAACGACCCGCGCGGCGAGATGCACCTCGAGTACAGCACCGACAAGAAGCGCACCAGTGCTGTCGAGGCAGCAGCGAACGCGTTCGCGATGAAGGTTCTCTTCGGAGAACAAGAACTCGCACCGTTCCGGGGACTCACCCACGATGACGAGATCGCCCAGAAGGCGCATGAGATCGGCATCGCACCGGGGGTCGCCGTGCACCAGATGCACCGCCGGCGACTGCTCGACTACCGGTTCGGGAACAAGCTCTGCGTCGACCTCTCGGGGACGTACACCGCCTGATCGGGTCGCAAAGTAACGGGGCACCACACGGCTGTTCCAGGCACCGCAGCCGATCGCGGTCGCGGCCGGTCGCGAACCGCGGTGGCGAACCCAGCCGGTCGTCAGGCCTCCCGGCTCCCCGGGTGCCACGACGGCAGCTTCGGGCCCCCGCCGGTGAGCATCTCGCGCAGGGTGCCGCGACGCGGCTCCTCCGGCAGCAGTCCCCGTGAGCGGAGTTCGGGGAGGACGTGCTCGATCACGTCCACGTAACCCTCGGCGCCGCCGAACCAGTTCTCGACGAGGAAGCCGTCGACGTCGGTCTCTTCGACGAACGCCTCCACCTGATCGGCGATGCTCTTCGCGGTGCCGGTGAACTTCACGCCGCCGATCGTCGACGGGAGCATGTCGAGTACCTCGCCGACGGTCGGGCTCACGCCGTCGGGGTTGCGCCACAGGTTCACCGTCGTCTGGCCGACCTCCGTGGCGACGTCGTCGAGGGTGGCATCCGGGTCGAGGCGCGCCAGGTCGACGCCCGACCATCCGAGGAACAGCGCGGCCGCGGCTTCGCGCGTCGGCGTCCGGTTGAGCTCTTCGCGCAGGCGGTGGGCCTCGGCATCCGTGTCCGCGACGATGAAACTCGCGCCGTTGATGACCGCGATCGAATCGGCGGGGCGGCCGGCGGCGACCGCCTTCTCGCGCAGGGTGCGCACCGAGCGCGCGGCGCGGGTGGCCTCGCGGTCCTGCGTGAAGACGCACTCGGCGTAGCCGGCGGCGAACGTGGTGCCCGCGGACGAGGTCCCGGCCTGGAAGAGCGTGGGCGTGCGCTGCGGCGAGGGGATCGCGGGGAAGTAGCCGTCGAAGCGGAAGTACTGCCCGTCGTGCTGGATGCGGTGCACCTTGGCGGGATCCGCCCAGGTCTTGGTGGCCTTGTCGGCGAGCACCGCGTCGTCGTCCCAGCACTCCTCCCACAGGCGGAGCGAAAGGTCGACGAACTCCTGCGCCCGCGCGTAGCGCTCGTCGTGGGGGGTGATGCCGTCCAGCCCGAGGAGCCGCACGAGCGCCTGCTGGTTGTCGCTCGTGACGATGTTCCAGCCCATGCGACCCCCGCTCAGGTGGTCGAGCGTCGCCAGTGTCCGGGCGTTCAGCAGGGGGCGCTGCGCGGTCGTGGATGCCGTGACGACGAGGCCGATGCGCGGGACCGTCGCGGCGATGGCCGACATGATCGCCATGGGGTCGTGCACCGGGAGCTGCACCGCCTCGCGGATGACAGCGTCGGGCACCTCGCCCTCGTCGTTCATCGGGTAGCCGATGGCCTCGGCCATGAAGAAGAAGTCGAAGCCGCCGGCCTCGACGGTGCCCACCAGCTCGCGCCAGAACTCGAGAGTCGCGAACCCGCTCGTGTCGCCCCGCGGGTAGTGCCAAGCGTTGCCAATGAAGTTGGGCGTGAATTTCTCGAAGGCGCCGAGGATGAGGTGCTTGCTCATGGAACTCCTGACCGGTGAGACGACGATGCGCTGATGATAACCCATACAAATCACACGGAGAGTCGGATGCCGGTGACCCCGGCAACGGCGGGAGCGTCCCCGTATCCTCGACGAGTGAGCCAGCAGCAGGGGGCGGCGACCGCGATCGGCGCGGCGGTGCGGAGGCGACGGCGCGCGCTCGGCCTGTCCATGCGCGACCTCGCGGGCCGCATCGGCACGTCGCAGCCGTTCGTGTCGAACATCGAGAACGGCCGGATCTTCCCGAGCCTGCGCACGCTGGCCCTCCTCGCCGAGGCGCTCGACGTCTCGTCCGACCAGCTCCTGCGATCCCCCGAGAAGGTCGACCGCGCCACCGTCGACGCCCTCCCCCACCTGGATGCCGAGGCGCCCGCGACGCCGGGACGCCTGCTCGACGCCATCCGACTCCCGCTCGCTCCCCACGAACGCGAGGCCCGACCGCGCATCCACCCGGGCGAGGAGATCGTGCGGGTGCTGCGAGGGGATGCCGTCCTGCTGCGCGAGTCCGAGGCCCCGCACCCGCTGGCCGAGGGCGACGCGGTGTGGATCGACGGGGCGGTCCCCCACCGGATGGAAGCCGGCCCGCGGGGTGCGACCGTCCTGATCGTCCGGACGGCCGCGGGGGCACAGGCATGACCGACGCCGAGCCCCTCGACCGACGGATCGGCGACGCGGTGCGGGCAGCGCGACGCGACCGGCAGTTGACCACGCGGCAGCTCGCCGGACTCGCGGGGATCTCCCAACCGACGCTGTCCAACATCGAGAACGGGCGCGTGCGCGCGGGCGTCGCCACGCTGTATCAGATCGCCGAGGCGCTCGGCGTCCCTCCGGCGCGCTTCCTCGCCGACGACACCGGCGGGCAGGACGGGCACGACGAGAGCGGGCACGGAGTCCGGCTGCGCGCGCTCCCCGCCCCCGCCGAGGCGCAGCTGGAGGCGTACGAGGTCACGGTCCCGGCCGGGTGTTCCGAAGAGCAGGCGTTCCAACACGAGGGCGAGGACGTCATCGTCGTCCTGTCGGGACGGGGCGAACTCACGGTGGGCGAGCGGACCTTCGCTCTCGCGGAAGGCGACGTGCTGTGGATCGACGCGACGTCGCCGCACCGGTTCACCGCGGCGCCGACGGAGGCGCTGTGGGCGCAGGTCGTCACCGCCCGCGCGAGGCGGCGGCCCGCGGCATCCACAGATAACTGAAACAAATCAGAAACGCCGCGAATGAGCGGGCGTAACCGCGGGGTGTGACCATCGGTGCCGCGGAAGTCGAACACCTAATTCTGCGACTTTATCGCATTAATTGCCAGACCGACCCCGATATTCCTCTGGCACCCCGCTCCACCGCACCGCCCGTCCATCCGGCCACCGAAACCCAGGAGCTCTCCGTGACTCGCTTCGGTTACACCCGCACCACCCGAAAGTCCCGCCTGGCCGCCGTCGGAGCCACCGTGCTCGCGGCGACCCTCATCCTCAGCGGCTGCGGCCGCCCCTCCGACGCGGGGGCATCCGCGTCCACCACGACGGTGGACGACTCCCCCGCGACCGGAGCTGTGACGCTCTGGGCCCCCGACGGCGACGCCACGGCGCTCTCCGACGTCCTCGCCGATTACAAGAAGGCGAACCCCGACCTCGACCTGCAGATCACGCTCGTCCCCTCCGACGAGTACAACACCAAGCTGCAGACGGCCATGGCCGCCGGCACCGGACCGGACATCGCGCAGGTCTACACCGAGGCGCAGTCGCAGTTCCTCGCCAGCGGAGCGTTCGCACCGGTGCCCGACGGCCTCGTCGACGCCTCGAGCTTCTTCTCCGGTGTGTGGGATGCCGGTCAGTACAACGGCACGACGTACTCGGTGCCCTGGTACGCCTACACGTACGCGCTCATCTACCGGAAGGACCTCGCCGCCGCGGGCGGTGCCACCGTCCCGACCACGTGGGATCAGACCCTCCCGTTCTTCCAGGCCCTCGAGAAGGGCGGCGCGACCAAGGGCTTCGGTGCCGACGTCGGGTGGGACACCTACACCGGTCAGGCGTTGCAGCGGTACGCGGTCCAGGCCGGACAGAGCCTGCTCAGTGCGGACGGGAAGTCCTGGCAGATCGACACCCCCGAAGGCATCCAGGCGATCAGCCACTTCACCGAGCCGTACCTCAGCGGCGTCGCGGCGGTCGACACCCCCGGCTTCCTCGACTCGCAGCCCTACTTCGTCGACGGCAAGACCGGCTCGATGCTGTCCGGCCCGTGGGTGATCGCCGCCCTCGACGGCGTCGCGAAGCAGCCCGGGTGGACCGCCGAGCACGTCGCCACCGCCGTCCAACCCGCCGGTCCCGCCGGTGACATCGGCAACCTCGGCGGCGGCAGCTGGGTCGTGAACAAGGACAGCAAGAACGCCGCCTCGGCGTGGAAGGTCGTCCGCGAGATGGCCGACGAGAAGACGCAGATCGCGCAGTTCGCCGCCTACGGCAGCATGCCGGCCGTGCAGTCCGCCTGGAAGGACGACTCCATCGCCGGGAACGCACTGTACGACGCGTTCTTCGAGCAGCTGAAGAACGTCCAGCCCATGCCGTCCGCGACCACCTGGACCCAGGTGTCTACCGCCATCGGCGCCGAACTCGAGGCCGTGGCCCGCGGAACCGAGACGGCCGAGGAGGCCGCCAAGAAGCTGCAGTCCGCCGCCGACGGCATCGGAACCGGCGACTGACATGGCGTCGGTCCCCTCGCTCGTCGCGGGCATGGCGCGTGCGCGCCGTGCCCGCGGCGAGCGGACCCACAGCGTCACCGCGTGGCTGTTCCTCACGCCGTTCATGGCGGTGTTCGTCGTCTTCACCCTCATCCCGGTGATCGCTTCGCTCTCGATGAGCCTCACCGACATGCGCAGCACCGACCTCCGGAACCCCTTCAGCGTGGATTTCGTCGGGCTCGAGAACTACCTCGCCCTGTTCGTCGACCCGACCTTCCAGCGCTCGCTGCTCAACACGCTGGTCTTCGTGGTCGTCGGCGTCCCGGCCACGATGCTCGTCGGCTTCGTGCTCGCCGTGGTCCTCGACTCGGTCATCCGCCGCGGTCGCAACGTCTTCCGCGCGTTGTTCTACGCCCCCGTCGTCACGAACGTCGTGTCGGTCGCCCTCATCTGGCAGTACGCGTTCAACTCGCAGGGGACGGTCAACGAGGTCCTCGCGACCATCGGCTTCGCCGGCCCGAACTGGTTGGGCGACACGAACCTCGCGATGCCGGTCGTGATCCTGCTCGGCGTCTGGCGCAACTTCGGCACCGCGATGCTCCTCTTCCTCGCCGGCCTCCAGGCGGTTCCGGACGATGTCCGCGAGGCCGCCTCCCTCGACGGCGCCGGCCCCATCCGGCGCCTGATCTCGATCACCCTCCCCCTGCTCATGCCGACCACGCTGCTCGTCTCGGTCCTGCTCTCGGTGTTCTACCTGCAGGTGTTCGACGAGCCCTACCTGCTGACCAACGGCGGCCCCCTCGGATCGACGCGCTCCCTCGCGCTCTACACCTACGACCAGTTCGGGTTCGGGAACATCTCGACCTCGTCCGCGGCATCCTTCGTGCTCCTGGTCATCGTCGTCGTGGTCAGCCTCGTCCAGTTCCGGATGCTGAGGTCCCGCACATGACGTCTCTCTCCCCGGCCCTCGCGCGGCGCCCCGCCGTGCCCGTCGCGCTGCTGTACGTCGCGCTCATCGTCGCGGCGGCCCTGACCGTCCTGCCCTTCTTCTGGGTCGTGTCCGGGTCGCTGCGCGGACTCGACGACTTCCGGTCCGCGCCCGGCGCGTGGCTCCCGAGCGAGGTGACCTTCGAGAACTACGGCCGCCTGTTCACCGAGGTGGGCTTCGGCGGGTTCCTCGTCAACAGCCTCATCGTCGCGGCGCTCACCGTGGTGGCGAACGTCGTCGGCGGATCGATGGCGGGGTACGCCCTCGCCAAGCTCGAGTTCCGCGGGAAGCGGATCGCGTTCGGCGCGGTCATGGCATCCCTCATGGTCCCGTTCTCGGCCACGTTCGTGCCGCAGTTCGTCGTGACGGTCAACCTCGGCCTCGTGAACACCCTCGTCGGCATCGCGCTGCCGCTGATGGTCGCGCCGCTGTCGGTCTTCATCGTCCGGCAGTACGCCGCCAGCATCCCGCAGGAGCTGATCGAGGCGGCCCGCATCGACGGCGCGAGCGAGTTCCGCATCTTCGGGCAGGTCTTCCTGCCGCTGGCGGGCCCGGCCCTGGCGACCGTGACGATCATGTCGTTCCTGGCATCCTGGAACAACTTCATCTGGCCACTCATCGTCGCGCAGCAGTCCGCGACCTACACGCTCCCGGTCGGACTGGCCGCGACCAAGCAGGCCGCGCAGAACGTGACCGACTACGGACTGGTGCTCGCCGGAGCCGTGGTCGTCATGCTCCCGGTGCTCGCTCTGTTCCTGTTCCTCCAGCGCTACTTCGTGCAGGGCATCGCCGCCACCGGGCTCAAGTGAGAGGCTCCCCATGACAGCGAACCGCAGCGAACCGGACGCCGCCCTCGCGGAAGGGCTCGATCAGGGGCGCGTCCGCCGGATGAACACGGCCGTGGTGCTGCGCGCCCTCGCCGCCGCCGGGGACGCCTCGCTCGCCGACCTCGGCCGCGCCACCGGGCTGAGCCGGCGGACGCTCCAGGCGATCCTCGAGGAACTCCGACGCGCCGGATGGGCGCTGGAGTCCGAGACGGCCTCGGGCGGTGCGGGGCGTCCGGCGAAGAGCTACGCGTACGTCGCCGACCATCGCGTCGCCGTCGCGCTGCGACTCGACACGCACACCGCGTACGCGATGATCGTCGACCTGCACGGCCGGGTGCTCGGCCGCGCGCAGACCGCGCTCGGCGAGGACTACTTCGCCCCCGAACGCGCCCTGCAGCACCTCGCGGCGGTGACCGAGATCGCCCGGGAGCAGGCCGGCCTCGACCCGCGCGTGCTGGCCGCCGGAACGATCGCGGCCGGTGGTGTCATCGACGCCCGCGACGGAGTCGTCGTCCGCCTCATCAACGCTCCCGCCTGGACGGGGTTCCCCCTCGCCGAGACCGCCACCGCCCTGCTCGGCTTCCCCATCACGACCGACAACGACGCCAACCTCGCCGCCTTCGCCGAGAGCCGCGCGGGAGCAGCCGAGGGGCACGACGACGTCGCCTGGCTCGTCCACGGCAACCGCACCGGTGCCGGCTTCCTCCTCCGCGGCGCCATTCACCACGGCCACCGCGGAGCCGCGGGTGAGCTCGTGGAATCCCGGGTGCTCGACCTCAAGCAGACTGCCGCCGACGGCTTCTCCCTCCTCAGCTCGCCGATCGCCGCGGATCGCACCGCCGCGCTCGCCCTGACGGACGCCGCGCGGGCGGGAGACGACTCCGCCCTCGCCCTCGCGCGCGACTTCGCGGCCGAACTCGCCGACCTCATCGACGTCCTCGCCTGGACCATCGCGCCCGAGCTCGTCGTCCTCGGTGGCGGGCTCGAGGACGCCTCCGAACTCCTCGTGCCCCTCGTCCTCGAGCGTCTGCGCGAGCGGGGCGACCCCTCGATCCGCATCCTTCCCACCGCCCTCGGCGCCGATGCCGTCCTCCTCGGAGCCGCGCACGTCGCGCGGGATGCCGTCTCGGCATCCGTTCTCGACACGATCGTGCGCGGCTCCGCCGGATGACCGCCCACCCCACCCAGAACCGGAGACACCCGTGAACACCGCACCGACCGCACCCGCCGACCTGCTCATCATCGGCAGCGGGATCATGGGCAGCATCGTCGCGAACCTCGTGCGCGCGGCGTCCCCCGACGCCCGCATCGTGATGGTCGACGGCGGCGGGGCGATCGGCGGAACCCCGGGGCTGCACCTGCACGACGTCCCCGAGCCCGAGATCTGGTCCGCCTACAACGCGGCGGTGGAGTCCGGCATCCAGGGGTTCTACGCCGGCGAAGCCCCCGAGCCGACGCGCGCGACCGACGCCGCCGGGCTCGAACCCCGGTTGCACCTTCTCACCGCCCTCGGGGACGACGCGGATGCCATGCCCATGGCGGCCGCGGCCTGGAACGTCGGAGGCATGGGGGCGCACTGGACGGCTGCGGTGCCGTGGCCCGCCGGGGACGAGCGCTTCGACTTCGGCGACCCGCAGCGCTTCAGCGACGACCTCGCCGTCGCGCAGCGCGTGCTCCACTCCACCTCGCCCTCGATCGGCCCGACCGAGCCGGGGCAGGTCGTGCTGGACGTGCTCGCCGCGCACCTCGGCTCCCGCACCCCGGCGCCGCGCGAGCCCCAGCCCATGCCGATGGCCTTCGCGCCCGGCGGCACCGGCCGCCACCGCGTCGGTCCGGCGGTGATCTTCCCGCCCCTCGGCGGTGCCCCCGACGACGCGTTCGCGCTGCTCCCCGGCCACCTCGCCGTCGAGCTCGTGCACGACGGTGAGCGCGTCGCGGGCGCGCGTCTGCGGCGGCTGGCCGACGGCTCGCACGTGGTCGTCGAGGCCGCGGTGACCGTGGTGTGCGCGGACACGTTCCGCACTCCGCAGCTCCTCCACGCCTCCGGCATCCGTCCCGCCGCCCTCGGTCGCTACCTCAACGAGCACGCGTTCCTCACCGGACGGGTCCTGATGGACCTGGATCGCTTCGGTCTCGCCGTCGAGGACCTCCCGACGGCGCTGCCCGGGGAGTTCTGCGTCGACTCGCTGTGGCTGCCGCAGAACGGCGCGGAGCAGCCGTTCCACGGCCAGATCATGAACAGCACCTACACCGCCGAGGACGGCACGCCCCTCGGGTACGGCGTCGGCATCTCCCTCTACATCCCGATCGAGAGCCGCGGCGAGAACCGCGTGCGCTTCGTCGAGGGCGAGACAGACCTCACCGGGATGCCGCGGTTCGAGATCGACTTCGCCTACTCGGATGCCGACCGCGCGGCGATCGCGGCGGCGGAACGCGCGATGGTCGAACTGTGCGAGCTGTTCGGCACCTTCGACCCCGCGACCGAATCGGCGCTCCTGCCCCCGGGATCGTCGTTGCACCAGACCGGCACCGTCCGCATGGGCACCACCGACGACGGCACGAGCGTGTGCGACACGGACGGCCGCGTGTGGGGCTTCGACAACCTCTTCGTCGCCGGCAACGGCGTCGTCCCGACCGCGGTCGTCGCCAACGCCACGCTCACCGGCGCGGTGACGGCGGTCCGCGCGGCCCGCGCGGCCGTCCGACAGCTGTCCCCCGTCTCCGCCTGACACCGCCCCCGATGCAAGGAGCCCCGATGCAACTCTCCGCCACCGCCTACGACATCACGCTCCCCGACTGGGTCTCCGACGCCCTGGCCGACGCCCCCGAGACTATCCCCGACCGCGCGGACCGCATGCGGCTCGTCCACTCCCTCGCCGACCGCAACTGGCGCGAGGGCAACGGCGGACCCTTCGCTGCACTCGTCGCCGAGACCGCGACCGGACGCATCGTGTCGGTGGGCGTGAACGTCGTCCTCGCCTCCGGCGTGTCGTCCGCGCACGCGGAGGTCACCGCCCTCGGCACCGCTCAACGGGCGCTCGGCACGTGGGACCTCGGCGGCCCGGGTCAGCCGGAGCACGAGCTCGTCGTCAACTGGCGCCCGTGCGTGCAGTGCTACGGCGCGACGCTGTGGTCGGGCGTGCGGACCCTCGTCGTGGCCGGTTCCGGCCCGGAGCTGGAGGAGATCACCACGTTCGACGAGGGACCGATGCGCGACGACTGGGCGGCCCAGTTCGAGGAGCGCGGCATCCAGGTCGTCGACCCGCTGCTGCGCGACGAGGCTCTCGAGGTCTTCCGTTCGTACCGGGATGCCGTCGACGACGGCGGGGTCGTCGTCTACAACGCGCGGAGCGTCGCATGAGCGGGCTGCGCCGCGACCGTGTCGCGCTCAACGCGATCCAGTGGATCAACATCAAGGCCGACCCCACGGACCCGAACAGCGAGAGCCTGTGGCTCTACGGCGACCCCGCCTTCCGCGCGGACTACCCCGACGTGCTCCGGCAGATCCGCGAGGCCGGCTTCGGGGCGGTGATGATGGAGGTCCTGCCGACCCAGACCCTGCGGGACTTCCGCGCCATGATCGCCGAGTCGGGCCTCGCACTCGCCCCCGGATACGCCTCGATCGCCATCCCGAGCGACCACGGCGTCACCCTCGCGCCCGGTTCGTCGGAGCGGGTGCACTGGTTCGACGGCATCCGTCGCAAGGCCGAGGAGTCCGCGTTCGCGGGCCTGGACACCGTCTTCCTCGCCCCCGAGGTCTCGTGGGAGCCGAATGCCGTGCGGACCCTCGAGGCCGTGGCGGTGGGCGCGGGCTTCTCGCAGGCGCGTCTCGACGAGCAGATCGAGTTCCTCGCGGAGGCCACCGAGGTGCTCCAGCGCGAGGGCATTCGCGCGGGGCTGCACAACCACGTCGGCACCTGGATCGAGACCGAGGACGAGATCGACCAGACGCTGGCGGCGATCCCCGCGCTCGGGGCGTCGTTCGACGTGGGGCACCTCGAGTGGGCCGGGATGGATGCCGCGGCGATCATCGCCCGGTACAGCGACCGCATCGTCGACCTCCACGTGAAGGACCTCGACATGGCGGTGGTCGCGTCCTCGCGCGCCACCCCGACGCCCTATCGGACGGCGACGGATGCCGGCCTGTTCCTGGAGCCCGGACTCGGCCACCTCGACCTCGACCGGATGCTCGCGGCTCTGCCCGCGGACTTCGACGGCTGGATCATCATCGAGGTCGACCGGGCGAGCATGGACCCGTTCGCTTCGGCGCTGGTCAGCGCCGAGTGGATGAACCGGACGTTCCCGGCCTGAGCCGCGCCATGCCTCTCCAACCTCACGACGACGACCCACGCCGGCTGCGCGAAGCGTTCTCGGGCTTCCCCTGCGGTGTGGTCGCGATCGCCGCGCACGTCGACGGGAACGACGAGGTGCTCGTGGCCTCGTCGTTCACCGTCGGCGTCTCGCAGGATCCGCCGCTGGTGATGTTCGCCGTCCAGCACACGTCCACGACCTGGCCCGTGCTGCGCCGCGCGCCGAGGATCGGAGTGTCGGTGCTCGGCGACGGGCACGCCGACCGCATCCGCCAGCTCGCCGGCCCGGACCGCGCGCGGCGGTTCGAGGGCCTCGTGACCCACCCCGGCCCGACCGGCGCGATCCTCCTGCAGGACGCCCCGATCTGGCTGGAGTGCACCCTGTGGAACACCTATCCGGCGGGAGACCACGACATCGTGGTGCTCCGCGTCGAGCAGCTGTCGTCCGAGTTCGGCTACCAGCCGCTCGTGTGGCACCGCTCGGCGTTCGCCACGCTCGCCTGACGGCGGGGGCGCGGCCTCGGCGGGTGCCCGCGCAACCTCAGCAATCCGCACAACCTCAGCCGACAGGGTCCGGATGCCCCTGACCCAACGCGGATCGCTGAGCTTGTGCCCGCGGCGGCTGGCGCCGAAGGGGTTCTTGCACCCGGCCCAAATTCCATTCACGCGCATCTATCTGCTCGCGCGGGCGTAGGGTGGAGAGAAGGACGGACCGTCCGAGAAGATCTCCCGGCACCGCGCCCGCCCGGGAAGAAGGCCACCCATGGCTCAGTACGACGTAGCGAACCGTTCGGCGATCGTGACGGGAGCGGGCAGCGGAATCGGGCGCTCGACCGCCCTGCTGCTGGCCCAGAACGGCGCCGCCGTGGTCGTCAACGACCTCAACGCCGACCACGCGCACAAGGTCGTCGAGGAGATCCGCGCCGCCGGCGGCACGGCAGAGGCCTCGGTCGGCGACGCCACCGACGTCGCGTGGATCGCGTCGTCCGTCGAGCTCGCGAACACCCTCGCGCCGCTCCGCATCGGCGTGAACAACGCCGGGATCGGTGGCGCCGCCGCCCCGACCGCGGAGTACACCGACGAAGCGTGGGACAAGGTCATCGCGATCAACCTCAACGCCGTGTTCCGCAACATGCGCGCGCAGATCCCCTCGATCCTCGCCAACGGCGGCGGCTCGGTCGTGAACATCGCATCGATCCTCGGCAGCGTCGGCTTCGCCACCTCCCCCGCGTACGTCACCGCCAAGCACGCGGTCGTCGGCATGACGAAGAACGCCGCTCTGGAGTACTCGGCGCAGGGCGTCCGCGTGAACTCGGTAGGCCCCGGCTTCATCGACACCCCGCTGCTCGACGCCGTCGGCGATGACGTCAAGGAATTCCTCGTGAGCAAGCACCCCATCGGCCGCCTCGGCAAGCCCGACGAGGTCGCGAACCTCATCGCCTTCCTCGCCAGCGACGCCGCGAGCTTCATCACCGGCAGCTACCACCTGGTCGACGGCGGCTACACCGCCTCCTGATCCAGGATGCCGCGCGGCCCGCGCCCCTCTAAGGTCAGGGCCGCGCGAGCTCCTCGACCTCCCCCTCCGGCAGAGCGACCCACCCCTCCCGCCGCGCAACCTCGAGGTCTTCTGCCCCGGGCCGGACGAAACGCCCCGTCGCGGCGGCGCGCGTCGCGAGGGCGGCGATCATCGCGTCGAACGCGTCGGCGGATGCCACGGCGAGTGCCGCGGACGCCCCGACGTCGAACCACGGCGCGCGCTGCTGCAGCGTGGCGAGCAGGGTCGCCCGGCGGGTGGCATCCACTCGATATTTCGTGGTGTCGAAGCCCCAGATCCGCAGTGCGCCGCCGGGGTACACCTCGAACAGGCGCCCCTCGGCCGCGCGGTCGACCGGGAAGCCGCTGGCGGCGAGTCGGCGCAGCAGGCCCGCTCCGCGCAGGGCCGTGACCCCGAGGCGGTCGGTCGATACGCTCAGCGGCCAGCGACCGATGCGGTCGCGTACGACGGCGTCGGTGCGGCGGTAGACGAGCCCGCGGCGCCAGTCGGCTCCGCCGTCGACCTCGCCGAGCGCGGGCACGGAGCCGCCGTGGTGCGCCTGGACGAAGTCGACGAACGCGTCGGGCCACCCGAGCGGGCAGTCGAGTCCGAGCCAGCCGTCGTCGCCGGTGGATGCCACGATCGCCGCATCGTCCACCCCGAGGTCGAGCCGCACGAGGCATGCGCCGCCCGCCGACCACACGATCTCGGCGAGCGCGGTGCCGGGCACCCCGGCCGCGAGGTCGACGCCGATCGTTCTCATCCCCGCAGGCTACGCGGGGGCACCGACATCACCGCCCTCGCCGCGAGGGCCGCGAACCTGGGAGGATCGACCCATGCCCGCCGACGACGAACTCCCCGACTCCCTCGAGCCGGGGCTGAACGTGCCGCCGCGGGAAGAGCCCCCGGCACCCCCGACGCCGAAGGGCGACCTGCGCGCGGTCTCGATCATCGCGATCGTCACCGGCGTGATCGTGGTGGCGTGGCACATCTTCCTGGTGTCGGTGAGCGCGGTGGCCGAGCTCGACCAGTTCCTGTGGATCCAGATCGGGATCTGGGCGCTCGCGGTGGTCTCGTTCGTGCTCGGCATCCTGAGTCTGAACGCGCGCATGGCGCGCGAACTCGCCGCCGCCGGCTTCATCTCGGGCGTCGCGGCGTTCCTGCTCTCGATCGCGATCGGCCTGTTCAGCGGCGCGAGCTTCCTGAGCTGAGGTCCCGCCCGCGGCGGCGTCGCGTTCTACCGGTTCGGTGTCCAGAACACGCGGACGGGATGCCATGGCATCCGCGTGTCTTGGACACTGAGGCGCGTACGCGTGCGGGGTCCGCTGCCGGGTGTCCAGGACACGCCGGATGCCGCCGCGCCGATGCGGCGTGTCCTGGACACTCAACGTCAGGAGGTGCGCCGCGGACCCCGGATTCGGTGGCGGCAGCATGCCGCGGAATGCCCGGCGGCCCGCGACCGTTCGGGAAAGCATGACCGACGCCCTGGAGCGCGCCCTCGCCACCCTCGACGTGCGCACGGGCTCGTCGCGCCGCGTCGTCCTCGCCGCCGGCGGAGACGTCGTGCTCCCGACCGGATCGGCGACGTTCGTCTACGTCCACCGCGGCGAGATCACGGGCGACCTCGCGATCGGCACCGGCTGCCAGGTCGACGCCCCGACCGGCGGCGGGCAGCCGGTCAGCGGCCGCCGCACGCTCCTCGCGGGCGACGCGGCCATGTCCCTCGGGTGCCGCCGCCTGGTCCTGTCGTCGCAGTCCGGCGCCGAGGTCATCGTCGTCACCGCCGAGATCACGCCGTCCGAGGTTGTGGCATCCCTCCCGGGAACCGTGCTCGTCACGGGATTCGCGGGGCTCGAACCGGCCGCCGCGGCGCTGGCCGGCCACCTCGGCCCGACGCCCGACGGTGCCGCGTGCGAGCGTCCGGGGGACGCCGTCGTCTGCCGGTCGATGATCCGGTCCGTGCTGCTGTCCGCCGTGCGGGCGTGGGCGTCGCGCGACGGCTGGCCCGCTCCCGTCGCCGACCCGTTCCTCGCGCGCGTCGCCGCCGCGATCGACACCGACCCCGGCCACGACTGGACGCTCGAGAACCTGGCATCCCTCGCCGCGATGTCGAGGAGCGTGTTCGCCGAGCGCTTCCGCGACACGATGGGCCGATCGCCCGCGGGTTACGTCACCGAGGTGCGCGTGCGGGAGGCGAAGAGACTCCTGGATGCCGGCATGCCGGTGTCCGAGATCTCGCGCACGCTCGGCTACGCCAGTGACGAGGGCTTCCGCCGCGCGTTCCGCCGGCACACCGGGGTCGCGCCGTCGTCGTGGCGGGCGCGGGCGCTGACGGCGTAAGCCCCAGAGGTTCGGTGTCCAGGACACGCGGACCGGGAGCAGCCGGGTCCGCGTGTCCTGGACACTCAACGGGGAGAGACGGCCGCTCCGCGACGCCGCAGCGACACCCCGAACAGCACGGCGCCGACGACGAGCAGCACGATGCCGATGGCATCCACGGTCTCGATCCCGACGGTGTCGACGAGGAGCCCGCCGACGCCCGCGGCGATCGTGATCGCGAGCTGGAATCCGGTCACGACCAGGCTGCCGCCGGCCTCGAGGCGGTCGGGCATGCGCTTGCCGACCCACGTGTTCACGATGATCAGCCACGACGAGAAGAAGAAGCCCCACACCACGACCGCCACGGCCACCGCGGCGAGCGCTGCCGGCAGCAGCAGGACGACGGCGATCGCGGCGGCGATCACCAGCGGCCCGGTCACAGCGAGGCGCCCGAACGCGCGGTCGACGACCATGCCGATCACGATGTTGCCCGCGAGCCCGCCCACGCCGAAGGCGGCGAGGAGCAGCACGACGGTTCCGGGCTCGATGCCGGGGAGGCGCTCCAGCGACAGCCGCACGTACGTGTAGGCGAGGAAGTGCCCGAGCACGACGAGCACGTGGCCGACCATGCCGACGAGCGTGCCGGGACGGAGAAGCGTGTCGCCGAGGATCCGCAGGCTCGACACCGTCGCCGCGGGAACCGGGGGCAGCGCCGTCCGGACCGCGACGCCCAGGACTGCCGTCGCGACGCCGACCACGAGGAACGTGATCCGCCAATCGAGCAGTTCGCTGAGCGCGACGCCGAGCGGCACGCCCGCGACGGTCGCGAGCGACAGACCCGCGGAGGTGAACATGACCGCGCGGCCGATCCGTCCGGGTGCCGCGAGCGCCCCCGCGGCGAGGATCGACATCGACCAGTACGTGCTGATCGCGGCGCCGAGCAGGAACCGCGCGATGAGGATCACGACCAGGCTCGGCGCGATCGCGACGACGATGCTCGACACCGCGGCCGCCACCGCCGCGGCCGTCAGCAGCAGCCGCCGGTCGAGACGGGGCACCAGGATGCCGATGGTCGGGGCGACGAGGAGCCCAGCGAGCGCCGTGACGGTGACCGTCTGCCCCGCTTGGCCCGCGGTGATGCCGAGGCTCGCGGCGATCTCCGTGAGCACGCCGTTCGGGAGGAACTCGGCGGTGACGAGCAGGAAGCTCATGAGCATGAGGACGACGAGTCCGCCGTACCTCATGGGCGATGGCGCGGTCACGGGGACCGGGGCTGTGGTGGTCATACTCCGATGCTCGCCGGTGGGCGGGCACTGCGCCCGACCGTTCATCCGCGGCATCCCACCGTTCGTCCGGGCTCGGTGGTGCGCTCGGCGCCGAGTGTCCAAGACACGCCGTATGGCGCGCGGCAGATGCGGCGTGTCTTGGACGCAGAACGTCAGGGGCTACGCCGGCGGCCGCCCGACGTACCGCGCGGACGGGCGGATGATCTTCGGGTCGCGGGCCTGCTCGAGCACGTGGGCCGTCCAGCCCACGGTCCGTGCGAGGGCGAACGTGGGCGTGAACATCTCGGGAGGGATGCCGCACTCCTCCATGACGACCGCGGCGTAGAACTCGACGTTCGCGTGCAGCGGCCGGTCCGGCTTGTGCTGGGCGAGGAGCCGTTCGGCCGTGCCCTGGAACGCCAGCGCCTGCGCGACCCGCGGGCCGCCGAAGCCCTCCGCGACCGTGCGCAGCAGCGCGGAACGCGGGTCGGTCGTGCGGTACACCGCATGGCCGAAGCCCATCAACCGGCGGCCGGCGGCGAGTTCGCTCCGGATCCACGCCTCGGGATCCTCGCCCGCGCGGTCGAGGCTCTCCAACGCCCGCGCGGGCGCTCCGCCGTGGAGCGGTCCGGACAGCGCACCGAGCGCGCCGGTGAGGCACGCGGCCATGTCGGCGCCGGTCGAGGCGATGACCCGCGCGGTGAAGGTCGAGGCGTTGAAGCCGTGGTCCATCGCGGCGATCAGGTACGCCGTGAGCGCCCGCTCGTGCGCAGGATCGGGATGGATGCCGGTCAGCGCGGTGAGGTAACCGGAGACCACCGGCACCGTCGGGCCGGGGTCCGACCCGCGCGCCACCGCCGCGACGAGACGCGGGGCGACCGCCGCGAAGGCGATCGCGTCGTCGAGCCGCGCCTCCTCGTCGAGGTCGTACAGCGGACGGGTGCCCCGAGCGGATGCCAACAGCGGCCAGGCCGCGCGCAGCGCGGTGAGCGGGTCGTCGGTGCGGGCCACGACGGTCTCGACGACACCGTCGACCGCGGGGTGGGCGGCGGCCGCCGCGACCCGGTCGAGGAAGGAACGGCGGGTCGTGGCATCCGGGAGCTCCCCCACGACCAGCAGGTGCCACACGTCTTCGAACGTGCACTCGCGCGCCAGGTCCACCGCCGGGATTCCGCGGTAGTGGTACATCCCGGCGTCGCCGTCCACGTCGCCGATGGCGGTTTCGGCCGCCACCACCCCCGTCAGTCCGCGGGGCACATCGATCAGCTCGCTCATGCGCTCAGTGTGCGAACATGACGATCACACCGTCAACGTTGATCGGATCAATGTGCCCTCCTCGCTCCCCCGCCTCACCGCCGCCCAGGCCGCGTCCCGCCTCGGCGTCAAGCCCGCGACGCTGTACGCCTACGTCTCGCGCGGCATGCTCGCGCGCGAACGCGGCACGCACGGCTCGACGTTCGACGCGCTCGAGGTCGAGGCGTTCGCCGCCGCGCGCCGCCGCACGGCCGCTCCCGCGCCGTCGCACCCGACGACCGGTCTGCCGCTCGGGGTGATCCGCACGGATATCGCCGACATCGAGGACGGGGAGCTGCTCTACCGCGGTCGCCGCGCCCGCGACCTGATCGACCGCCCGTTCGCCGAGGTCGTCGCGTGGCTGTGGGATACCGAACGCGTCGACGCGCCCGACACCGCGATCGGCTCCGCCCGGGCGATGGTGCAGGCGCTGCCGCTGCACACGGGACCGATGGACCGGCTGCGCGCGGCACTGACGGGCTTCGCCGCCGACGATCCGCTCCGGCGCGACGCGAGTCCCGCGACGGCGTACCGCGTCGGCTGGACCCTGCTGACCGGACTCCCCGTCGCCCTCGGCGGACACCCGCACCCCGATCTCGCCCGCTCACTCGTCAGCACCTGGATCCCCGCGCCGCCTGCCCCGGTCGTCGCGACGGTCAACGCCGCGCTCGTGCTGCTCATCGACCACGATCTGGCGGTGTCGACCTTCGCGGCGCGCGTCGCGGCCTCCGCGCGCGCCGACGGGTACGCCGCGGTCAGCGCCGCGCTCGGCGCCGCCGATTCCCCCCTCCACGTCTCCGCCGCAACGCGCACCGCGCGCCTGCTGGCCCGGGTGCGCCGCGGGCTGGAGCCGGAGCGGGCCCTGGGCGAGGCGCTGCAGGAGGGCAATGGCATCCCGGGGTTCGGTCATCCGCTCTACGACAGCGTCGACGATCGGGCCGACGCCCTGTTCCCGCTCCTCGCCACGCTGCCCGACGGCGAGGGGACGATGGATGCCGTGCGCCGGCTCCAGGAGGTCGTCGCCGACCGCGCGCGCCTCGCGCCGAACGTCGACCTGGCGCTGGCGGCCCTCGCCTCGGCGGCGCGGCTTCCCGAGGACACCGCGGCCACCGTCTTCGTCGTCGGCCGCACGGCCGGGTGGATCGCCCACATCGCCGCCGAGTACGCCGAGCCCGCGATGCGGCTGCGCCCGCGCGGTGAGTACGTCGGGCCGTGACCGCCCGCGCTGCTGTGCCGTCATGCGGAGTCCGTGCCCGACACGCCGCGGCCTGAGGCCGCCTCCCGGCGTGTCTCTCGAGAACTCCGCCGGACGGCGGGGCCGTCAGCCGGCGTTCCACCCCTTCGCGAGCTCGACCACCGCGGCGACCGCGGCCTCGGTGTCGGTGGGTGTGCCCCCGGCCCGGCCCGCGGCGAGGCCGGCCACGAACGCGCTCAACGGAGCGGCGGGCCGCGCCACGCCGTTCGCGACGTCGCGCGCGAGATCGAGGATCAGCGCGATGGGCACATCGCCCTCCGCAAGGCCGAAGCGCTCGGCGAGCGCGGCGCTCCACTCGTTCAGGGCCTCGGGCGGCAGGGTGCGGGATTCGGTCACGGCTCCTCCTCGGGCTCGCTCGCGGCCGAGCCTCCGGCCGCGGTCAGATCGTCCCACGTGTCGATGTCGCGCGACAGCGCCGCGGGCGTGTCGACGAACGCGATCCGCAAGCCCCCGAGGAGAGTCCGCATCGCGGCATCCCGTCCTCCGTCCGGAATCGTGGATGCCACCTCCCGCAGCGCCGCGGTCCGGTATCGGCCCGTGAGCCACTGGGGCCGACCGCCCTCGGCGAGGCATACGCCATCGGCGCCGGGCGGGATCGACGGCAACGCGGCGAGCGCGGCCGCCGGGTCGACGAGGTCGCACGCGAGGAGGAGCACCTCGTCGGCCTCGAGCGCTCTTGGGGCGGCGAGCGCGGCGACGGTTGCGGCGACGGGGCCGCCGAACGGCGGATCCTCCCGCACCCAGGTCACGTCGAGGTCGGATGCGAGGAGGGGAGCGGCGACGACGATCCGCGCGGCCCCGACGCCGCGGGCCGCCGCCACGGTGCGGGCGAGGAGCGTCTCGCCGTCGACCCGGAACAGCGGCTTCGCGGCCCCGCCGACGCGCGCGCCACGGCCCCCCGCGAGCAGGACCGCGTCGAGGCTCACGCGAGCCTCACCTCGACGAGGTCGCCGGGCTCGAGGTCGCGCTCGCCCGGCGGGATCACGGCGTAGCCGTCCGCGTCGCCGAGGCCGCGGGTGGAGCCGCGGGTTCCGGGCGCGGGCGGGACGGCACGCCAGGCGGCGGGATCCGTCCGGTCGAGCCGCACGGGAACGTACTGCAGACGGTCGACGCGCACACGCCATCCCTCCGCGAGCGGAACCCGTACGACCGTGCGGTCGTCGCCGACCTCGCCCTCCAACGCCCGCAGCGCGGGGCGCACGAACACCTCGAACGAGACCGCCGCGCTGACCGGGTTGCCCGGCAGACCGAACACGAGCGTGCCGGCGGGCGTGCGTCCGAAACCCTGCGGCCGCGCGGGCTGCATCGCGACCTGCACGAACGACAGCAGGTCGCCGAGGCTGTTCTTCACGACCTCGTACGCGCCCGCGCTCACCCCGCCCGAGAACACCACGATGTCCGCCCCGAGGCGTTCGGCCTCGGCGATCGACGCCCGCGGACCGTCGCCCTCGTCGCCCACGCTCGCGCGGAGCACGACCTCGGCCCCCGCCTCCTCGGCGAGGCCCGCGAGCAGGAAGCTGTTCGACTCCGGGATCTGTCCGTGATCCAGCGGCGTCCCGGGGGCGACGAGCTCCGACCCGGTCGAGATCACGGCGACCCGCGGCGCCCGCGCGACCTCGACGGACGCGGTTCCGGATGCCGCGATCGCGGCGATCCGCGCGGCGGTCAGCCGCACCCCGGCGGGGACGACCACCGCCCCCGCGGCCGTGTCCGACCCGCGGCGGCGGATGTGCGCCCCTCTCACGCGCGGAGCCACGAGGACGGTGGTCTCGGACAGGGAGCCGACGAGACCGTCCCGTGTGTCTTCGAACGGCACGACGGCCGTGGCATCCGTCGGCACGGGGGCGCCGGTCATGATGCGGGCCGCTTCTCCCGGCCGCAGCGCGGGGTTCCTCGACGTCCCGGCGGGGAGGTCGGCCGCGACCCGCAGCGTCACGGGGACGGTCGCCACGTCGTCGACCCGCACGGCGAACCCGTCCATGGCCGAGTTGTCGAAGCCCGGCACGTCGACGGCGGCGTGCACCGGATGCCGCAGCACGCGGCCGCGGGCACGTTCGAGCGGCCGCTGTTCCGTGGCGAGCGGCTCGACCGCCGAAAGGATCGCGGCGAGGTGCGTGGAGACCGCGATCACAGGCATTCCCTCAGCGTAGGCGTCGGGTCGTGGCATCCCGTCCGGCTGGTGACGAGCGGAGGACGAGGGACGGGCGGAGGATGCCGCGGGGCGCGTCGATCCTCCCTTCGCCCCCGGCCCTCCGCTCGGCACAAGCCGTGCCGCCCCGGCCCCCGCGCGAGTACGGTGTGCGGCATGAGCGACCTCACCTACCCCGAGATCGGGGCGACGGCGGGGGTTCTGCCGCCCGGGTACCACCACGTGCGTGCGGAACGCGTGATCGGGCGGGGTCGCTTCGCGTTCGAGCAGGCGGCCGATGCGCTGCTGTGCGGCGCGGTGCAGCGGCGGGCCGGCGCGACCGTGCGGATGACGCAGACACCGCTCCGCGTCGGAACCCGCATCGACATGCGGCTGGGACCCTTCGGCATCCCGTGTCTTGTGGTGTGGGCGGAGCGCGACGACCAGCACGCGGGGTTCGCGTACGGCTCGTTGCCGGGACACCCCGAGAACGGCGAGGAACGCTTCGAACTGACCCTGGCCCCGACGGGCGAGGTGACCTTCACGATCACGGCGTTCTCGCGTCCGGGGCGCTGGTTCACACGGCTGGCGTGGCCGCTGAACCGCGCGATCCAGCGCCGCATGACGGCGCGGTACCTCCGCACCCTGGACTCGCCGACGCGCTGACCACCTGCGCCCCGGCGTCCGCCGGGCGGCGCGGACACAACGAAGGAAATCCGACCCGTTCGGGCCGCGGAGAGCCGTCTCGGGGCACGGATTTCCTTCGTTGGGTACCGGAGCCGGATGCCCAGGGGCCGCGCACAACTCCGGCAGAACCGGCACCCGGCCCCGCAGGCCACCTGCTCCGCGCGGTCCCGCCGGAGTTATGCGCACCGGATGCCACACCGGCCACCGGCCGCGCACAACTCCGGCAGAACCGGCACCCGGCCCCGCAGGCCACCTGCTCCGCGGAGTTCCGCAGGAGTTATGCGCACCGGATGCCACACCGGCCACCGGCCGCGCACAACTCCGGCAGAACCGGCACCCGGCCCCGCAGGCCACCTGCTCCGCGGAGTCCCGCCGGAGTTATGCGCACCGGATGCCGCGCCAGCGGGGAGGAGCCGGACAGACCCTCCCCGCCCGGCGTCACTCGTCGTCCGCGTCGCCCTTCCGGCGCGGCCGGACGAGCAGCACCACGACGACGCCGACCACGATGACCGCGAGGCCCCCGACCGACAGGCCGATGACCAGACCCGAGGGTGCGGCCGCGGGGGCCGTGGCATCCGGGGCCGCTTCCGCCTGCTGCGAAGCGACGCTCGCGCAGGGCGAGGCCTCGGATCCGGTGGCGACGGGCTCGCCCGCGGCGGGCGTGTAGGTGAATCGGTAGGTGCCCGAGACGGGGTGGCCGTCGGACGACACCGCCCGCCAGGTCACCTGGTAGTCGCCCGCGGACCCGAGCTCGACCGGGGTCGTGAGCGTGGGCCCGGCCAGCGCGGTGCAGTCCGTCTCGTAGTGACGGGCGTCGGGCCCGACCACGATGACCTCGTTCCCGCCGTCGGCTCCGAGCAGATTCGCGCTGAAAGTGAGCGCGACGTCCGCGGCGGTCGAGACCGTCGCGTCCGCCGCCGGGGTCGCCGAGACCAGGCTGTCGTGCGCCGACGCGGCCTGCGCCCCGCCGAGCGCAGCGCCCACGGCGGCCGCAGCGACGATGAGGCTGAGGACGCCGACTCGACGCCGAGGCGCCGTGGGCGCGCGCACGATCAGGCCTTCTTCGGGCGACGGGCGAACGCCAGCGCGCCGAGCACCGCGCCACCGACGCCGATGACGAGCGCCGCGATGCTGAGGCCCAGCGCCGCGCCGGCGGAACCGTCCGTGGACGACGCCGCGGCCATGTCGTGGTCGTCGGACGGTGCCGCGGTCGCGGTGGCGTGCGAGGCACCGTGGCCCGTGGCCGGCGGCGTGTCGTTGATGTACAGCACCGGAGCGGGCTCGAGAGTGTCGTCGGCGGCGACCTGGTCGGGGGTGGCCGACCAGTTCACGACCTCACCGTCGGAGTACGTCTGCACCGCGGGCAGAACGACGTGCCCCGTGTCGGGCACCGGTCCGAGCACGGCGGAGAAGACCTGGAACTGGTCCTGACCGATGCCCGTGCCGGGGTCGGCCTGCCAGACGATCTTCAGCGGTCCGTCGCTGATGGTGTTGCCGTCGACCTCGACGGGCGCGGGGAGGGCGCCCTTCTCGACGGTCGCGGTCCACCCGGGAACCGGCTGGACGAGCACCGCCGTGAACGGGGTGTCGGTCGGGAGGGTGACCTCGACCTTGACGGTCGAGGCCGTCTCGGACTCGGTCGGAACGCGGAAGTTGACGGTGGCGTAGCCGCCCGGCGTCGCGGTGTTCGGGTTGACGGTGACGTGTGCGGATGCCGCGAGGGGAACGCCCAGGACGAGGGCGAGGCCGACGGCCGCGCCCGCGAGGGCGCGCGAAAGGGTACGGGACATGAATGCTGCTTTCTGCGAAAGTGCGCAGGCGTGATCGCACGCCGAAGCGCGAAGGGTGAGGAGGAAAGGGTCTTACGCCGCGAGCGGCGGACCCCGATGCCTCATCACCGACAGCACGGTCATGCCGACCGTGAGCAGCGGCGGCTCCGGACGCACCCGCGGCGCCACGCGGGGGCGCGGGGCAGCGAACGGAGCGAGCGCGCGGAACGTGTCGGAGAGGAGCCCCGCGACCGCGCGCAGCGCGCGTTCGCCCGAACCGAGCGCCAGAACCGTGACGGCCGCAGCGAAGGCGTGCGCGACCCACATCCAGGGCGATTCGGTGCCCGTCAGGCCGTGCGCGTGCCCGGAGGCCGCGAGCGCGACGGCTCCGTGCTGGTGAGCGACGGCGACCGGACCGCTCAGATCGAGCGCGAGCAGCGTGTGGAAGAGCAGCTGGCTCGTGGTGATCGCCACCGACAGCCGCCACCACGAGGCGGTGCGACCGACCAGTGCGATGCACAGCGGGGACGCGAGGCTCAAGGCCAGCACCACGTTGAGCACCGCGGGGAGATCACCGGCGGCGACGGAGTGCGACAGGGTCGCGACGAACGTCGCGAGCACGGCGGCGGAGACGCCGCGTACCGCGCGACGGGCGCGCCCCGCTCTCGCCGACATGCCGGTCCTCTCGAATACGTTCCCCGCCATTCCACCACACGGGTCGGACACTGCGCCGCCGCGGAGTGACGCCGGCGCGACCGGGGCCGGGCACCCGCCGCACCGCCCGCGCCCGCCGCCCGCCCCGCCGACCGACCGCACCCCGCGCCCCGCCCCGGTGTCGGACCCCGGGCGTACGCTCGACCCATGACCCCCTCCTCGCACGGCCGGTCCTGACATGGGCCGCCTGACCGCCTCACGTCGCGTCACCCGCATCACGCTCGACGGCGTGAACAGACAGCGACCGGATGCCGTCGCGGTCGAGGAGCCGCTCGAGATCCGGGTCGCCGGGTCACCGCTGTCCGTGACGATGCGGACGCCCGGGCACGATGTCGAACTCGCGGCCGGATTCCTCGTGTCGGAGGGCGTGATCCACCGCGGCGACCAGTTCGCGCGGGCGATCCACTGCGGCGGGCCGGGCACCGGGGGCGCGGACGGCAACACGTACAACGTCCTCGACCTCACGCTCGCTCCCGGCGTGACGCTCCCCTCCCCCGACATCGCCCGCAACTTCTACACCACGAGTTCGTGCGGCGTGTGCGGCACGGCATCCATCGAGGCCGTCGAGAAGGTGTCGTCGTACGACGTGTCGGGGGATGGCATCCAGGTCGAGGCCGTCGATCTCGAAGGTTTCCCCGACCGGCTCCGCGAGGGGCAGAAGG
>NZ_BADA01000228.1 GCF_000333395.1 Microbacterium sp. B19
GACGCCTCGACCGTGGCCGCTCTCGATGCGGTCGAGACCCGGTACGCCCGCCTCGGCACCAACGTCGAGATCGTCGGGATGAATGCGCAGACCGCGCGTCTCCACGACCGACTGAGCGGGAGTGGACGTCACTCGGGCTCGCCCGCCCCGCCGCCGACGCGCTGCTGGCGTCGTTCAAGATCTGGAACACCGCCACGGTCGGCGGAAACGTCTGCCGCGCATTCGCGGCCGGCGCCATGATCGCGTTCCTCTCGACCCTGGATGCCACGGCCCTGGTGTGGACGCCCGACGGCGGCGAGCGCCGGATCGCCGTCGCCGAGCTCATCGTGGACAACGCCGTGACCTCCCTCGCGCCGGGCGAGGTGCTCCGCGCGCTCGACATTCCGGCGGCGGCGCTCACGTCGCGCGTGGCGCTGCAGAAGATCGCACTGGCGGAGCTCGGACGCTCCGGGGCCGTGGTCACGGCCCGCGTCGACCCCGACGGATCGTCCGTGTTCGTCGTCACGGCGGCGGTGCGTCGGCCGCGCGTGCTGCGGTTCGTGCGGATTCCCGGGGCCGGAGAGTTGCGGGATGCCGTGGCATCCGCGACCGATTTCTACACCGATCCGCTGGGGAGCGCCGACTGGCGTCGCGGGGTGAGCGTCGTGCTCGCCGAGCGGTTGCGCGCGGGCTTCGCCCGCGAGTCGCACGAGGGTGCCGCGTGAGCACGCGACGCCGAGCCGGCACGGTCCAGCAGGAGGACACCGAGTGAAGTTCCAGGTCAACGGGTCCGCCGTCGAGGCCGACCCGCGGCCCGGTCAGTGCGCGCGCACGCTGCTGCGCGAGACCGGGCATGTCGAGGTGAAGAAGGGATGCGACGCGGGCGACTGCGGCGCGTGCTCGGTGCTGCTCGACGGCGCACCGACGCACTCGTGCATCATCCCCGCGGTGCGCCTGGAGGGGCGGTCGATCACGACGGCCGCAGGTCTCGCCCCGGGCGACGAGCTCCACCCTGTGCAGGAAGCCCTGGCATCCGGATTCGGGTTCCAGTGCGGTTTCTGCACTCCGGGCATGAGTGTCACGGCATCCACGCTCTGCGAGCACGACCTCGACGACCTCGACCGCCGTATGAAGGGCAACCTGTGCCGCTGCACGGGGTATCGCCCGATCCGCGAGGCGATCCGCGAGTCGGTGCTGGGCCCCGTCCGCGAGACCGGCGCGTCCGCCGTGACCCTCGCCGCTGACTCCGGCCAAACGCCCGCCGAGACCCACCCCGCGCGTACACATGGCCCAAGTCAGCAGAGCAGCGCCGGGCGCGTCGGCGCCTCGGTCGCCCCCGAGGCCGCCCGCCGTATCGTGCAGGGCAAGGAGCCCTTCACCTTCGACGAGCCCGTCCCGGGAGGCCCGCCCCTCGTGCTGCGCGTGGTCACCTCACCCCACGCGCACGCCCGGATCACCTCGATCGACACGACCGCCGCGCTCGCGCTCCCCGGTGTCGTCGCGGTCTTCACCCACCTGGACGTTCCCGAGACCCTCTACTCCACCGGCCGTCACGAACACCGCACCGACGACCCCGACGACACCCGAATGCTCGACGACGTCGTCCGCCACGTCGGCCAGCGGGTCGCGGCGGTCGTCGCGGAAACGGCGGAGGCCGCGGATGCCGGCTGCCGCGCGGTCCGCGTCGAGTACGAGGTGCTGCCCGCCGTCTTCGACCCCGAGGACGCGCGACGGCCCGGGGCACCGCTGCTGCACCCCGACCGGACGCCCGACGAGCGGGTGATGGATGCCGGACGCAACGTCGTCGCCGGCTTCCACACCGGTCACGGCGGCGACATCGACGCGGCTCTCGCCGCGAGCCCCGTCACCGTCACGGGCGAGTGGCGCTCCTCGCGCGTCACCCACGCGGCGATGGAGACGCACGGTGCCGTCGGGTGGCTCGACGACGACGGGCGTCTCGTCATCCGTTCGTCGACGCAGGTGCCGTTCCTCGCCCGCAACGAGCTCGCGCACATCTTCGGCCTCGAGCGGGATCGCATCCGCGTCTTCGCGAACCGCGTCGGCGGCGGCTTCGGCGGCAAGCAGGAACTGTTCACGGAAGACCTCACGGCCCTCGCCGTGCTCAAGCTCGGCCGTCCGGTCGCGTACGAGTATTCGCGCACCGACCAGTTCGTACGGGCCTCGCTCCGGCATCCGATGCGCGTGCGCACCACGCTGGGGGCGGATGCCGACGGGCGTCTGACCGCGATGAAGCTCGACGTCCTCAGCGACACCGGCGCGTACGGCAACCACGCGATCGGCGTGCTGTTCCACTCGTGCGCCGAGTCGACGACGCTGTACCGCGTGCCGACGAAGTGGATCGACGCGGAAGCGGTGTACACGAACAACCCTCCCTCCGGTGCGTTCCGCGGGTACGGGCTCGGGCAGGTCGTGTTCGCGGTCGAGTCGGCGATGGACGCCCTCGCCGAGGAGCTGGGGATCGACCCGTTCGACCTCCGCCGGATCAACGCGGTGAAGGAGGGCGACCCGCTCCACCCCGACGAGGACGAGAAGTACGAGGAAGACCTGATCTGGGGCAGTTACGGCCTCGACCAGTGCCTCGATCTCGCGCAGGACGCGCTGCGCCGCGGCAACGGCGTCGAAGCTCCCGAGGGCTGGGCGGTCGGCGAGGGCATGGCCGCCGCGATGATCGCGACGATGGCCCCGCGCGGGCACATCGCGCACACGACGGCGACCCTGCGCCGCGATGGCACCTTCCTGCTGCGCGTGGGCACCGCCGAGTTCGGCAACGGCACGTCCACGGTGCACCGGCAGATCGCCGCGACGGTCCTGGACGTTCCGCACGACCGTCTGGAGCTCTGGGCCGCCGACACCGACGCCGTCCGCCACGACACCGGCGCCTTCGCCTCTGCCGGAACCACCGTGGCGGGGAAGGCGCTGCACGGCGCGTGCTCGGTGCTGCGGCGGCGCATGATCGACGTCGCCGTGGAGCTGGCCGGAGGGGATGCCGACTCCGCCGAGGTCGTGGCATCCGGAATTCTGGCCGCTGACGAGCTGGTTCCGTGGGACCGGATCGTGGATGCCGCCCCCGCCACGATGCGCGACGAACACGGGCTCACCGCCGATGGTGCGGAGTTCGGCGACTTCCGCTCGCTCGCGTTCAACGTGCACGCCGTGCGGGTGGCCGTCGACCCCGCGACGGGGACGGTGAGAGTGCTGCAGTCGATCCAGACCGCCGACGCCGGCGTCGTGATCAACCCGGAGCAGTGCCGCGGGCAGATCGAGGGCGGCGCCGCGCAGGCCCTCGGCGGCGCGCTGTACGAAGAGGTGCTGCTCGAGGACGGCGTGGTGCAGAACGCCGTGTTCCGCACGTATCGTGTGCCGCAGTTCGCCGACGTGCCCGACACGGAGGTGTACTTCGCCGAGACCGACGACACCCTCGGACCGTTCGGCGCGAAGTCGATGAGCGAATCGCCGTACAACCCGGTGGGCGCGGCGATCGGCAACGCCGTCTCGCGGGCGCTGGGTCGGCGTGGGTACGAGCTGCCGTTCTCGCGCGACCGCGTGTGGAGGCTCGCCGGCGGGGAGTGACGCGCGGGGGCGCTCGATGCGCGGTGAAGCGTTGCGGGCGCGGTGAGACGTTGCGGGCGCGGTGAGGTGTTGCATGTCCCACTTTGTGCGGTTTCACCGACGCGAACCTGCACGAAGTGGGACATCAGGCGGGTCGCCGGCGCTTCGGCGTCAGTCGTCGCCGCACCGCTACCGGCGTGTCCCACTTTGTGCGATTCTGCCGGCGCAAATCCGCACGAAGTGGGACATCAGGCGGGTAGCCGTCGCTTAGGCGCCAGTCGTCGCCGCACCGCTACCGGCGTGTCCCACTTTGTGCGATTTCACCGACGCGAACCCGCACGAAGTGGGACATCAGGCGGGTAGCCGTCGGAGCGGCGCCCGCCCTCGCCGCACCCCCACCAGGCATGTCCCACTTCGTGCAGATCTCTAGGCCGGAATCTGCACAAACTGGGACATCAGGCCTATCCCTCCAGCGGCACGGCCGTCCCGGACACCTGGATGCCACCGACCGGCGACGCGTCCACCTCGAGGATGCTCGGGCGACCGATGTGCCGCCCCTGGTGCACGGTGACATGGAACGGCGCCGCGATTCCGACGCGGTCGCGGAGGTAGGCGCCGAGCGCCGCGGCCGCTGAGCCGGTGGCCGGATCCTCGGTGATGTCGCCGACCGGGAACAGGTTGCGGGCCTCGATCCCCGCGCCGTCGGCGACGTCGCCGGGAACGTGCACGACCGTGACGGTGCCCGTCCAGCCGCGTTCATCCATCAGCACCCGCAGCCCGTCCGGGTCGTACCCGAATCCGTCGAACCGCTCGATCGTGCGGACGGCGACCACCGGATGCCAGTTCCCGGCGAAGGCTTCGGCGAGCGGCATCCGCGGGTCGAGGTCGTCGGCGTCGAGTCCGAGGAGCGCGAGCAGCGGTGCGGGGTCGGCGAAGTCGCGGACCGTCGGCTCGACGCTCGTGAAGCCCGCCGCGATGCGGCCGCCGTCGTCCCGAGTCGAGACGTGCACGTCGCCCGCGGAGGTCTCGAACACGAACTCCCCCGGCCCGGATGCCTCGGCCAGGGCGACCGCCGTCGCGATCGTCGCGTGTCCGCAGAACGGCACCTCCGCCTCGGGCGAGAAGTAGCGCACTCGCAGCCGCTCCCCGTCGCGGGCCGTGACGTACGCCGTCTCGGGATACCCCAGGTCAGCCGCGATCCGCAGCATGTCGGCGTCGTCGAGGGCCGTGGCATCCAGGACCACTCCGGCGGGGTTGCCGCCGCCCGGCTCCGCGGCGAAGGCGAGCAGGTGCAGGATGCCAGGAGCGTCGGTCATGCGTCGATTCTTCCGGCCGCGGGGCGGGGCGTCGCGGGCCAGTGGGGGATCTGTGGACTGCGGGGTTTCGGCCTCGCTGATCCAGGTTGCGGCCCACAACCTAGATCAACAACGCCGCTAATCTCACCTACGCCCCCGCCTCACAGCTCGAAGCGCTGCGCGTCACGCTCACGCCGCGCGTGCGACAACGCCCGCTGCGACGGAAATCCCGAGCGCCGCACGACCTCGGCCGTCGGTATCCCTACCGCCGTGAACGCCTCGGCAAGTTCGAGCCGTCGGGTCCGCAGCGCGTTGCGGGGCGTGCTCCCCCGCCTCGAGAACACCCGGGCGAGGTACTGCCGAGACACCCCCAACGCGTCGGCGAGCTGCTCGACGGTGAACTCGGGGTCGTCGGCCTGCTCGTCCACGAGCTGCATCGCCGCCGCGAAGGTGCCCTCGGCCGAGCGGAACGCCGGATCCGGCCCGGCCCCCGCGCGGTCGGCGATCAGGGCCGCACACAGGCTCTCGATCGCGTGTCCCAGCGCGGCGCGTGTCGAGGGGGTCGTGGCCCGATCGGTGTTGAGGATCGCGTTGATCGTGGATGCCAATGCCCGCCACGCCGGCCCATCGTCGGCGCCCGGGAGCACCGACGGCCCGTCCAGGAGCCGGTGCGTCGCGACGACCTCGATGCGCGCGCTCGGCTGCTGCGACACTAACCCCGCGAACGACGCGTTCGGGAAGACGAGCGCGCCCGCGGTGTCGGCGGGGACATCACGCCCGTCGCGAAAGAAGTAGTCGACACGCCCCTCGGCCTCGAGCACGAGCGTCGCGCCGGTGTTGCGTGCGAGCGCGGGCGCGGGGGCGATGCGCGCCGCGGTGTGCCACAGGCGCCGGATGACGATGGCCGACATCTCCGCCTCGTCGACGATGAGGATCGCGGGCCCCTCCGACATCGGGGTCCACTCGAGGGAGCGCTGCGCGAACCACTCGCGCGCCGCCGGGCCTTCGGCGCGCACACTTCGGGTCATGCGGCTCCGATCTGAGCAGGTGTCCCTCCAGGGTCGCCGCCCCGTCGATCCCCGCTCCGCCAGCCCCGGATGCATTCACCTCCCGGTTCACTTCACCGTTCGATACCGGATGCCACCCACCCGGGCGTCGTCACCCGCACCGGTCGCGTAAACCTGGAGTTGGAGTCGCTCGGGGCACCCGCGGATGCTGGCGCCACCCGAACCTGAAAGGCATACATATGTCCTCCGATACCAAATTTGGCGCCACTCCGGCGGCTTCCCGACGCACGGTGCTCGTAGGTGCGGCGTGGTCCGTTCCGGTGATAGCCGCGGCCAGTGTTGCTCCAATTGCCGCGGCGGCTTCCGGCGTTCCACAGCTCACCTTCAATCAAGCTTCATACCTGGGCGTATCCTGCGGCACCATTTCGGGCGCACGTCTAACGGTCACGGTCGGGGGAGTTCCGACTCCGAACATCACCGTGACGACAACGTTGAGCGGACGTTACGCCTTTGCAGGCGGCTCAACCAGCAATACCCAAAGCACCGATAGCACCGGGGAGATAGACCTACCGGCAATCACTGTGCCGGCAGGGGGAGGCGCCGGGGTGGCCATGGCGAGTGCCCCGGTTTCCGGATCGACCGCATCGGCGCCCCTCAATGCACCCGTTCGCGGCGGAGCGAAGGGAGCGGCTTTTGCGTCCTCGTCGCCCTCTGCACCTACGAGCACGGCCTCATGGTCTACAAACACACCAGCAACAGCCGTTCCTATCGGTGGATACGGGTTCTATCTCGATGGGACCGACGTCTGGTATCGCGACAACAAAGTCCTCACCAACGTGACTCGAGCGGTCGCCAACAGTAGCAACGGCTACGACTACGTCACCTTCATCCAAGGCGGCAAAGCCCGGGGCGCTCTCTTCTCAGCCTCGGCCCCCGCCTCGCCCGTCAGCACCGACTCGTGGAGCACCAACACACCGGCGACGGCCGTTCCCCTCGGAGGATACGGGTTCTTCCTCGACGGAACCGACGTTTGGTTCCGCGACAACAAAGTCCTCACCAACGCGGTGAAGCCCATCGCCAACAGCGCCAACAACATCGACTACGTCACATACATCAAGAACGGTAAGGCCACAGGAGCGGCGTTTGCGTCCTCGTCGCCCTCTGCACCTACGAGCACGGCCTCATGGTCTACAAACACACCAGCAACAGCCGTTCCTATCGGTGGATACGGGTTCTATCTCGATGGGACCGACGTCTGGTATCGCGACAACAAAGTCCTCACCAACGTGACTCGAGCGGTCGCCAACAGTAGCAACGGCTACGACTACGTCACCTTCATCCAAGGCGGCAAAGCCCGGGGCGCTCTCTTCTCAGCCTCGGCCCCCGCCTCGCCCGTCAGCACCGACTCGTGGAGCACCAACACACCGGCGACGGCCGTTCCCCTCGGAGGATACGGGTTCTTCCTCGACGGAACCGACGTTTGGTTCCGCGACAACAAAGTCCTCACCAACGCGGTGAAGCCCATCGCCAACAGCGCCAACAACATCGACTACGTCACATACGTTCAAGCAAGTTGTTGACATCGAACCGGGGGAACGTTGGCGCTCGCTAGGTTCTGATCGCGATCGACCTGAGTGCCCGTTACCGGCGCCGGACACGCGAACCTCGGGTCCATCGGGCGTCTACCCCCGCTCCGCCCCCAGCCCCAGCACCGCCTCGGCGAGTGCCCGGATCCCCGCCGCGACATCGGCGGCGGAAACGGCCTCGTCGGGGTGGTGACTGATCCCGTCGGGGTTGCGGAGGAACAGCATCCCCACCCCGGTGATGGCCCCGATCGCCATCGCGTCGTGACCGGCGCGGCTGAACAAGGTCGGGGCCTCACCGCCGATACCTGCCCGCACGACGTCCTGCAGCAGCGGCTCGCAGAACACCGCGGGCGCCGAATGCACCTCGCGCGACCGCCAGCGCAGGCCGCGGCGGCCCATGATGGCATCCAATTCCGCGGAGATCTGGGACCACGTGTGGTCGCGGGTCTCGTCGAACTCGCCGCGCAGATCGAGCGAGAAGACCGCCTCACCGGGCACGACGTTGACCGCTCCCGGGAACGCCTCCAGCTGGCCGACCGTGCCGACGATGTGGTGCTCGGCGCGGCAGATCCGCTCCACCGCCAGCGCCGCCTCACTCGCCCCGAGCAGCGCGTCGCGGCGCATGTCGTACGGCGTGCCGCCGGCGTGGCGGGCCTCGCCCTCGACGACGAGCTGAAACCGGCGCGCCGACGCGATCGACGACACCGCCGCGAGCGGCAGCCCGGCGCGGTCGAGCTCGGGGCCCTGCTCGATGTGCGCCTCCAGATAGCCGACGAGCTCCTCGGGCTTCCGCGCGGCCTCGCCGACACGGCCCGGGTCGAGGCCGAACTCGCGGAACGCCTGCCGCAGCGTCGAGCCGTCGGCATCCGTCAGGTCCCACCAGGACGGGTCCCACTGCCCGGCCACGGCCGACGACCCGAGCAGCGCCTTGCCGAAGCGCGTGCCCTCCTCGTCCGAGAACGCGATCACCTCGAGTGCGAACGGGAACGGACTGGATGCCACACCCTCGTCGTCCACGCGACGGACCAGCCGCACCACCTCGAGCGCCATCAGCACACCCACGATGCCGTCGAAGCGACCGGCATCCGGGACCGTGTCGAGGTGCGACCCCATCAACAGGGCCGGAGCGTCGCGGTCTCCGGCGGGGGCGAGGCGGCCGACCTGGTTGCCTGCCGCGTCCTGACGCGTGGTCATGCCGAGCTCGCGCATCCACTCGGCGGCGAGCCGGTTGACGCGCGCGTGCTCGGGCGACAAGTACACGCGCTCGATGCCGCCGGTCATCGCGGTGACGCGGGCGAGTTCCTCGCAGCGCCCCATCACGCGGCGCGCGGCCGAGGCGATGCGCTCGGGCGCCACCTGGAGCCGGGTCTTCATCCCGCGGCTCCGTAGACGCCCTGCGCGGCCTCGACGCCCCCGCCTGCGGCGACAGAAGCACCGTGGCGCCGCAGCACCGTCTCGAGGGCGGCGAGCGTCGTGAGCACGGCATCCTTTCGGGCGTTGTAGCCCATCGTGCCGATGCGCCAGACGCGCCCGTGCAGCGGACCGAACGACGTGCCGATCTCGATCCCGAAGTCGGTCAGCAGCTCGGCGCGCACGGCGTCGCCGACGACGGCATCCGGGATCTCCACCGCGACGACGTTCGTCATCTTGTGCGCGACGTCGCCGAAGACGGTGAGTCCCAGGCCCTCGACGCCCGCGAGCATCGCGTCGCCGTGGAGCTGGTGCCGCGCGATCACTTCGTCGCGACCTTCGAGGAGCAGCACGCGCGCGCACTCCCGCGCGCCATAGAGCATCGTGGTCGCCTCGGTGTGGTGGTTGAGGCGCCGCGGACCCCAGTAATCCAGGATCATCGCGAGGTCGAAGTAGTTCGAGCGGATGAAGTCGGATGCCTCGGCATCCCCCTCCTCCCGGATCCCCGCCTCGACCCGGGCGCGCGACCGCACGACCTCGACGGCGCGTTCGGACAGGCTGATCGGCGCCGAGCCGGAGGGCCCACCGAGGCACTTCTGCAGGCCCGCGGTCGCGGCATCCAGGCCCCAGGCATCCATCTCGAACGGGTTCCCGCCGAGCGACGCGGTGGCGTCGGTGTAGAACAGGGCGCCGTGGGCGCGGCAGATCTCACCGATCTCGTCGAGCGGCTGCAGCATCGTGGTCGACGTGTCGCCCTGCACGCACGCGACGAGGTGCGGCTTCACCCGCTCGATCGCCTCGCGGATCGTCGAGACCGGGAAGACCTCTCCCCACGGCACCTCGATCGTGTGGACCTCGGCGAGCGCGCGCTCCGCGATCTCTTTCAGCAGGTGGCCGAAGCGGCCGAAGACCGGGACGAGCACGCGGTCGCCGGGGCGGATGAGCGACACCATCGCCGCCTCGATGCCGGCGCGGCTCGTGCCGTCGATGAGCAGCGTCGCGTCGTTCTCGGTGCCCCAGACTCGCCGGTACAGCTCCTGCGTCTCGTTCATGGTCGCGGTCATGAACGGGTCGTACTGCCCGACGAGCGGGGCGCCCATCGCGCGCAGGACGCTGGGGTACGCCGAGATCGGGCCGGGGCCCATCAGCAGACGCGCGGGCGGGTCGATCGGGCCGGGGAGGTGGGTCATCTTGGCTCCGTGGTGCGGGGGTGGGCGGGGCGGACGGGCTCAGGACGGAACACAACGAAGGAAATCGGCTTCTGCCTCAGCGCCAGGGCGCGCCAGCCGCCGGTCCGGCGCCGGGATTTCCTTCGTTGTGTCGCGCAGGGCGGGGGCACGTTCGGCCCAACTCCGGCAATCCGGGCGGGGTGGGCGGTGGATGCCGAGCTGTGCCGGTTCTGCAGGAGTTGTGCCGCGGTCATCGGCCGGCCCCCGCCCCGACCAGCGCCGCCAGACGCCGGGCCAGCCGGACCAGTGCGATGTCGGTGCCGGCGCGCGACACCAGGCACACGCCGACGGGCGCACCGGCGACCGTCAGCAGCGGCACCGAGACCGCGGGGAGCCCCGCCGCCGCCGCGGGAGCGGTCATGCGCAGGGTCGCCGCGCGGACGGCATCCACGTCCGCCGTGCGCAGGGGCGCGGGGCCGGGAACGGTCGGGAAGATGAGGACGGCGCCGTCGACAAGCTCGGCCAGGTGCGCGGCGATCGGCTCGAGCGCGGCGCGGGCCGACGCCTCCTCGGCCGGGGTGATCTGGGCCGCGACGCGGAAGCGCTCCGCAACCGCCGGACCCACCGCCCCGGGATGCGCGCGCAGCCACTCCCCGTCGTTGCGCCAGGCCTCGGCGCCCTGGACCGTGCGGAACGCGGTGAAGGTGGCATCCAGATCTCCCGAATCCACGGCGCGGAACGGGGGCGGATCGTCGGATGCCGCGAGCGCGGCGAGCAACCGCGAGAAGGCCGTGCGGGTGTCGGGTTCGACGCACGCGAGGATCTCCTCGGGCACGAGGAACCGCCACGGGAGGTCGTCGCCGGAGGCTCCGTAGACGTTCTCGGTGGAGGCCGAGCCGTCGTAGCTCAGGCACCAGTCGGCGACGCGCTGGAGGGTCTCGCCGTCGCGGGTGAGCCAGCCGATCGTGTCGAACGACTGCGCGAGCGGCAACATCCCCTGCCGCGGCACGAGGTCGTGGGTCGTGCGGAGGCCCCACAGCCCCTGGTACGACGCGGGCACGCGAATGGACCCGGCCGTGTCGGTCGCGAGGCCGATGTCGGCGTGGCCGAGAGCGACGGCGGAGGCCGGTCCGCTCGACGAGCCGCCGGGCAGCGCACCGACGACGGCGCCGTTCGGCGGAGTCCCGTAGTGCACGTTGTCGCCCGCGATCGAGTACGCGAACTCGTCGGTGCGGGCGATGCCGCGGAGCGACGCGCCCGCGCGGAGGAGGTCGGCGACGGCCGGGGCGGTGGCCTTCTCGGGGCGCGCCTCCTCGAGGAACGTCGGATTGCCCGCGCCGATGCGGAACCCCGCGATCGCGAACAGATCCTTCACGGCGACGGTGAGTCCCGCGAGCGGACCCTCCCACGCGCCCTGCAGGAACGGATCGCCGACGCTGCGCCAGATCGTGCGGTCGAGCGCGGGCGTGCGCGGGGTCACGTGCGCGGCGACGATGAGCCAGCGCCCATCGATCCGCTGCCACACCTGCGTCTGCAGCCCCCGCCCGCCGCCGCGGAACGCCGAGACCGAGATCAGCAGCGCGACGTCGCCGTCGGTGCTCTCTTCGGCGTCAGCACCGGATGCCATGGCCTGGCCGCCGCGGGCGAGCGGGCGGTAGTGCACCTCGGCGATCTCGCGCGGGGGAACGCCGCCGCGCAGCGCCCGGAACCCGCTGATCGCGTCGTGTCCGACGAGGAGCCCCGCGGTGTCGCCGCGGAGCGTGTCGTCGCCGGGGGCGAAGAACGCGTCGAGGGCGTCGAGGTCGTTGGCGACGATCGCCCGCTCGTACGCGTCGAACGCCTCCCGCAGGTCGCCCGGGATCGTGGCATCCGTCATCGCTGTCCCTTCCCGACGGGATCGAGTGTCCAGGACACGCCGCGTGCGACCCGCGCGATACGGCGTGTCTTGGACACTGAACCATCATCGGCGGCTCGCCGCCGCGGAACGATGCCGGGGGCGGCGCCGGCGGCATCCGCGGCCTCGGCACGGGCGAGGGCGGCGGCGAGCGCGGGGGTCATGCGGCGTCTCCGGGCGCGTCGTCGCGGCCCAGCGCCACCGGATCCACCGCGTCCACCCCGGCGAAGTCCGCCTCGCGGATGCGGGCGTGCACGCCGGACACGATGTCGACGACCTGCGAGATGTCGAAGTCGGTCGCGGCGCTGAGGTACGCGTAGGCGAGGTGCTCGTCCATGCCCCAGCGGCCCCCGAGGAGCGACAGCGATGCGCGGACGCACGCGCGCATCGCGGCATCCAGGTCGGGGTCCATACCGGTCGGCACGAGGTACTCGGGCGTCCGGACGAGCGGGCCGACGACCTCTCCGAACGCCGCGCGGGCGGCATCCGCGGGGATCACCTCGAAACGCAGCGTCGCTCGGAGCGAGGCCTCGAGCGCGGTGAGCGCGACCTCCCCGTCGCCCTGTGCGAAGTGGGGGTCGCCGACGTACGCGAGCGCCCCCTCGACCTGCACGGGGAGGAACAGCGTCGTCCCCTCGACGAGCAGGTTGATGTCGATGTTGCCGCCGTGGGTTCCGGGCGGGACGGAGTGCGGACGCTCGTGCCCGGCGACCGCGACGCCCATCGTCCCGAGGAACGGCGCGAGCGGGAACGCGACCACCGGCTCACCGCCCTCGACGACGGGCAGGGTTCCGTACAACCCGTCCTCGCGCGCCGCGACGGAGGCGAACACGCTGACGTTGTGCTCCCCCCGGGGCAGTTCGCCCACGAGCGCGCCCTTGCCGTGGCGGTTCGAGATCACGCCGTACGGCACGCGCGGGGCGAGCGACTCGACCGTGATCTTCAGCAGATCGCCCGGATGCGCGCCGCGCACGTGCACGGGCCCGACGACGACGTGCGGACCGTCCGCCATCACGTCACGGGGAACGGATGCCGCGATCTCGATCGCGTCGTCGAGCACCTGCTCCATCGGGACACCGTGGGAAGCGAAGTACGCCGCCGGGTCTTTGCCCTGATCGTCGAGGATGCCCTCGTGGCTCACGGTGTCGAACGTGACGGTCTCACCCGACGCGATCTCGAGCACCGCCGCGTCGGCTGCGCAGGGAAGCCGCCCCCACAGGACGGTGTCGGGCGTCGCGCGGACGTAGTGGTCGCCGGGGATGTCCCCGACGCCGGGCTGCAGGATCGGCACGGCGCTCATGCCTCCACCACCGTGGTCACGAGCTCGCGCCCCGCGCGAACCGTCACGGGCTCGCCGCGGCGGAACACCGATTCCCCGCGCAGCCATGTCTCGCGTACGACGCCCGTGAGCGTCTGCCCGTGCCACGGCGAGACCGGGTTGCGGTATTCGAGGGCCGTGGCATCCACGACGAACTCCTCGTCGGGAGCGAACGCCACCAGGTGCGCCGGAGCGCCGGGGGCGATCACGCCGAGGCCCGCGAGCCCGGCGATGCGCGCGGGTCCGGTGGTCACGAGCGGAAGGAAGTCTTCGAGCGGGATGCCACGCCCCCGCGCCGCGGTATGGACCGACGACAGGCCGGTCTGGAGTCCCGCGATCCCGCCCCAGGCCAGGCCGAAGTCGGGGTTGGACTTCAGCTCCACCGTCGCCGGCGAGTGGTCGCTGACGACGGCGTCGATGGTGCCGTCGACCACCCCCGCCCACAACAGGTCGCGGTTCGCAGCGCCGCGGATCGGCGGGCAGCACTTGAACGCCGCGGCTCCGTCGGGCACCTCGGCGGCGTCCAGCGTGAGATAGTGCGGGCACGTCTCGACGGTCAGGCGCACGCCCTCGGCCTTCGCGGCACGGACGTCGTCCAGCGCCTCACCGTCGGACACGTGCACGATGTGCGCGCGGGCGCCGGTGCGGCGGGCCGCCTCGATGACCCGGCGGATGGCCGCGCGCTCGCTGACCGGCGGGCGGCTGGCCTCGAAGTCGGCGTAGTGCGGACCGAGCGCGCCGTCGGCGTGCAGGTGCGCGGGATCCTCGGCGTGCACGATCAGCAGCCCGTCGAACTCCGCGAGCTCGGCGAGGCACGCCTCGAGCTGCTCGGCATCCAGGTGTCCGAACTCGTCGATGCCGCTCGGCGACAGGAAGCACTTGACCCCGACGACCCCGGCATCCGCCAGCGCACGCAGCGACCCGAGGTTCTCGGGGACCGCCCCGCCCCAGTACGCCACGTCGACGGCGAGCTTTCCGACGGCGGCGGCGCGCTTGGCATCCAGGGCTTCCGGGGTCGTCGTGACCGGCGAGCTGTTCAGCGGCATGTCGACGACGGTGGTCACTCCCCCGGCCGCGGCGGCCGCGGTGCCGGTGGCGAAGCCCTCCCACTCGGTGCGGCCGGGTTCGTCGAGGTGCACGTGCGAGTCGACGAGGCCCGGCAGCAGCACGGCGTCGTCGGGCAGCACACGGTCGGCCATCGGGTCGAAGACGGTCACGTCCGTGATGCGACCCTCGTCGATCACGACGGTCGCGGGGACGAAACGCCCGTCCACGAACGTGCGGCGGGCGGCGATCCTGGTGCTCATGCCGATCACGCTAAAGGCCCCGCGTTTCGCCGATGTAACCGTCATCAACATTCATGCGAACACTCGGCCCGTGGAGGAGGGGTCGGCGGGCATGGGGCCCGGTGCCGCGCCGGCGTTCGGGGCGGTGGTCGCGGGGTTCGGGGCGCGATCCGCGCTTCGGGGCGTGAGTTCTCCGCCCCAAAGCGAGGAATCCGCCCCAAACCCGGAAGGAACCGGCGCGTCCACCCGGGTGCACCCCGCGCCGGGACCCCGTGCCGGGGTGCGCCGCGTGACCTGTGCCAGGCTCCGGAGTTTCGGTACCTCCCGGCCCACGGAACACCGGATTCACGGCATCCAGCCCGATTTCTCCGGAGTGCGGCACGCGGCGGGGGCCGGGCGCAGGCCCGCACGGCGCGGGCCGGCCGCCGACGCGGTGCTGGCGGTGCCCCGCGCGGCCCGTGCCAGACTCCGGAGTTTCGGCACTTCCCGGCCCGCGGAACCCCGGACTTCCGGCATCCAGCCCGATTTCTCCGGAGTGCGGCACGCGGCGGGCCGCGGGCGCAGGCCCACACGGCACGCGGCGGGCCACGGCGAGCGCGCCGCAGGACGGGCGCACCCACCCGAAATGTTCCCCACAGCAACATTGCGGACACATCCGGCCACAGCCCCGTAACGCGGCGCCCGTAGCGTTGCGGGCATGCACCTCACCGCCTTCAACGCGGCCTCGTCGGCCGACGCGACGGACGTCGTCCGGGTGTGGGCCGACATCCCGGGGTGGGTCGACGCCGTCGTCGCCGGTCGCCCCTACACAGACGTCGATGCCCTCGCCGCCTACGCCGGAGACCTCGCCGCCACCTGGGCCCCGGAAGACCTCGCCCAGGCCCTGCACGCCCACCCGCGCATCGGCGCGAAGGTCTCCGGCGAGAACGCCGAGGCTGCGGCATCCCGTCGCGAACAGGCCGCGATGACCACCGCCGCCGACGACGACGTCGCCGCGATCGCCGCCGGCAACGCCGCGTACGAGGAGCGGTTCGGTCGCGTGTTCCTCATCCGCGCGGCGGGCCGGACGCCGGGCGAGATCCGCGCCGAACTCGAGCGACGCCTCGGCAACGCGCCCGACGCCGAAACCCTCGAAGCGACGCGACAGCTCGCCGAGATCGCACTGCTGCGCCTGCGGACCACCCTCGCGGACGACGTCCCCGACGAACCGGAGCCCGCCGAATGACGCACCTCACCACGCACGTCCTGGATGCCGCGACCGGCACGCCCGCGGCCGGCGTCGCCGTGACGCTGGCCTTGTTGGGCGGCGAGACCATCGCCGAGGGCGTCACGGACGCCGACGGCCGCCTCGCGCTCGGTCCCGACCGCCTCGACGATGGCGACTACGCGCTGACGTTCGGGACCGGCGCGTACTTCCGCGCGCGCGGGGTCGCGTCGTTCCACCCCGTCGCGACGGTCGCGTTCACCGTGAGCGGCGAGGGCCACCTGCACGTGCCGCTGCTGCTGAGCCCGTTCGCGTACTCGACCTACCGGGGCAGCTGAGGAGGAGCCATGAAGGTCATCGTCATCGGCGCGGGCATCGGCGGGACCTCCGCCGCCCTCGCGCTGCTCAAGCTCGGCCACGAGGTCGTCGTGTACGACCGGATGCGCGAGAACCGCCCGGTCGGCGCCGCGCTGTCGCTGTGGTCGAACGGCGTGAAGGTGCTCAACTGGCTCGGACTCGGTGCCGAGGTCGCCGCCCTCGGCGGCCAGATGGACGACATGGCCTACTACGACGGCCACACCGGCGAGGAGATGTGCCGGTTCAGCCTGGCATCCGTCACCTCGCAGACCGGGCAGCGACCCTACCCGGTCGCGCGCGCCGACCTGCAGGCGCTGATGATGGATGCCGTCGGCGCAGACCGCATCCACCTCGGGATGCAGCTCGTCGAGGTCTCCGACGACGGCGAGACGGTCACCGCCACGTTCGCCGACGGTTCGACCGACACGGCCGACCTCCTCATCGGCGCCGACGGAGCGCGCTCGCTCGTGCGGGACTACGTCACCGAGCCCACGGGCATCCGTCCCGAGCGGCGCTACTCCGGCTACGTGAACTACAACGGCCTGGTGCCGGCGGACCCCCGCATCGGACCGCCGCACCAGTGGACGACCTACGTCGGCGACGGCAAGCGCTGCGCCGTGATGCCCGTCGCGGGCGACCGCTTCTACTTCTTCGTCGACGTTCCCGGACCCTCGGGCGTGCTCGAGGACCGCGCGGCGGCGCTCGAGACCGCGTTCGGGTCGTGGGGCGCGCCGGGCGTCCGAGCCCTCCTGGATGCCATCGACCCCGACGCCTCGCTCAACCGCGTGGAGATCTGGGACATCGACCCTTTCCACACCTGGGTCCGCGGGCGCGTGGCGATCCTCGGCGACGCCGCGCACAACACGGCGCCCGACATCGGGCAGGGCGCGTGCTCGGCGCTCGAGGACAGCTTCGCCCTCGGCATCGTGTTCGCCACGACGACGCTCGGCGTCGAGGATTCGCTGAAGCGGTACGAGCGCATCCGCACCGAGCGCGCGGGCGACCTCGTGCTGCGGGCGCGCAAGCGTGCGCACGAGACGCACGCATTCGACGTCGAGGCCACGCAGGCCTGGTACGACGGCCTCCGCCGCGAGGACGGCACCGGCGTCATCCGCGGCATCGTCGGCAACATCGAGGGCAGCCCGGTCGAGCTCGGCGCGTCGGTGCTGCGCTGAGGCCGTGAGCGCGGCGGCGCCGGACTTTCGGGGCCTCGAAACCCTGAGTGAGCCGCCGCACGACCCCCGGAAACACGCGGTTCGGCGGCCCGAAATGCTCAGAATCCTCGGGGGAGGTTTGCAGCGCCACTCGGTGTTGGCCAGGCTCGTTCCCAGCGAAGGGGAGTAGCTCCGGGCCGGTGATCGGCCCGCGGAGATGTCGACACACTGGCCGTCATGGCGACGGCCCGGCATTCCATCCGGATGGCATCCGTCACCGGACGAGCGAGACCTTCGGCCCGCCCAGGCCGAGGACACCCCTACCCGTCTTCGGTCATGACTGACCGGAGGTCGTCTTGCCCCCTGCACTCCTGCGCCGCATCGGCGTATGCCTGCTCATCGCCGCACCGGCGATCACGTTCCGCCTGTTCGGCTTCGCACCGAACCCGGTGCTCGACCTGCTCGTCTTCGGCGCGGCCGTCGTGGCCGCGAGCTTCTTGCTCGCGTGGGCCGCCGAGGCCGCGCAGAAGGACATCTCGGGGGCGCTGGCGATCGCGATCCTCGCGCTCATCGCGGTGCTGCCCGAGTACGCCGTCGACCTGTACTACGCGTTCCGCTCCGGAAGCGACGCGGCCTACGAGCAGTTCGCCGCGGCGAACATGACCGGTTCGAACCGCCTGCTGCTGGGCTTCGGGTGGCCGCTCGTGGTCATCGTCGCGCTCCTCGTCGCGAATCGGGGTCTGCGACGCGGCAACCCCGCGCGGCGCAGCTTCCTGCAGCTGCCGACCGAGTCACGGCTCGACGTCGGCTTCCTCGCCGTGCTCGCCGTCGTCGCGTTCACCATCCCGCTCGTCGGAAGCATCCCGATCTGGTTCGGTCTCCTGCTCATCGCCGCGTTCGCCTTCTACCTGTGGCGCGCGAGCCAAGCGCACACCGACGAGGAGGAGGAGGAGTTCGTCGGTCCCGCCAAGCTCATCGCCGACCTCCCGCAACGCCCGCGGCGGTGGACCGTGGTCGTGCTGTTCGTCGTCGCGGCGGCGATCATCCTGGCGTGTGCCGAGCCCTTCGCCGAGGCGCTCGTGGCCTCAGGGTCCGCGCTGGGGATCGACAGCTACTTCCTCGTGCAGTGGCTCGCGCCGCTGGCATCCGAAGCTCCCGAGTTCATCGTCGCCGTCATGTTCGCGTTGCGCGGCTGGGGTGCCGCGGCCATCGGGACGCTCATCGCGTCGAAGATCAACCAGTGGAGCCTGCTCGTCGGCTCGCTTCCGCTGGCGCATTTCTTCGGAGGCGGGAGCACGGCGCTGCCGCTCGACGCCCGCCAGATCGAGGAGTTCGTGCTCACCGGCACGCAGACCCTCATGGGCGTGGCCGTGATCATGGCGCTGCGGTTCCACTGGCAGTCAGCCGTCGCACTGGCGGCGATCTTCGCCGTGCAGTTCTTCGTCACCGACACCACCGGCCGCTACGTGCTCTCGGCCGTGCAGGTCGCGATCGCCATCGCGATGCTGATCGTGCACCGGCGCGACATCGTGCCGACGATCACCGCGCCGTTCCGGCGCCGCAGCGCCGAGCCCGAGCCGGCGCCGGAACTCGCGGGGCGGTAGGCGCGGCATCCCCCCGCGCGGCGGCACAACTCCTGCGGGGACGGCGCCCCTGGCATCCACATCCGGGATGCCAGGGGTGATCGCCGGAGTTCTGCCGGCGCCCTGCCGCCCCGCGGGTCAGACGTGGAAGACCGTGTGGACGTCGCCGCCGAGCACCTCGCGGCCGCCGAGGGCGTCGATCTCGAGCAGCACCGCGGTGCCGGTGACCTCGCCGCCCAGGCGGGCGACGAGCGCGCGCCCGGCCTCGAGCGTGCCGCCGGTCGCGAGCACGTCGTCGAGCAGCAGCACGCGCGTGCCGTTCGGGATGTCGTCGTGCATCTCGATCTCGGCGGTTCCGTACTCGAGCGCGTAGGAGACGGATGCCGCCGGCCTCGGCAGCTTGCCCGCCTTGCGGATGGGCACGAGCCCCACGCCCGCCGCGACGGCCGCGGCTCCGGCGAGCAGGAACCCGCGCGCCTCGATGCCCGCGACCACGTCGAAGCGGCCCGCGAAAGGCTCGAGCAGCGCGTCGATCGTGGCGCGCAGGGCCGTGGCATCCGCCAGAAGAGGCGTGATGTCGCGGAACGTCACCCCCGGCTCGGGGTAGTCGGGGATGCTGCCGATCAGCGATTCGGCGCGGGAGAGAGCGGAGGCGTCGGGCACCTCCCCAGCCTAGACGCGGGGCATCGGCCCCGCCGAGTGTCCAGGACACGCGGATGCCCGGCCGCGCGGTCCGCGTGTCCTGGACACCGAAAGCCTTCACGGGGGCGGTCACCCACGCGCGTGTCCAGGACACGCCGTAAGCCCGCGGGCGGATGCGGCGTGTCTTGGACACTCGATCCGCCGCCCCTCGCCGCACTGCAAGCGCTTGCACTACCCTGGACCCATGACTTTCACGCAGCAGGACGCGCGCCCCGAACTCGAGTCCGCTCCCGGGTCCGAGTGGTGGCGGACGGCCGTCATCTACCAGATCTACCCCCGCTCATTCGCCGACGCGTCGGGCGACGGCCTGGGCGACCTGCCCGGCGTCACCGCGCACCTCGACGACCTCAAGGAGCTGGGAGTGGATGCCATCTGGCTCAGCCCCTTCCAGCGGTCGCCGCAGAAGGACGCGGGGTACGACGTCGCCGACTACCGCGACGTCGACCCGATCTTCGGCACCCTCGCCGACTTCGACGCGATGCTCGCGGGCGCCCACGACCGTGGCATCCGGGTGATCGTCGATCTCGTGCCGAACCACTCCAGCGACCAGCACGTGTGGTTCCAGGAGGCACTGAACGCCGCCCCCGGCAGCCCCGAGCGCGCGCGGTACATCTTCCGCGACGGCAAGGGTAAGAACGGCGAACTGCCCCCGAACAACTGGGAGTCCGTGTTCGGCGGCGGCATGTGGAAGCGCGTGACCGAGGCCGACGGCACCCCGGGCCAGTGGTACCTGCACATCTTCGACGAGTCGCAGCCCGACTTCGATTGGACGAACCCCGAAGTTCGCGCGGAGTTCGAGAGCATCCTGCGGTTCTGGCTCGACCGCGGCGTCGACGGGTTCCGCGTCGACGTCGCGCACGGTCTCATCAAGGCCGCGGGGCTCCCCGACTTCACGCCCGACCCCGAGGGCGGCTCGATGGGCGGCGACGCCGCCGGCGTGCCGTACTGGGGTCAGCCCGGCGTGCACGAGGTGTGGCGCGAGTGGCACGAGGTGCTCGCCGAGTACGACGGCGAGCGCGCGCTGTGCGCCGAGGCGTGGCTCCCGACCGTCGCGCAGACGGCGCTGTGGGTCCGCCCCGACGAGATGCACCAGGCCTTCAACTTCGCCTACCTGGAGACGAAGTGGGATGCCGAGGCCCTCCGCGACGTGATCACCGAGTCGCTGCACGAGTACGCCGCCGTCGGCGCGCCGAGCACGTGGGTCCTGTCGAACCACGACGTCGTGCGCCACGCGTCGCGCCTCGCGCTCACGGCCGAGAACCCGCAGGGCGCGGGCATCGGCCCGAAGTCCCCCGGCAAGCCCGACCCCGTGAAGGGCCTGCGTCGCGCCCGCGCGGCGACCTCGCTGATGCTCGCGCTGCCCGGCTCGTCGTACCTGTACCAGGGCGAGGAGCTCGGCCTGCCCGAGGTCATCGACCTGCCCGACGACGCCCGCCAGGACCCCACCTGGTTCCGCACCGAGGGCGAGCGCTACGGTCGCGACGGCTGCCGCGTCCCGATCCCGTGGACCGCCGACGCCCCCGCCTACGGCTTCAACGACACCGGCGCCGCCTGGCTGCCGCAGCCCGCCGAGTGGGCGGAGTTCGCGCGTGACGTGCAGCGTGAGGACCCGGCATCCACTCTCTCGCTCTATCGCTCGCTGCTCGCCGAGCGCCGCGCGCACGGCCTGGGCGCGGGGTCGCTGGAGTGGCTCGACGGGTACGGCGACGACGTCGTGGCGTTCCGCAACGGGCCGGTCACCGTGATCGCCAACCTCGGCGACGGCGCGGTGGAGCTGCCGGCCGGCGACGTCCTCGTCGCGAGCGGACCGCTGGACGGCGACACGCTCCCGACCGACACGACCGTCTGGATCGCCGCGGCCTGAGCCGCCGGCATCCGGGATTCACGAGACCGTGGTCGGCATCGACGAGGTCGCCCGCCGGGCGGGCGTGTCGACGGCCACGGTCTCGCGGGCCCTCAGCGGGCGAGGCCCCGTCTCCCCCTCGACCCGGGAGCGTGTGCAGGCCGCCGCGGACGAGCTGGGGTACGTCGTCTCGGCGCCCGCGTCGGCGCTCGCGACCGGACGCACCCGCGCGATCGGCGTGGTCGTGCCGTTCCTCGACCGCTGGTTCTTCAGCACCGTGCTCGCCGGGATCTCCGACGCGCTCGTCCGACGCGGCTACGACATCACGCTCTACAGCGTCAGCGGCGAGCGCGCGGAACGCCGCCGCGTGTTCGACGACCACCTGCGCCGCCGTCGCATCGACGGGGTGATCACGATCGCCCTCGAGCTGGACGGCGGCGAGTCCGCGCTGCTCCGGGGTCTCGGCATCCCGATCGTGGCGATCGCCGGGCCGACACCGCTGCTCACGACCCTCACCGTCGACGACCTCGCCGTGGGGCGGCTGGCCACACGGCACCTGCTCGACCTCGGACACCGCCGCATCGCGCACATCGGCGCCGACGCGACGACCGACGCCGTGTCGTCGGTCCCGTCCCTGCGTCGGCGCGGGTTCACCGAGGAGATGGATGCCGCCGGCGCCGCGCCGCAGTACACGGCCGGTGACTTCACGATCGACGGCGGATCCGCTGCGGCGCGAGACCTGCTCGAGGGCGCCGACCCCCCGACGGCGATCTTCGCGGCGTCGGACGAGATGGCGATCGGTGCGGTGCTCGCCGCGCGGGAGCTCGGGCTGCGCGTGCCCGAGGACGTCTCGATCATCGGCGTCGACGGCAACGACCTCGGCCGCTGGTTCGGGCTGACCACGATCGACCAGTTCGCCCGCGGCCAGGGCGAGCGGGCGGCCGAAGCCGTGCTCGCGGAACTCGACGGCGCCGAGCCCGTCACCCGCCGCGGCACGCTGCCGTTCGCACTGCTCGAGCGCGGCTCGACGGCGGTGGCGCCGGGCTGCTGAGGCCGCGGCGGGGCGCGGCATCCGGCACAACTCCTGCATTCCGCGGCTGACGGACCCGCAGAGGCGAAGTCGGATGCCATTCCGCCGGAGTTGTGCGCGGCCCCAGGCCCCGCCTGCGCGCCCGGCACAACTCCTGCACACCCCGCGCGCCAGGCCGCGTCGGAGCACCGGCGCCCCGGAACCGCAGGAGTTGTGCGCGCCCCGCACCGGCGGATGCGGCCGGTCAGCACCGCGGCGGATGCAGCGTGTCAGCGCTGCGAGGCCGCCAACGATCCGGTCGTGCTCGCGGCCGCCGGGTCGTAGATCAGGCACAGGATCTCGCGGTCGCCCTGCGCCCAGGTGTCGGCGGTCGGCGAGACGTAGGAGTAGTCGAGGGCCGAGTCGGCGTACGGGATGCCGACGAAGTCGCCGAACACCGCACCGCACCGATCGGTCGCCTGAGTCTGCAGCGCGTCGTCGCCCGGGAAGGTTCCGTCGTCGACCAGGAACGACGAGAACACCTCGTAGGTGTGGGGCTGGGCGCAGTCCAGCACGTTGTCGCTGGTGATGAAGCCGCTGGCCACGTCGTCGAGGCACGAGCCGACCGGGAGGGCGAACGACTCATCGGGTTGTGCGGGATCCTCGGCCTGGGTGGAGGTCTCGTCGCTGGGCGGGACGAACGGATCCGCCGGGGAGCCCGCACTGGACGAGGTTGCCGCCGCGAACGTGAAGAAGAGGAAGAGACCGATGGCGGCGAGGACGGTCAGCACCATCATGACCGCGCCCGCAACGATGCCGCCGATCGCGAGGCCGCGGCCCTTCTCCCCCGTCCGCTTCACCTGCGCGAGGGCCACGGAGCCAGCGACGATACCGCCGATCGGGAACACGAACCCGAGGACCAGGGCCACGATCGCAACCGTGTTCGTCCGCTGCGGTGCGCCCGGAACCGGGGCAGGAGCGCCGTACCGGAGGTCCGGAGGAACCGGCGCGGACCCGACCGGCGGGGCGGGGTATGCAGCAGCAGAAGCCGTCGGGTCGCCCGCGATCGGGACGGCGGCGGGTTCGGGAACGACTCCGTCCGGGACACCCCCGACCAGGACCCCCTGCTGCGCCAGTCGCACCCCGGCCAGGTGCGCCGCGACGCGGACGACATCGCCCGCCTTGGCCGCGCCGATGGCCCCGCCCTTGAAGAAACCCCCGACCGCGGAGTGCTCGAACGCGGCCAGGGTGCCCTCGGCATCCGGGGTGAAATGCACGTCGAACCGCACGTGCATGTCCTGCCCGGCGAACGCGCCCGCGACGATCGTCGTGCCGAGACTCCCGCGCGAGACGTCGAGCGAACCGCCGGCCGTCGGCTGCACGGCGAAGCCCTGCTCAGCCAGCGCGGAGCCGACGGCATCCCGTGCCTGGTCCAGCGGAAGAAGAAGACGCAGCTCTGCGGTCACCACGGGTGCCCCCTGATCTCGTCACCCCGCAGGTGACATGGTCGCGATCAGGCTATCGCCCTGCGGTCAGCGGATCCGGCCGACCAGATCGTCGCGTGTCAGGGTGTCGGCCTCGCCGAGGACGGCGCGGGCCGCGTCGCGGGCGTCCTCGACGTTCCACAGCAGCACGCCGACGACCCGGTCCTCATCGAGGTAGTAGACGACACCGCGGTCGGGGTCGACCCAGTCCTCCACCGTGTCGAGCGACGCGTCGAGCGTGCCGACGGCCTCGTACCGGATGCCGAACACCGCCGAGTAGTAGTACGGCGTGTGCGTGTACGCCTCGGCGGCGCCGGCGAGATTCCGGCCGACGGCACGGCCCATCTCGTTGGCGTTGTCGACGTGCTCGACGCGGCGACGACCGAGCAGTCGGTCGGGGTAGCTCGCGACATCGCCGGCGGCCCACACGTCGTCGGCCGACGTCCGCAACTGGGCGTCGACCACGATCCCGTCGTCCACGGTGAGTTCCGCGGCTTCGGCGAGGTCGGTCGCGACCTCGATGCCGAGCCCGCTCACCACGGCGTCCGCGCGCACTTCGTCGCCGCCCTCGAGCGTCAACCGGATGCCATCGGCATCCGCCTCTCCACCCTCGACCTTCGATCCCCCGACGATCTCGACCCCGGCGTCGCGGAACAGCTTCTCGAACCGCTCCGCGAGCGCGGGCGGGAACACGGCGTCGCCGAGCACCGCGCCGGTGTGGATCAGGACGGTGTCGACGCCGTTCTGCACGAGCGCGGCGGCGAGTTCGGAGCCGATGTACCCGCCGCCGACGACCGCGATGCGCCGGACCTGCTCGGACAGGGCGCGCAGCCGCCGGTAGTCCGCGGCGGTGCGGAAGGTGAGGGCCCGCTCGCCGCCGGAACGATCGTCGATCGGGAGGGGCACGGGGTGCCCGCCGGTGGCGAGGAGCAGCTTGCCGTACGCGAACGTCTGACCGTCGGCATCCACTTCGTGCGCCTCGGGGCGGATCGCCGTCGCGCGCGTGCGCAGCCGGATGTCGGCGCCGGTGTCGTCGGCGGTGCCGAGCGGCACCTTCTCCCACGTGAACTCGTCGTCGGTCCACAGCTTCTTGCTGAGGGCGGGACGCGTGTACGGCTCGTCGACGTCGTCGCTCAGGATGCCGATCGACCCGTCGGCGTCGAGCTCGCGGATGCCGCGCGCGGCGGTGTCGGCGACCATCCCGCCGCCGACGATGAGGTAGTCGAAGTGTGTCGTGGCCATGCCGCCAGCCTCGCCGCCGCCGCGGCTCACGCGGGGCGGCTGGACAGCGGTCGCGGCATCGGGTAGCGGCGGGGTGCGCAATGCGATTCAGTGTCCAAGACACGCCGTATGGCGTCGGGTCGATGCGGCGTGTCTTGGACACTCGGCGATGCAAGACACCGCGCCGACCCGACGCCTAGGCTCGAACGCATGAGCGTCGACCTCGAAAGCCTCTACACCGACCTGCACACGCACCCCGAGCTGTCGTTCCAGGAGACGCGGACCGCGGGCGTCATCGCGCGGCACCTCGCCGACCTCGGGCTCCCGGTCGAGGAGGGCGTCGGCCGCACCGGCGTCGTCACGCGGATCGACAACGGTCCCGGACCGGTCGTGTGGCTGCGGGCCGACATGGACGGCCTGCCCGTCGAGGAGCAGACGGGCCTCGCCTACGCGAGCACCGCGCGCGGCACAGACCCCGCCGGCAACACCGTCCCCGTGATGCACGCGTGCGGCCACGACATGCACGTCACCGCCCTGATCGGCGCGCTCGAACGCCTCGTCGCGACCACCGCGGAGTGGTCGGGCACGATCGTCGCGGTGTTCCAGCCCGCCGAGGAGTACGGCGCCGGTTCACAGGCGATGATCGCCGACGGCGTGCTCGACCGGTACCCGCGCCCCGACATCGTGCTGGGCCAGCACGTCACGCCGCTCCCCGCGGGCACGATCGGCGTCCGGCCGGGCACGCAGATGGCGGCCTCCGACGGCCTCACCGTCGTGCTGCACGGCCGCGGCGGTCACGGCTCGCGCCCCCACTCGACGATCGACCCGATCGTCATGGCGGCCGCGACCGTCATGCGGCTGCAGACCGTCGTGTCGCGCGAGGTCGACCCGCGCGATGTCGCCGTCGTCACGGTCGGCTCGATCCATGCAGGCCTCAAGAACAACATCATCCCGGCCGAGGCCAAGCTCGAACTGAGCCTGCGCTACCCCGACGACGAGGCGCGCGCACGGGTCATGAGCAAGGTCGAGCGGATCATCCGCGCCGAGGCCGAGGCATCCGGAGCCGAGAAGACCCCCACCATCACGACCGACCACACCCTGCCGCCCACGATCAACGATCCGGATGCCACCTCCCGCCTGACCGGGGCCTTCCGTCGGGCGTTCGGTGAGGGCAGCGTCGTCGACCCGGGCATGTTCACCGGCAGCGAGGATGTGTCGTGGTTCGCGCGCGAATCCGGCGCCCCGCTCGTGTTCTGGTTCTGGGGCGGTGTGGATCCGCAGACCTTCGCGGATGCCATGGCCGGCGGCACGGTCGAACGGGACATCCCGACCAACCACTCGCCGTTCTTCGCCCCCGTGATGCAGCCCACGATCGACCGCGGCGTCGAGAACCTCGTCGTCGCGGCGCGGGAATTCCTGGACTGATCAGCCCGTCCGTGTGAGGGTGGAAGGAACCTCCGGGGGGCCATCCATGACCATCACGCAGAACGAAACCGACGGGAACGCCCTGCTTCCGGGCGCCGAGATCGTGGTCGGCATCCGGTCGCTCCTGGTCTGGGCCATCGTCGCGGCGACGATGCTGGCGCTGTTCCTGAAAGGCTCGATGGGCAGCTGCTCGGGCGGCGTCACCGGGAGCGGAGGCTTCCTCGACGCCGACGGACGCGCGACCGACGTGGCCCCGATGTGCGGTTCCGTCGTCATGAGCGCGAGTCCGCTCGTCTACGTCGCGATCGCCCTGGTGGTGCTGTCGTCGCTGACCCGGATCCTCGGGCGCGCGGACACCGTCGACCGGGCGCTCCGCATCATCAACAACGCCCGCATGGTGATCGTGGTGCTCACTCTCGTCACGTTCGTCGTCGGGTACTGGGCGATCACGACGCTCCGCGTAGAGGACTGGAACAACTACTCGATCTTCATCCCGTTCCCGTTCACGACGTTCGACATCACGACGCACCCGATGGGCGCGAACGGCTGACGCCCGCGTTTCAACCCCCCTCCGCGGGCGCGGCCCGCGCGCTACGGTCTCCGGCGTGACGTTCAACGACAACGCCCGCGTCGGCGGTAATTCAGCGAAGCGCCGCGGTGGCACCGTGGCCGCCGTCGGCGGCGGCGCGGTGGGCCTCGGGGGCATCGTGGTGCTGCTCATCTCGCTGTTCACGGGCACCGATCTCACCGGCCTCGTGGGCGGCGGAGGCGGCGCAGCGGCGCCGCAGACCGGCGGCGAGCGCATCGCGAACTGCGAGACGGGTCAGGACGCCAACAGCAACGACGACTGCCGACTCGCCGCCGCATCGCTCAATCTCGACCAGTTCTGGGGCAAGACGGTCGAGGGGTACAACAAGCCGCAGCTGATCATCGTCGACGGCGCGACCTCGACGCAGTGCGGCACCGCGTCGAACGCGACCGGGCCGTTCTACTGCCCGCCCGACCAGACGGTCTACATCGACCCGACGTTCTTCGCGGTGCTGCGGCAGCAGTTCGACACGAACGCCGGGCCGCTCGCGCAGCTGTACGTGCTCGCGCACGAGTACGGCCATCACGTGCAGAACCTCATCGGCGTGATGGACCAGTACCCGAACAACGGCACGGGACCGGCGAGCAACGGCGTCCGCACCGAGCTGCAGGCCGACTGCTTCGCGGGCGCCTGGGTCGCCGATGCGGCCGACCAGGTCGACGAGAGCGGCACGCCGTACCTCGAGCCGCCCACCACTGAGCAGATCACGAACGCCCTGGCCGCCGCGGCGGCGGTGGGCGACGACCACATCCAGGCCGAGTCCGGCGGAGTGGTGAACCCGGAGAGCTGGACCCACGGCTCGAGCGAGCAGCGGCAGCGGTGGTTCGAAGCGGGTCGCGCCGGCGGCGTCAACGCGTGCGACACGTTCTCGGTCGCGGCGGGGAGCCTGTAGGTCGAGGCTGCCCTCCTGTCCCGCGGCGTCCTCACCCACGGCCCGCGCCGCGCCGTCCCGCGGAGTTCGCACCCGACACGCCGACCCGGATGCCACCTGCCCGGCGCGTCGCCGACGAACTCCGCACGACGGCCCGGGCCGAGCCCGCGGGTCGGGACTCAGAGGACCGTCGGGGTCACCACGCCGGCGCGGTCGTCGACGAGGCGCCGCCGGCCGATCCAGCCGGTGAGGCCGCGGCCGTCCTTCCACACGAACAGCAGCACCAGGGTTGCCAGCAGCAGGAGTCCCGACAGGAGACCCCACGGGGCGGGCAGCGTCTCGAGCACCGAGTACGACGCGGCACCGGTGAGGAAGCGCAGCGCGCGCGCCAGCCACTCGGGCAGCACGCCGTTCGTGTAACGCACGCGCGTCGCGAGGTCGCCGACCGAACGCCCGGTGGCGAGGATCACCGCGAGCCACACGACCGCGGCGACGGCCGTCCCCACCGCCGACGAGAGCGGGCCCGTGCGGCCCGGGTCCTCGAACAGCACGACCAGCACCGCCTGCAGCGCCACGGCGACGCCCGACTGCAGCAGACCGACGCCGAGCACGTCGCACAGGATGCCGAGCACCCGGCGCCCGCGCGTGACGGGACGGGGGAGGTCGGCATCCGGGGTCTTCTCCGCCCCGCGGTACTTCTTCGGCACGGCGAAGGCGACGAGCGACCCCAGAAGAGCGCCGGAGGTGTTCGCGATGAGGTCGTCCACGTCGAACACCCGGTAGGCGCAGGGGAACACGCCCCAGACACCCGTCAGCTGCGTCGTCTCGATCACCCCGCTCACCGCGAGTCCGACGAGACCGGCGATCAGGATGCCACGTCCCCCGAGCACGCGCAGGAAGAAGCCGAGCGGCACGAACAGGAGCACGTTGAGCGCCACCTGGAGCACGACCGGATCCGTCAGGTAGCGGCCGGAGACGGCCACGGCCTCGCGGATCTCGTCGATGAACTGGAAGGGACGGAGGTTCGTGCCCGCGCAGCGGTAGTCGTCGCTGTCGGGGAGGGGCACCAGCGTGTACGTCCAGATCGCCCAGAAGTAGACCGCGGCGCCCGCCCACAGCACGCTGCGCCCGAACGACAGACCGCCGCGACGGCGGTAGCTGACCGCGACGAACGGGACGAACGCGAGCACCGCGACGACACCGCCGAGCAGCACCGCGAGGAGCCCGGATCCGACGATGTTGTGCACCCGGGAATCCTAGGGAATACATGTCTGGCCCACGGAGTTGCGGTCGTTACGGGCCGTATTGTGTCTCGCCAGTGGACTACCACCCGGTGAACGACCCGCGGGTCAGATTGCATACGGGCGGCAGGACGCGTAATGTCGCGCGCCGTGACTGACGAAAGTCGCGAGCCCGGCGAACAGACGCCGATGGCCAAGCGCATCCTGATCGGCGAGCCTCTCACGTCGGAAAAACTCGACGAGCAGCTCCTGCCCAAGAAGATGGCCCTCCCCATCTTCGCCTCCGACGCACTCTCCTCCGTGGCCTACGCGCCACAGGAGCTGCTGATGATCCTGCTCATCGGCGGAACGGCGCTGCTGACGCTCAGCCCGTGGGTCGCCGCGGCCGTCGTGGTGCTGCTCGTCGTCGTCGTCCTGAGCTACCGCCAACTCATCAAGGCGTACCCCTCGGGCGGTGGCGACTACGAGGTCGCGAGCAAGAACCTCGGCGAAGTCCCCGGTGTGGTGGTCGCCGCCGCGCTGCTGGTCGACTACGTGCTCACGGTCGCCGTATCGGTGGCATCCGGAGTCGACAACATCATCTCGGCGCTGCCCGAGATCAACGACTTCCGCGTCGAGATCGCCGTCGGGTTCGTCATCCTCATCGTCATCGTGAACCTCCGCGGCGTCCGCGAGGCGTCGTCGGTGTTCGCGATCCCGACGTACCTGTTCATCGGGTCGGTGGGCGTCATGATCGTCGTGGGCCTCGCCCGCACCCTGTTCGGCGATGTGCCCGTGGCATCCAGCGCGAACTACGACGTCCAAGCGGAATCGATGACGCAGGCCGCGATGATCCTCCTCGTGCTGCGCGCGTTCTCCAGCGGCTGCTCGGCCCTCACCGGTGTGGAGGCCGTGTCCAACGGCGTGCCCGCGTTCCGGAAGCCGAAGATCCGCAACGCCCAGACGACGCTGACCCTCATGGGCGGCATCGCCATCGCGCTGTTCGTCGGCCTGACGCTGCTCGCCCTGCTCTCCGGCGTGCACTATGCCGAGAACCCCTGCAACCTCATCGGCTTCGACTGCGCGAACAATCCGCAGCCGAGCCTCATGGCGCAGGTGGCCGCCGCCACCTTCGGCATGAACAGCATCCCGTTCTTCATCATCCAGGCCGCCACCGCGTGCGTGCTGCTGCTCGCGGCCAACACCGCGTTCAACGGCTTCCCGCTGCTGGGCGCCGTTCTCGCCCGCGACGGCTACGCCCCCAAGGCCCTCAACACCCGCGGCGACCGCCTCGTGTATTCGAACGGCATGGTGATCCTCGGCATCGTCGCCATCGGCGTGCTGATCGTCTACCAGGCGAACCTCACGACCCTGATCCAGCTGTACATCATCGGTGTGTTCGTGTCGTTCTCGCTCGGGCAGATCGGCATGGTCAAGCACTGGCGGCGGACGCTCGCGGGACTCCGCGCCCTCTCCCCCGACGCCGCCCGCCAGCAGAGCGCGCGGTACGAGCGCCGTTCGGCGATCTCGGGTCTGTGGATCAACTCGCTCGGCGCGACCTTCACTGTGCTCGTGCTGCTCATCGTCACGATCACGAAGTTCACGCACGGCGCGTGGCTCGTGTTCATCGCGATCCCGATCCTCGCGACCCTGATGCTCGGTGTGAACCGCTACTACCGCGACGTCGAGCACGAGATCCGCATGGATGACACGGTGCACTTCGGTTCGTCCGGCGACGTGGCGATCATCCTGGTGAACCGCCTGCAGAAGCCGGTCGTGAAGGCCATCGACTACGCCCTCGCCGCCAAGCACGACAAGACGCTCGCGGTCCACGTCGCGATCTCGGAAGAGGATGCCGCGGGCCTGCAGAAGGAGTGGGCGGAGCACGACATGCCCATCCCGCTCGTCATCATCGAGTCGCCGTACCGCACGTACACGTCGCCGGTGACGTCGTTCATCAAGTCGTACCGCGAGAAGCACGGCTCCGCGGTCGTCACGGTGTACCTGCCGCAGTTCATCGTCGGGCACTGGTGGGAGTCGATCCTCCACAACCGCCGCTCGCGCCGCCTCGCGCAGCAGCTCATGCTCGTGCACGGCGTCTCGATCACCCTCGTGCCGTGGCTGCTCGACTCGTCCGAGGTCATCTACGGTCGCCGCTCCCGCCCGCTCCCGGGCCAGCAGCGCGGCGGCCAGCCCGTGGCTGAGGTCCCCGCCCACCGTCCGAAGGCGCCGCGCGGCTCGGGCTCCTGAGCCGCGGTCGGGCGGCCCGGGGCGTTCCGGCGGGGTGTCGGGCGCTGAGCCCCGACGCCGAAACCGCAGCTGACTGACGAGACCGCCGCACGCTGCAGTGGGTTTGTCACGCGCGTGCAGTCTCGCGCCCCCCCGGCGGCGGGCCTCGGCCCGGCGCCCTCGACCCGGACCTCGACGCCGAGACTGCAGCTGCCTGACGAAACCGCCGCACGCTGCAGTGGGTTTGTCACGCGCGTGCAGTCTCGCGGCCTCCCCGGCGGCGGGCCTCGGCCCGGCGCCCTTACCCGGACCCCGACACCGAGACTGCAGCTGCCTGACGAAACCGCCGCACGCTGCAGTGGGTTTGTCACGCGCGTGCAGTCTCGGCATCCATCGCCCCGGCGGCCGGACCGCTCCGCCACAACCGGCACCGGCGCGCCCGACGCTCGCCCCGCGACCCCGAGCTCGCCCCCGGTACCCCGAGCTCGCGCCCGCAACACCGAGACTGCAGCTGCCTGACGAAACCGCCGCACGCTGCAGTGGGCTTGTCACGCGCGTGCAGTCTCGCGGGCACAGGGCCCCGGGCCGCTCGACCGGGCCCGCAGCCCGCGAACCTTGCCCCGCGGCGTGCCCTAGGACAGGGTGGATGCCATGCCGATCCTCGCTCTGCTCACCCTGGCCCTCATGGTGTTCGCGCTGATCGACGCCATCACCCGCCGCGACGACCAGGTGAAGCACCTGCCGAAGTTCGCATGGGTGTTCTTCATTGTGCTGCTGCCGTTGGTCGGGTCGATCCTGTGGTTCACCATCGGCCGCGAGTGGGAGCAGCGCGGCGAACCGATGTCGTTCGGCGACCCCCGGCGGTGGCAGAAGGATGCGGAACCTGCTCCGGCGCCGCGCGCCCACGACCGCCGGACGACCGAGCAGCAGATCGCCGACCTCGAGCGCGAGATGTACCTCGCCGACCTCGAGGAGCAGGTGCGCCGCCGTCGCGCCGAGGGCGACGCCCCGGCCTGAGCCCGCGGCATCCCGCCCCCGGCGCCCCGCGCCCCGCGCCACCCACCCCGTTGAGTGTCCAAGACACGCGGACACCCGGCGACGCGACCCGCGTGTCTTGGACGCTGAACCGGGGCTACGGCACCGCCCCCACCCGGCGCCAGCGGCGGGCGGACCGAGGCCCGGCGCGACGGCGAGCGGACCGGGACCCCGCGCGACGGCGGGCGGACCGGGACCCGGCGCGACGGGCGGACCGAAGCCCGGCTCAGCGCCCGGCGCGGCGGAACAGCGCCACCGCGACCATCCACGCGACCGCGAGGATGCCGGCGCACCACGCCAGTGCGATCCACACGCTCGCGCCGACGGGCTGCTGCGCGAGCAGGGCGCGGATGGCATCCACGAGGGACGTCACGGGCTGGTTCTCGGCGAACCACCGCACGGGCCCGGGCATGGTGTCGGTGGGCGCGAACGCGGAGCTCACGAACGGCAGGAAGATCAGCGGGTAGCTGAACGCGCTGGCGCCGTCGATGGTCTTCGCCGCGAGTCCGGCGATCACCGCCACCCACGTGAGGGCGAGCGTGTACGCCATCAGGATGCCGATGACCCCCAGCCAGGCACCGACCGACGCGCCCGACCGGAAGCCGACGAGCAGCGCCACCCCGATCACCAGCGCGAGCGACACCGCGTTCGCGAGCAGCGACGTGAGGACGTGCCCCCACAGGACGCTGGCCGGCGCGATCGGCATCGACCGCAGCCGGTCGACGATCCCGCCGCGCACGTCGAGGAAGACGCGGTACGCCGTGTACGCGATCCCGGATGCCACAGTGATCAGCAGGATGCCGGGCAGCAGGAAGTCCACGTACGCGGTGCCGCCGGTGTCGACCGCGCCGCCCAGGACGAAGACGAACAGCAGCATGATCGCCACCGGCATGATCGCGGTCGTCACGATCGTGTCGGGGCTGCGGAGGATGTGCCGGAGCGACCGTCCGGTGAGGACGGCAGTGTCGGACAGGGCGTACGTGGTCATGATTCCTCCGTGTCGAGCGGGCCGGCAGAGCCGACGATGGCGAGGAAGATCTCCTCGAGGGTGGGCTGCTTCTCGACGTACTCCACGGTCGTCGGCGGGAACAGCGCGCGGAGCTCCGCGAGGGTGCCCTCGGCGATGATGCGTCCGCCGTGCAGGATCGCGATGCGGTCCGCGAGGTGCTCCGCTTCGTCGAGGTACTGCGTCGTGAGCAGCACCGTGGTGCCCGACGCGGCGAGCGAGCGCACGGCCTCCCACACCTCGAGGCGGGCCTGCGGGTCGAGCCCCGTCGTCGGTTCGTCGAGGAAGACCACCGCCGGGTCGCCCACGAGGCTCATCGCGATGTCCAGGCGTCGGCGCATGCCGCCGGAATACGTGGATGCCGCTCGGCGCGCGGCATCCGTCAACGAAAACCGCTCGAGCAGCGCGTCGGCCACGCGGGCGGGGTGGGGCAGATGACGCAGGCGGGCGACGAGCGTGAGGTTCTCGCGACCGGTCAGGACCTCGTCGACGGCGGCGAACTGCCCCGTGAGGCTGATCGCGCCGCGCACGCGGGCGGCCTGGGTCGCGACGTCGGCTCCGTCGACGACCGCCGTCCCGCCGTCGGCGCGAAGCAGGGTCGACAGGATGCGGACGGCCGTCGTCTTCCCGGCGCCGTTGGAGCCGAGGAGCGCGACGATCGTGCCGCGCTCGACGTCGAGGTCGACGCCGGTGAGCACGGGGACGTCGCCGTAGGACTTCGTGAGGTTCCGCACGCGGATGGCGGGACCGGTATCGGTGATGGACATGGTGTTCCTCTCGTGATGTTCCGGCCGGAGGGCGCACGAGGCCATCGCCTCCGGCCAGCCGGTTCCGGAGGACGCGTGGGAGAGAGGGCGATCAGCCCTGGGACTCGGCCGCCTCGTCGATCGCGCGGGCGAGGCGGGCGCGCTCGCGTCCGATCCAGCTGCCGTCGCCGTAGTTCGCCATGAACTCCTCGGCGAAGACGGACGGTTCGGCGCCCGTCACGTCGCGGATCGGCGTGCCTGCTGCGGCGGCCTGTTCGAGCAGGTCGGCGAGGTCGGTCACCATGCGGATCAGCGCATCGCTGTCATCCGTCGGACCGAGGTTGAGCACGTAGCGTTCGAGCGCGCGGCCCGCCTGCCGGTAGGGGGCGGGGAGGGCGTCGAGGCGGCGGCGATACTCCCGCCACTGCTTCTTGGCGCCCAGGTCGCCGATGATCTTCTCGTACCAGGCCATGTCAGTTCCCTTCGTCGCGGAGCTGCTCGAGCCGATCGGCGAGCAGACCCCAGGTGGTCCAGAATTCGGCGAGCTGTTCTCGCCCCGTGTCGTTGAGGGTGAAGACCTTGCGCGGCGGCCCCTTCTCGGATGCCACCTTCTCGACGTCGACGAGATCCCGCTGCTCGATGCGGACGAGGATCGCGTAGACCGTGCCCTCGGCGAGGTCGGTGAACCCCCGCTCGCGGAGGTCGGCGGTGATCTCGTATCCGTAGGCCGGGCGCCGCGCGAGGACGGCCAGGACGACGCCCTCGAGCACCCCCTTGAGCATCTCGGTGTCGTGTCTCCCCATGTGGTACTCCTCAACGTTGACTACCGGTAGAAAGTAACACTTAGTACCGGTACTTAGCAAGGGTGAGTAGTGCCTGGCGGCGCCTCCCCCGGCCGCGAGACTGCAACCGCCTGACAAGTCCCCTGCAGGCCGCGGCGGTTTCGTCAGGTGCGTGCAGTCTCGCGGACTGGAGGCCCCCCTCCGGGGCCCCGCCGCCCGGCCCTCGACACCGCGTATGCACCCCGTATGCGTCCGGGGGCGGGCCGTAGGGAAACCGTTAGGACCGCGGGATTCCGCGGCGCACAGGAGTTGCATCGACACACGTGCCGCCCCGCGGCACCCGCGCCGCAGCAGTCGCGCGGAAGCTCTGTGAACCTGGAGTCATCGTGCTCGATGTCGTCTACCTCGTCGCGATCCTGGCGCTCTTCGCGCTGGTCGCCCTCATCGCGCAGGGGGTCGAGAAGCTGGGCCCGCAGCCCGGCGCTCCCTCCGCGCGCACCCCCGGCCGCGGCGCCCAGCCGCCCGCCGCATCCCCCGCCCCGGCGCCCGAGCGCTCCGCGCGCAACGCCTCCCCCACGGCCGCGCCCGAGCGAGGGGGCGACTCCGCATGAGCATCCTCGCCGCCGTCCTCGCCGTCGCCGCGATCGTCTACCTCGTGATCGCGCTCGTCCGTCCGGAGAAGTTCTGATGGATGCCGGAAGCATCTGGTCCATCGTCCTGACCAGCCTCACGCTCATCGCCGCCCTGGGCGTGGCGTACCGCCCGCTCGGCGACTACATCGCGCGCATCTACACCGGCGAGCGCGACCTCGCCGTGGAGCGGGGCACCTACCGCCTCATCGGCGTCGACCCGCGCGGGTCCCAAACCTGGCAGGCCTACCTGCGGTCCGTGCTGCTGTTCTCGGCCGCGGGCGTCGTGTTCGTCTACGCGCTCATGCGTCTGCAGCCGCTGCTGCCGTTCTCGCTGGGCCTCGATGCCCCGGGCGAGGCCCTGTCGTTCAACACCGCGGTCTCGTTCGTCACGAACACCAACTGGCAGTCCTACTCGGGCGAGACGACGCTCGGCTACACGGTGCAGTTCGCCGCCCTGACCGTCCAGAACTTCGTGAGCGCCGCCGTCGGCATCGCGATCGCGGTCGCGCTGGTGCGCGGTTTCGCGTATCGCCGCAGCGGCGTGATCGGCAACTTCTGGGTCGACCTCGTCCGCGGCACGTACCGTCTGCTGCTGCCGTTCTCGATCGTCGCGGCGGTCGTGCTGCTCGCCGGCGGCGTCATCCAGAACCTGAGCGGATTCACGGATGCCACGACTCTCGCGGGCGCGGCCCAGTCGATCCCCGGCGGGCCTGTGGCATCCCAGGAGGCGATCAAGCTCCTCGGCACGAACGGCGGCGGGTTCTTCAACGTCAACTCGGCGCACCCGTTCGAGAACCCCGCGCCGTGGACGAACCTGTTCGAGATCTTCCTGATGCTCGTGATTCCCTTCTCGCTCCCCCGCGCGTTCGGCCGCATCGTCGGCGACGACCGCCAGGGCTACACGATCCTCGGCGTCATGGGCGCGATCTTCGCGGCATCCGCCGCTCTGCTCACGTGGGCCGAGCTCGCCGGTGCCGGAACGGCTCCGCAGCTCGCCGGCGGTGCGATGGAGGGCAAGGAGGTGCGCTTCGGCATCTTCGGCTCGACGCTGTTCGGCACCGCGAGCACCCTGACCTCGACGGGCGCCGTCAACTCGATGCACGACAGCTACACGGCGCTCGGCGGCATGATGCCGATGATCAATATGATGCTCGGCGAGATCGCGCCGGGCGGCGTCGGCTCGGGACTCTACGGGATGCTGATCCTCGCCGTGATCGCGGTGTTCGTCGGCGGCCTGCTCATCGGCCGGACGCCCGAGTACCTCGGCAAGAAGATCGGGCCGCGCGAGATCAAGCTCGCGAGCCTGTACATCCTCGTTACGCCCACACTCGTGCTCGCCGGGACCGCGCTGAGCTTCGGCCTGCCCGGCATCCGGGACGACGTCGAGTCGACCTCGATCCTGAACCCGGGCGTCCACGGCCTGAGCGAGGTGCTCTACGCCTTCACGTCGGCGGCGAACAACAACGGCTCGGCGTTCGCGGGGCTCACCGCGAACACCCCGTGGTTCAACACGGCCCTCGCGGTCGCGATGCTCCTCGGGCGGTTCCTGCCGATCGTGTTCGTGCTGGCCCTGGCGGGTTCTCTCGCGGCGCAGGATGCCGTTCCGGCCACCGCCGGAACCCTGCCGACGCACCGCCCGCAGTTCGCGGGCCTCCTCGCGGGCGTGGCGGTCATCGTCACGGCCCTCACCTACTTCCCGGTCCTCACCCTGGGACCCCTCGCCGAAGGACTTACGCGCTGATGTCCACGCTCACCCACGCCCCGGCTCCCGCCGAGGCCCCGACCCCGGCCGCTCCGCGCCGCGCGTTCAGCGCCGCGCAGATCGTCGCCGCGCTCCCGGGCGCCGCGAAGAAGCTCAACCCCGCGTCGCAGTGGCGCAACCCCGTGATGTTCCTCGTGTGGGTGGGGGCGGCCCTCACCACCCTCATCGCGATCACCGAACCGTTCCTCGGCGACGGCGGTGCCGACGAGGCCTCGCTGCCCTTCGGCTTCACGTGGGGCATCGCAATCTGGCTGTGGCTCACGGTGTTCTTCGCGAACATCGCGGAGTCGGTCGCCGAGGGTCGCGGCAAGGCGCAGGCCGCGACGCTCCGCAAGACGCGGACGACGACCACGGCCCGCCGCGTCGTCTCGTACGACGCGAAGGCCGACGCCCTGGCATCCACCGCCCGGATCGAGGAGGTGCCGTCGGGCGACCTGCGCGTCGGTGACGTCGTGCTCGTCGAGGCGGGTCAGCTGATCCCGGGCGACGGCGACATCGTCGCGGGCATCGCGACGGTCGACGAGTCGGCGATCACGGGCGAGTCCGCCCCGGTCGTCCGCGAGTCCGGCGGCGACCGCAGCGCCGTCACCGGCGGCACGCGCGTGCTCAGCGACCGGATCGTCGTGACGATCACGTCGAAGCCCGGCGAGACGTTCGTCGACCGCATGATCGCGCTCGTCGAGGGCGCGTCGCGGCAGCGGACGCCGAACGAGATCGCGCTGAACATCCTGCTGGCGAGCCTGTCGATCGTGTTCGTCGTCGTGGTCCTGGTGCTGAACCCCATCGCGTCGTACGCGGCGTCGCCGGTGTCGATCCCCGTGCTCGTCGCGCTGCTCGTGTGTCTGATCCCCACGACGATCGGGGCGCTGCTGAGCGCGATCGGCATCGCGGGCATGGACCGGCTCGTGCAGCGGAATGTCCTGGCGATGTCGGGCCGCGCCGTCGAGGCCGCGGGCGACGTCACGACGCTGCTGCTCGACAAGACCGGAACGATCACGTACGGCAACCGTCGCGCGTCGGCGTTCGTCCCGATGGAGGGCGTCGGCGGGCCGCTTCTGGCGGAGTACGCATCGATGTCGTCGCAGGCCGACCCCACGCCCGAGGGCACCTCGGTCGTCGAGCTCGCCGCCGCGCAGGGGATCGTCGCCGAGATGCCCCGCGGCGCGGAACCCGTCCCGTTCACGGCCCAGACCCGCATGAGCGGCCTCGACCTCACCGACGGCACGCAGGTCCGCAAGGGCGCCGCGTCGGCCGTGGTCGCCTGGCTCGCGGCATCCGGATCGCCCGTTCCCGAGACGCTGCGCGCGCAGCTGCAGGAGGAGACGGATGCCATCGCCCAGTCCGGCGGCACCCCGCTGGTCGTCGCGACTCTCACGCCCGCGGGCGAGGGGCGCGTGCTCGGCGTCATCCACCTCAAGGACGTCGTGAAGGACGGCCTCCGCGAGCGGTTCGGGGAGCTGCGGGCCATGGGCATCCGCACCGTGATGATCACGGGCGACAACCCGCTCACGGCGAAGGCGATCGCCGCCGAGGCCGGCGTCGACGACTACCTCGCCGAGGCGACGCCCGAGGACAAGCTCGCCCTCATCCGCCGCGAGCAGGAGGGCGGCAACCTCGTCGCGATGACCGGTGACGGCACGAACGACGCTCCGGCGCTCGCGCAGGCCGACGTCGGCGTCGCGATGAACACCGGCACGTCGGCCGCGAAGGAGGCCGGCAACATGGTCGACCTCGACAGCGACCCGACGAAGCTCATCGACATCGTGCGGATCGGCAAGCAGCTGCTCATCACGCGCGGCGCGCTCACGACGTTCTCGCTCGCCAATGACATCGCGAAGTACTTCGCGATCATCCCGGCGATGTTCATGGGCGTCTTCCCGGGGCTCGCGGTGCTCAACGTCATGCAGCTGTCGTCGCCGGCCTCCGCGGTGCTCAGCGCGATCATCTTCAACGCGATCGTCATCATCGTGCTCATCCCCCTCGCCCTGCGCGGTGTGAAGTACCGCGCGGCGAGCGCCTCGAGCATCCTCAGCCGCAACCTGCTCGTGTACGGGCTCGGCGGCATCCTCGTCCCCTTCATCGGCATCAAGCTCATCGACCTCGTCGTGAGCCTGCTCCCGGGATTCTGAAAGGCCCCGTCATGCGCACCACCCTGCGTACCGCCGGCGTCGCCGTCCGCGCGATGCTCGTCTTCACCGTGCTCCTCGGCGTCGGCTACATGCTGCTGATCACCGGGATCGGCCAGCTCGCCCTCCCGTCCCAGGCCAACGGCTCGCTCGTGCGTTCCGCGGACGGCACGGTCGTCGGTTCGTCGCTGATCGCGCAGTCGTTCCAGGATGCCGACGGCAACGCGCTGCCGCAGTACTTCCAGTCGCGTCCGTCCGCCGCCTCCTGGGACGCCGCCGCCTCGACCGGATCCAACCTCGGCCCGGAGAACGCGGATCTCATCGCGTCGATCCAGCAGGGCCGCGCGACGTTCGCGCAGTTGAACGGTTCCGGCGCGGTCCCCGCCGACGCGGTCACCTCGTCGGGCTCCGGTCTCGACCCGGACATCTCCGTCGCGAACGCGGAACGGCAGGCCGCGCGGATCGCCGAGGCCCGTGGCATCCCGGTCGCCGACGTCGAAGCGCTGATCGCGCAGCACACGCTGCCGCGTGATCTGGGGTTCCTCGGCGACCCGCGCGTGAACGTCCTCGAGCTCAATCGCGCGCTGGACGCCCGGTGACGCGCGAGAATCGCTGACATGCGCACGCTTCCCGCCGCCGCCGTCGCCCTCCCCGGGCGGCGGCGGTTCGGCGCGCTCGGCGCCACGGCGCTCGGCGCCGCCCGCACATTGAGTGTCCAAGACACGCCGTCGGCCGCGCCCCGCATCGGCGTGTCTTGGACACTGAAACACCCGCAGCCACACGGGAGCGCGGCGTGAAGCGCGGGCACCTGCGCGTGCTGCTCGGGGCAGCTCCCGGCGTCGGCAAGACGTACGAGATGCTCGAGGAGGGGCGCCGGCTGCGCGAGGAGGGCCGCGACGTCGTCATCGCGATCGTCGAGACGCACGGCCGCGTCGCCACCGCCGCACAGGCCGAGGGGCTCGAGGTCGTCCCGCGCCGCGCCGTCGCGCACCGGGGCGTCGACCTCGACGAGATGGACCTGGATGCCGTGCTCTCACGCCACCCGCAGATCGCGCTGGTCGACGAGCTCGCGCACACCAACGCCCCCGGGTCCGCGCACGAGAAACGCTGGCAGGACGTCGAAGCGCTCCTGGACGCAGGCATCGACGTCATCACGACGGTCAACGTGCAGCACGTCGCCTCGCTGGGCGACGTCGTCGAGAAGATCACCGGCGTCGTGCAGCGCGAGACGGTTCCGGATGCCGTGGTCCGCGCGGCCGACCAGATCGAGGTCGTCGACCTCGCCCCGCAGTCGTTGCGCGACCGGCTGGCATCCGGATTCGTCTATCCCGCCGAGCGGATCGACGCGGCCCTGTCGAACTACTTCCGTCTCGGCAACCTCACGGCGCTGCGCGAGCTCGCGCTGCTGTGGCTCGCCGACGAGGTCGACTCCGCGCTGCAGCGGTACCGCGTCGAGCAGGGCATCGAGGGGTCGTGGCAGGCCCGCGAGCGGGTCGTCGTCGCACTCACCGGCGGCGCGGAGGGCGAGACGCTGATCCGGCGCGC
>NZ_BADA01000227.1 GCF_000333395.1 Microbacterium sp. B19
ACCGCGAAGCGCGGTGCGCGTTCGGCGCGGCCCACTGAGTCCCCGGCATCCGTTTCCTCTGCGGCGGTTCCCTCGGGCGACAAACGCCCACCCGACGGCCCGGGGCGGATGCCGTGAAACGTGCGCGAATCGCGGAGGTTCTGCGGAGCGCGAGCAGGTTTGTCACGAGGGTCACGAGCGGGAAATACGGCGGAAACGACCGGTTCCTAGCATCGGAAACAGCCCGGATGTTGGTCACACCAACACTGGCTCGCCGCTCCCGACGGCACCCGCCTCGACGATGCGGCATCCCTTCCCTCACTTTTCGGAGGTCCTCGTGTCCGCCGCTCCACCCGTCTCGATCAGCGAGATCCGCAACGCGCGACTGTCGTCCGGCGCGCTCGTGGACATCGCGATCGACGGCGACACGGTGGTCGCGGTGGTCCCGGCGGGGACGCCGCTGCCCGAGACCGACGGCGAGATCCTCGACCTCGCCGGCTACGTCGTCACGGCGGCCGGTGCGGAGCCGCATGCGCACCTCGACAAGTCGCAGTCGTGGGATGCCATCCAGCCCCCGTTCGGCGACCTCGTGCGCGCGATCGAGAGCTGGCAGGCCTTCGCCCAGAACCTCGACGAGGACGAGACGCTCGACCGGGCGCGCTCCACGGCGGTGCGGATGCTGGCATCCGGGATCACCGCCGTCCGGACGCACGTCGACCTGCTCCGCGGCGAGGACGCGCTGATCGGGGTCCGCGCCCTCGTGCGGCTGCGCGAGGAACTGCGCGGCGTCATGGACATCGAGCTCGTGGCCCTCGGCGGACCGACCGTACCGGACGCGGTGTTCGACGCCGCGCTCGACGCGGGCATCGACCTGGTCGGCGGGGCACCGCATCTCGCGGACGACCCGATCGCCGACCTCGACCGCCTCATCGCGATCGCGCGGCGCCGCGACGTCGGCCTCGACCTGCACACCGACGAGAGCCTCGCCGGTGCCGACACGCTCGCCGCCTACGCCCGCGCCGTCACCGGCTGGCACCGCCCCCGCAGCGCCGGCCACTGCGTACGGCTGAGCATGATGCCGACCGAGGACCTCGCCTCCCTGGCGGAGGACGTGCGCGTCGCCGACATCGGCGTCATCGCCCTCCCGATCACCAACCTGTACCTGCAGGGATGGGATGCCGACCACGCTGTGCCGCGCGGAATCGCGCCGATCGGCCGCCTGAAGGCCGCCGGCGTCCGCGTCGCGGCCGGAGCCGACAACGTGCGCGACCCCTTCAACCCCGTCGGGCGTTGCGATCACCTCGAGACCGCGTCCCTGCTCGTCGCCGCGGGGCACCTCGCCCCGGAGGAGGCGATGGATGCCGTCACCTCCGGCGCGCGGGACGTCATGGGCCTGCCGGTCGCCGGGCCGATCCCCGGCGCCCGCGCCGACCTCGTCGCGATCCGCGCCGCCTCGCTCGGCGAAGCCGTCGCGTTCGCCTCCGCCGACCGCGTCGTGCTCCATCGCGGACGCGTCGTCAGCCGCACGACGGTGTCGACGCAGACCGCCCTCCCCGTCCGCACACCCCTCGCCGACGCACCCGCACCGGCGCTTCCGACCCTCGTCCCGACCGGAAAGTGAGCGTTTCGTGACCCTCGCCTCCCCCTCCCCGGCAGCCACGCTCGCGGACCCCGCGGCGCCGCTGCTGGACTTCCGGAACGTCGCCATGACGTTCCCCAACGGCACCACCGCTCTCTCGGGCGTCGACCTCGTCGTCCAGCGCGGCGAGTTCGTCAGCGTCGTCGGCCCCTCGGGCTGCGGCAAGTCGACCCTGCTGCGCATCGCCTCCGGCCTCGAGTCCGCGAGCGAAGGCACCGCGACGGTCAACACCGACCGGATCGGGTACGTCTTCCAGGACGCGACGCTCCTGCCCTGGCGCGACGTGCAGTCGAACGTCGAACTGCTCGCCGAGCTCAACTGGCAGCCCAAGCGGGTGCGCACCCCGAAGGCGAAGTGGGCGATCGACCTGGTCGGCCTCAACGGCTTCGAGAAGCACCTGCCCAAGCAGATGTCGGGCGGCATGAAGATGCGCGCGTCCCTCGCCCGCTCCCTCACCCTCGACCCGGAACTCTTCCTCTTCGACGAGCCGTTCGGCGCCCTCGACGAGATCACGCGCGAGCGTCTGAACGACGAGCTGCTGAAGATCTTCGTCGAGCAGAAGTTCGGTGGCCTCTTCATCACGCACTCGGTCTCCGAAGCGGTCTACCTCTCCACCAAGGTCGTCGTCATGTCCGGCCGCCCCGGTCACCTCGTCGACACGTTCGAGGTTCCCTTCGACATGCCTCGCGACCCCGAGATCCGCTACACGGGCGAGTTCGCCAAGCTCGTCGGCGAGGTCTCCCACGCCCTCCGGGAAGGACACTCATGAGCACCACCTCTGCAGAGCCGGTCGTCTCCGAGACGTCCGAGCCCACGGCATCCACCCCCGCCCCGACGGGTGACACGGCCCCCAAGGTCCCGCGCGGTCGCAGCAAGATCACGCGCGCGCTGATCCTCGCGGCCCCGCCCCTCGGCGTGCTGGCCGTGCTCGTGGGCATCTGGTACCTGATCGCCGGCATCCTGACGGCCACGGGCAAGGGCTTCCTCCTGCCGATGCCCCACGAGATGTTCACGAAGGGCTTCTTCGACCCGCAGGTCAGCGTCGACATCTGGACCGCGCTGTTCCGCACCACCGGCGTCGCCCTCACCGGTCTGCTGGTCGCCATGATCATCGGCATCGGCTGGGCCGTCGCGATGTCGCTGGCCCGCTGGGTCGAGCGCAGCACGTATGCCTACGCGGTGATCCTGCAGTGCATCCCGATCCTCGCCCTCGTGCCGCTCGTCGGCTTCTGGTTCGGATACGAGTTCACGGCCCGCGTGATCGTCTGCATCCTGATCGCCCTGTTCCCGATGGTGTCGAACACCCTGTTCGGTCTGCAGTCGGTCGACAAGTCGCAGCGCGAGCTGTTCCGCCTCCAGAAGGCCAACAAGTGGACGGTGCTCACCAAGCTCACCCTCCCCGCCGCGCTCCCCTCGATCTTCGTGGGCATGCGCACCTCGGCCGGTCTGTCGGTCATCGGCGCGATCGTCGGCGACTACTTCTTCCGCCGCGGCGAACCGGGCATCGGCTCGCTCATCTCCAACTACCAGTCGCGCCTGCAGAGCGCCGAGCTGTTCGCCTCGATCCTCGCGGCGTGCCTCCTCGGCGTGGTCATCTTCGCCTTCTTCGGCTGGCTGTCGAAGGTCGCCGTCGGCCGCTGGTACGAAGCAGCACGCTGATCCCCGCGGGCCCGCCCGCACCGCACAGACCCTTCACACAGACACCGGATGCCACGGCACCGCGCCCTCGGGCGTGCCCGCGGCCGTGGCATCCGAACCCCTCCCGCACCACCTCCGTACCCGAGAGTTCCACCCGTCACAGAAAGCGAAACAGCATGAAGCGCAGCACCCTCCTTCGCGGTACCGCCGTCACCGGCGCGTTCGCGATCGCCCTCACGCTCACCTCGTGCGCCGGGAGCGCCGCGGACCAGGCGGCGCCGAGCAGCACCGACCTCACCGTCGGCTCCGTCGACCTGTCGGCCGACTGCCCCTCGACGATCGTCGTCCAGACCGACTGGAACCCCGAGGCCGAGCACGGTCACCTCTACGAGATGATCAAGGACAAGTACACGATCGACGCCAACACCAAGGCGGTCACCGGCCCCCTCATGTCGGACGGCGAGTACACCGGTGTGAACCTCGAGATCCGTGCCGGTGGCCCCGCGATCGGCTTCCAGACCGTCTCGGCGCAGATGTACCAGGACGACAAGATCACCCTCGGCTACGTCAGCACCGACGAGGCCATCCAGCTCTCCAGCACCACGCCCACCAAGGCCGTCATGGCGCCGCTGGACATCAGCCCGACCATGGTCATGTGGGACCCGGCGACCTACCCGGACGTCAAGACGATCCAGGACGTCAAGCCCGCGCTCGAGTCCAAGAAGGGCGTCTGGCGCTACTTCGACGGCTCGGCGTACATCGAGTACCTCAAGAGCGCGGGCCTCGCCAGCGCCGACATCCTCGACGGCTCGTACGACGGCACCCCGTCGAACTTCGTCGCCGCCGGCGGCAAGGACATGCAGCAGGGCTTCGCGTCCGCTGAGCCGTACGTCTACCAGAACGAGGTCTCGGCCTGGGGCAAGCCGGTGAAGTTCGCGCTGATCCACGACTCCGGATGGCAGACCTACCAGTCGTCGATGTCCGTCAAGGCCGCCGACTTCGACAAGCTGAGCCCCTGCCTCACGAAGCTCGTCCCCGTCCTGCAGAAGGCCGGCGTCGCGTACTACAAGGACCCGAAGGCCGCGAACGACCTCATCCTGAAGCTCGTCGACGAGTACAACACCGGCTGGACCTACACGCAGGGCGTGGCGGACTACTCGGTCAAGACGCAGGTCGACCTCGGCCTCGTCGGCAACGGCCCCGACTCGACCTACGGCAACTTCGACGACGCCCGCTTCGCGGACTTCTTCGACAAGGCCAGCAAGGTCTACACCGACCTCGGCACCCCGCCCGCGGCCGGTTACACCCCGAAGGACCTGTACACGAACGAGTTCATCGACACCTCGATCTCGTTCTGATCGAACCGGCCCGGTCCGCCTCGCGCGGGCCGGGCCATGTCAGGTCCCGCCCCGCCCGGCGCCCCGCCGCCCGGCGCCCCGCCCGGCGCCCCGCCGCCCGGCTCGGCGCCCCCGATTTCGCCGAGACTGCATCCCACTGACAACTCCATTGCAGCCTGCAGCCGAGATGTCAGCCCACTGCAGTCTCGGCGATCGAAGACCACCCCCGCCCCGGCCGCACCGCGGCCCCGACACCTGGCATCCACCCACTCGCGTCACCCGGAGACACCCATGAGCGACACCGCCACCCGCGTCCTCTCCCTCGAGGACGACCTGCTCGACCTGCTCGGTCCCGCCGCCGTCAGCACCGAACCGCGCGTGCGCGAGCGCGCCAGCGTCGACGGGTCGCCGATGTCGCCGATCATCGCCGCCAAGCTCCCCCTCGGACTCGCCGACCTCGTCGTGTTCCCGGCGGATGCCGAGCAGATCGCGATCGCGGTCGCCGCGGCCGCGCGGCACGGCGTACCCGTCACCGTGCGCGGCAAGGGCACCGGCAACTACGGCCAGGCCATTCCGATGCAGGGCGGCCTCGTCATCGACACCACCCGCGCCAAGGCGATCATCGAGGTCGGCGACGGCTTCATCACCGCCGAAGCCGGAACTCCCATGGTGCTGCTCGAGCAGGCCGCGTGGGCCGCCGGCCAGGCGCTGTGGATGTACCCCTCGACGGCGCAGTCCACCCTCGGCGGCTTCCTCTCCGGCGGCTCCGGAGGCACCGGCTCCATCGAGCACGGCTCCAACGACCGCGGCTTCGTGGCCGCGCTCGACGTCGTCCACGCCGACGGCAGCGCCGACATCATCCACGTCGAGGGCGACGAAGCCCAGAAGTACGTGCACAACTACGGCACGGCCGGCGTCATCGTGCGCGCCACCGTCCGGCTCGAGCCGCTGCGCGAGTGGCGCGGGCTGTGGGCGAGCTTCCCCGACTTCTCCGGCACCCTGTCGGTGCTGCAGACCATCGGCAACCTCGACCCGACTCCGCGTCTCGTGTCCGGCGACGGGCCCGAGATCTCGGCATCCCTCCCCGCCGACGAGGCCATCCCGGAGGGCCGGTCGAGCCTGCGCGCGATCATCGACGCGTCGCTCATCGACACCGTCACCGCGATCGTCGAGGGCGCGGGCGGCCGCGTCGAGGCGGTGCGCGAGGGACCGCAGGCCAGCATCCGCCTGTCGATGCTCAGCTACAACCACCCGGTCGAGTGGTACCAGAAGAGCCAGCCGCACGAGGTGTTCCACCTGGAGGTCTCGGGCGCCCCGCTCGCCGAGGACGTCGACGCCGTCGAGGCCGTGTTCGCCGGTGCGAAGCTGCACATCGAGTCGACGAAGGCGTTCCCCATCGGCATGCTCGCCGCCCCCTACGTCAGCGAGGAGGACGTGTACCGCGGGATCGCCGACCTCAACGGGATCGGCGTGGGCGTGCACAACCCGCACCAGTGGAACGTCGACTTCAACGTCGAGCAGACCGCCGAGCTCGCCAAGACCACCGACCCGGACGGGCTGCTGAACCCCGGCAAGCTCAACCCCGACTACTCGGGCGCACGCAAGGGAGCGATCATCTCGTGAGCCGCCTACTCGCCGAACTGAGCGGCCCCGCCGCCGCCGAAGCCCTCACCGACAAGTCGATCATCGTGCTGCCCACGGGCGCGATCGAGCACCACGGTCCGCACCTTCCCCTGGCGACGGATGCCATCGTCGCAGAAGCCTCCGCCACGGCCGCCGTCGCGCGCGCCGCGGCACAGGGCATCGACGTGTGGCAGCTGCCGACGCTGTCGGTCACGAAGTCCGACGAGCACTCGTGGGCGCCGGGCACGCTGTGGCTCACGCCCGAGACGATGATGCAGACCATCGTCGACATCGGCCGCTCGCTCCTGACCACGCGCGCCCGCACCCTCGTGTTCCTCAACGGACACGGCGGCAACGTCGCGCTGCTCAACGTCGCGAACCGCGAGCTGCGCCGACGCTTCGGCCTGCGCACGTTCTTCATGCCCGCCGCGCGCGTGCCGTCCTTCAGCGGCACCGACGGCGGTCCTGACGAGCACGGCACGGGGATCCACGCCGGATACGGCGAGACGAGCATGATCATGCACCTGCGGCCCGAACTCGTGGATGCCTCGAAATTCGAGGCCACCGTTCCCGCGCACATCGGCGACTTCCGGCACATCGGTTTCAACGGCAAGCCCGTGACCTTCGGCTGGCTCTCGAACGACTTCGGTCCCACCGGCGTGCTCGGCGACCCGACCGGCGCGAACGCCGCCCACGGCGCCGAACTGTTCGAGGACAGCGTGTCGTTCGTCGTGGAGGCGCTCGAGGAGATCAGCCGATTCGACTACACCGCGTGAGCGCGCTGCGGGCGCGGCCTGGGCGAGCACAACTCCTGCGGGACGGAGGGTTTCCGCCTCCGTGCACCCCTGGGGCACCGATCCGCCGGAGTTGTGCCCGCCCGCCGTCCCCGCGGCCCCACCCTGCACAACTCCTGCACCGCCGGGCGACAGCCGCCCCCGCCCGCCGGCATCCACAGATCCGCCGGAGTTGTGCACCCCGGGAGGACGCCGCGTGACCGCCGCGACCGAAGCCACCGGCGTGCGCGCCTACGCGCAGGTGCTGCGGCTGCCGGGGGCGCGGACGTTCGTGGCGGCCGGCATCCTGGCCCGATTCCCGCGTGCGACGCTGTCGCTCGGGATCATCCTGCTCGTGTCGGCCGCGACCAGCAGCTTCGGGTCGGCCGGGATCGTCGTGGCCCCGCTCGTCATCGGCATGGCGGTAGCCGCACCCCTGTGGTCGTCGCGCATGGACCGGCACGGCCAGGCCCGGGTGATCCTGATCTCGCTCGGATGCCTCGTGCTCGCGGCATCCGCTCTCCTGGCGCTCGTGCTGGCGGGCGCGCCCTTCTGGACGTGGCTCGTCGCCGCGTTCGCGACCGGTACCGCGACGCCCGATCTGACGTCGGCGGTGCGCGCGCGGTGGACGGTGCTCGCACCGGAGTCGCAGCGGACCCACGCTCTCGCGCTCGAGACGATCGGCGACCAGATGGTGTTCATCTCGGGACCTCCGGTCATCACCGCGGTCGCCGCCGCGATCAACCCCGCGGTCGCGATGCTCGGCTCGCTCACGCTCGGGGTGATCGGCGGCGTGTGGCTGGCGTCGCAGCGGGCGACACAACCTGTCGCGACCGGCGCGAGAGGCCGCGCCCGGTTCGTGTGGCCGCCCGCCGGAGTCGTTCCCGTGGCGCTCGCGTGCATCGCGATGGGCGGCGTGTTCGGGGCGTTCGACGTGACGCTCGTCGGGTGGGCGGAGGTCGGCGGTCGCCCGTGGCTCGCCGGTCCCGCGTTCAGCGCGCTGGCGCTCGCCATCGCCGTGGGGTCCGTGATCACCGGCGCCCGCGCGTGGAAGCTGTCGCCCATCGCGCGGTTCATCGGATTCGCCGCGGCGGCCGCGATCGTCGCCCTCGCACTCCCCCTCGCCCAGGGACTCACCCCGGTGCTGTTCCTCGCGATCCTGCTCCTGGGGCTGCTGATGGCACCCGTGATGATCTCGGGGATCCTCGTGGCATCCGCGCGCGCCCCCGAAGGACGCGTGACGGAGACGCTGGCCTACCCGACCGCGGCGATGTCGCTCGGCGTCCCGATCGGCGGCGTGATCGCAGGGTCCGCCCTGGATGCCACGGGCCCCGCGACGGCGCTCATCACCCTCGCCGTGGCGCTGGCATGCGCCGCCGCGATCGCCGTGGCGGGCGAGGGCGTGCTGCGGGTCGCGCGGCGCTGAGGCGCTGGCCGGCCGGGGTGGCCCCGGGAACGCCGAGACTGCAACCGGCTGACATCCCGGTTGCAGGCTGCAGTGGAGTTGTCAGGCGGGTGCAGTCTCGCGGTCTCCGCCCCGTCACAGCACGGCCGCGAGGTGCCGCAGCACCGACACGTGGCCGTCGTCGGGGTGCAGCTGCAGCGTCGCGTTCGGGAGCGCCTCGGCCAACAGGCGCGCGTGGTGCGGCGGGATCACGCGGTCTCGCTCACCCTGGACCAGCAGGACGGATGCCATGACCTCGGCCGACGCGAACCCCCACGGCCGCACGAAGGCGAGGTCGTCGTCGAGGAGCCCGTCGTCACCGTACGCGGCGGACGCCCCGACGTCGGCCCCGAGCGACGCCCACTCCCCCTCGAGCGCGGCGTAGTCGGCATCCACGAAGGAGTCCGGGTCGAACTCGTCGAACTCGTCGACCTCGGCGAATCGGCGGCGCGCCTCTTCTCCCTCCGCGGCGGCGCGGAGCGCCCGCGGCGCCTGCATCCCGGCGAACCACTGGTCGCGCCCGTCGAACGGCGCCGGAGACGCGAACGTCACGACGCGACGGACGAGCCCGGGCATCACGGCCGCGCACGCGAGCGCGTGCGGTCCGCCGCCCGACGCCCCGACGGAGACGATGGATGCCACACCGAGCGCCTCCACCACGGAGCGCAGCCCCGCGGCGACGTCGGCGACGGTCCGGCCCGGGACGCGCGGCGACAGCGCATACGCGGGCCGCGCGACCGACACGACGGCGAGTCCGCGGGCGTCGGCCGCCGCCTGCACGGGCGGGAGGATCGCTCCCGTCTGCGGCGATCCGTGGTGCCACAGCAGCACGTCGCGTCCGGAGAGATCGGCGTGGGACGTGTGGACGTCGAGGCCCGCGATGGTCGTGCGCATGCGCCCAGGCTCGCACGTCTCGTCCGGCGCGGGGCGGGTCCGCGGTCCGCGGTCCGCAGTCCGCAGTCCACGGTCCGCAGTCCACGGTCCGCGAGACTGCACGTGGCCGACATCCCGGTTGCGGGCTGCAGTGGATTCGTCAGGTGGATGCAGTCTCGCGGATCCGGGGTGCCGGCTCACGCCGCGCGGGCTCGCGCCGCACGGGCGCGCGGTTCCGGGCGAGAGCGCGCGGTTCCGGGCGAGAGCGCGACGTACACTTCGTCGCATGGGGACAGTGCGCACGACCACGACGTTGGCCATCGGCATCCTGGTGGTGGTGCTCACCGGGTGCACGCCGACCGCGGCTCCGCCGACCGAATCGACTCCGTCGGCGTCGGCGGCATCCGTCGCGGATTCGGGCCACGCGTCGCCCGCCGTCGCGACGCCGGCCGGTTGCGACCCGGCGACCTCCACGCATCCGGTCACCGATCCCAGCGATCCCGAGCAGCTCGGTGGTCGCAGCCTCGCCGTCCCCCACGACGGTGGCGTCACCGCGATGGCGTCCGGTGAGGCGATCGTCGACGGCGACGGGGTCCCGGTGGCCTATCGCGTCGCGTCCGGCGACGCGCTCTTCACGATCGCCGCGCGGTTCTGCCTCACCGAGGACTGGCTGCAGCTCATCAATCACGCGCGCCGCGACAATGCCGGTCTGTATCCCGGCGACACCCTCAACCTCGACGCGCACACGATCTTCACCGTCGGGGATGAGAACGGCGTCGTGGCGCACAACACCTTCACCGACGGATACAAGCTCCCGCCGCAGCGATAAGCCGCAGCCGCCGTTTACAGGATGACGCCGAACTCGTCCGCCAGCGCGGGCAGCTCGGTGTGCAGCACGTGCGACGCCTCCGCGGCGAGCGGGTTGGTCGAGACGCCGTTCTCGTTCACGAGCTTGCCGCCCACGTACACCTGCTTCAGGTTGCGCAGCCCGCACGCGAGCACGTAGCTGCGCACCGGGTTCCACAGCGGACCGACGTCCGGAAGCCGCGGGTCGACGACCACGAAGTCGGCGAACTTGCCCACCTCGAGGCTGCCGACTCGGTCGTCGACGCCCATGATCTCGGCGCCGCCGAGGGTGTGCAGGCGCAGGACGCGCTCCGGCATCATCGACAGCGGGTCGTGCGTGCGGGCGCGCTGCATGAACATGCCCATGCGCATGTTCTGCCACGGGTCGGCGACGTCGGTGCAGGCCTGGTCGTCGAGGCCCATGCCGACCTTCATGCCCAGGTCCAGCATCTCGGGCACGTGCGCGACACCCGACGCCAGACGCCCGTTGGATGCCGGCTGCCACGACATCGCGGCGCCGCCGGCCGCGGCATCCGCGATGATCTCCGGCGTCGTCTGGATGAAGTGCCCGAACATCATGCCCGGGCGCAGCGCACCGGCGTTCTTGTACAGCTGGAACTTCGTCTGCTGGTGCTCGATCGCCTCGTACGTCTCGAGGAAGTGCGCCTGGTTGGTGACGCCGAAGCGGTCCATGACGGCGACCTCGATCTCGGCGGCGTCGGGCCTCGTCGACCACTGCACCTGCCCCATGATCGAGGCGCCGAGCGCGATGTCCGGATCCATCGCCAGGACGTGATCGAGGGATGCCTCGAACCGGGCGAAGATCTCGTCGTCGGTGCCGACGGTCGCATCGAGCGCGATGGAGTCGACGAAACGGAGCCCTGCGTCGAGGCATCCATCCGCCTGCCGGGTGTGCCAGGCGTGATCGCGCAGGATGCCGCCGCCGTCGGCGCGCTTGCCGTCGACCATCGGCTCCCACGGCAGGAGCGGGTCGGTGAAGTTGTACGCGGTGGTCACGCCGTTGGCGAGGAAGTCGAGGGAGCCGTGCAGCGTCGCCCAGTAGATCTGGTCGGGAGAGGCGTTGTTGAGCACGCTGAACATCGACGTGCACCAGCCGTACAGCGTCTGGTCGACGCCGAGCCCGCGCGAGCCGCTCGTGAACAGGTGGCTGTGCGACGAGACGAAGCCCGGAGCGACGAACTTGCCGTCGACGTCGAGGATCTCGTCGGCCGTGAGCCCCGGATCGGGGTCGCCGGCACCGATCGCGGCGATGCGTCCGTCCTGGACGAGCATGTATCCGCGCTCGATGTAGCCGGGGTCGTCGGTACCCGCGGGAACCGTGATGAGACGTGCGTTCGTGACCAGAAGCGACATGTTGATGACGGTAACAATCGCGTGTTTCCGCGGTGTTCCGAGTGTGCGGCGGGGCGTTTGCGGGGGGTTCTGCGGCGGCCCGTGTCCCGAAATGTGCGACCCAGCGCGCCTTCGGTCGCACGAAGTGGGACACGGTGCGCGCGACGCCGGGCGCAGCGCGCGGTGAGCACCGGCGCCTCTCCATGTCCCAGAATGTGCGACTCAGCGCCCCTTCGACCGCACAAAGTGGGACACGGTACGCGACGCGGGGCGCCGCGGCGGCCGGTGAGCACCGGCCGCCTCGCCCGTGTCCCAAAATGTGCGACTCAGCGCCCCTTCGGTCACACAAAGTGGGACACGGTACGCGCGACGCCGGGCGCCGCGGCGGGCGGTGACCACCGGCCGCCTCGCCCGTGTCCCAAAATGTGCGACCCAGCACCCCTTCGACCGCACAAAGTGGGACACGATGCAGCACGCGCTGCGAGCCGCCGAACCGACCATAAGTGGGACACGATGCGGCACGCGCTGCGAGCCGCCGAACCGACCATAGGTGGGACACGATGCGGCACGCGCCGCGCGCCGCGGCCTCAGGCGAATGCCGCGCGCACCGCCGGTGCCACCGCCGCGAGCACGGCGTCGCGCGCGGGGGTCGACGGGAACACCAGGAACAGGTGCGGCACACCCTCTCTCCGCAGGAACTCGACGGGGGTTCCGGATGCCGTCAACCGCTCGGCGTACTCCCCGGCTTCGTCGGAGAGCGGGTCGACGCCCGCCGCGACGATCACGGCCGGAGCCGAACCGACGAGCTCCGGCGCGCGCAACGGCGCCGCCTCGACCGGCACCGCGGCCGTGGCATCCCGGAGATACAGCCCCCAGTACCACTGCATGCCCTTCGCGGTCAGGGGCAGGTTCTCGGTGTGGGCGCGGTAGCTGGGGCGGTCGAGGTCGGGCGCGTCGAGCACGGGACACAGCAGAACCTGGACCCGGATGCCAGGCGCCCGACCCTCGCGCGAGCGCAACGCCAGCGCGGCGGCGAGGTTGCCTCCGGCGCTGTGTCCCGCGACGCCGAGGAGCGTCGGGTCGACGAGCCCTCCGGCCCCGGTCGAGGCGAACCGCAACGCCCGGTCGAGGTCGTCGAGGCCGGCGGGGAACGGATGCTCGGGCGCCAGCCGGTAGTCGACGCTCAGCACCTGCGCGCCGGTGGCCGCGGCGAGCGCGCGGCACAGGGCGTCGTTGTTGTCGAGGTCGCCCGCGACCCATCCGCCGCCGTGGGCGAACACGAGCGTTCCGCGATACCCGGCGCGCGGACGGTACAGGCGCAGCGCGAGGTCGCCGTCGGCGGTGTCGATCGACTCGATCACGTCGTCGTCGGGGAGTCGCACCCACGACGGGTTCGCACGGAGCTCGGCGATCCGCGCGGCGTCGTCGCCCTCGGCATCCGTCGCTCCGGAGGGGATCGTGCCCGCTCGCGCCGCGAGCCGCGCGAGGTGCGCGCGCACGTCCGGGTCGGTGATCGCGGGGTGGACGGTGTCGCTCACGGTGCTCCTCGGGGCTCGGGCGGGTTCGGGCGGGTTCGGCGGGGGTTCGGCGCCGCGTGGGCGGGCCGGGTCGGGTCGGTTCGGGCGGGTTCGGCGGGGGTTCGGCGCCGCGTGGGCGGGCCGGGTCGGGTCGGGTCGGGTCGGGGCGGGTCGGGGCGGGGTCGGGGTTCGCGCGGGCGGGGCGGGGTTCGCGCGGGACGGGACCAGCCCGTTCAGTGTCCAAGACACGCGGATGCCACGCGACCACGTCCGCGTGTCTTGGACACTCAACACCCTGGAGCGCCGCAACCGCGCGCACCGCGGCACGCCACCGCGCAAGCGTTACGGCGCGGAAACACCGCCGTCGCCCCGAGGCCCGAACATGTCCGCATGACCTCTCCCGTGCAGCGCGCGGCTGCGATCCTGTCCGCCCAGCGCTTCGTCGTGATCGGCACGGCCGACGCCGACGGGCCCTGGACCGCCGCGGCGCAGTACCGGCTCCTCCCGCGCGGCCTGTACGTCGAGTCCGACGTCTCGTCGCGGCACGCGCGCGCGATCGCGGCGTCGGGGATGGCATCCGGTGTCGTGTTCGATTCGACGGCCGCGCCCGCCGACGCGGACGGAGTGCAGCTGGCGTTCGCTGCGCGGGAAGTGGATGCCGAGGCCTCGGCGATCCGCGACGTCCTGGCCGCGCGGCTCCCCCGCGACGCCGGCGACGACGATCCGGCCGCGGTCCTGGCCGTGCCGACGAAGCGGTTGTACGTGCTCGAGGCGGTGCAGGCGTTCGTGTTCGACCGGGACGCGTGGCGCTCCCGCGGCACGGATGCCCGGCTCGAGGTCGACGTCGCCGAGGTGTGGGGGCTGCTCGCGGCCCAGCCCCATCGATAAACGCTCATCCTCCGCAGAAACGCCGCGTCACGCCGTTTCTGCCGAGGAAGGGCGTTTATCGCAGAGGGAGGGGGCCGGGCCGGAAGCAGGACGGGGTCCGAGAGAGACGCAGCGAAGCCGGCGTTACGCCGTCGAAACACCCGCGTCGCGTCACCGTTCGCGCTCGGGCGTACGGTGACGCCGACGGGCGCCCCCGACGCCCGAGTGAGGAGTGCCATGTCCCAGCGCGTCATCGTGACCGGAGGTTCGGGCGGCATCGGCGCCGCGATCGTGGAGCGCTTCGTGGCCGACGGCGCTGCGGTCGCGGTGCTCGACAGGCGCGCGCCCGCGGGGGAATCGGCATCCTTCTTCCCGGTCGATCTGCTCGATCCGCTCGACACGCGCCGTGCGGTCGGCGAGGCGATCGCGGCCCTCGGCGGCATCGACGTCCTCGTGAACTGCGCCGGGATCTTCCAACACGCGTCGCTCCTCGACATCACCGTCGACGACTGGGATCGCGTCCTCGACATCAACGCCCGCGCGACGCTCGTCACGATGCAGGCCGTCGCCCCCGTGATGCTCGAGGCGCGCCAGGGCTCGATCGTCAACATCGCGAGCATGGCCGCGAAGCACGGCGGCGGCGGCGAGGGACACTACGCCGCGTCGAAGGCCGCGGTCGTGGCGCTCACGCGCGCCGGCGCGCAGGAGTGGGGATGCCACGGCATCACCGTCAACGCGGTGTGCCCGGGCTACGTGCTCACCGACATGGGCGCCGACACCCGGTCCGAGGCCGACATCGCGGCGTGGAGCGCGAAGTCGCCGCTGGGGCGCCTCGGCATCCCGGAGGACGTCGCCGGCGTCACCCACTTCCTCGCCTCCCCCGCGGGCGGCTACCTGACCGGCCAGGCGATCAACGTCACCGGCGGCATGATCATGCACTGAGGCCGGGCGTGCGGCGGGCCGCGCCGGCACGGCGGGCGGGCGACGCGGGCGACGCGGGCGGGCGACACTCCTGAGAAATAGAGCCATACCGCGGGATCCGGAGGCCGATCCCCCTCAGCGCAGCAGTTTCTCAGGAGTTTGGCTCGCGGATCCCCGGGAATGACCCGCCCAGCCCGGCGTTGCATTTTGCGTACCCCACCCGGAATGGATGCCATGACCTCGGCCGACCTCGCCCCCTCCGCCGCGACCCCCGACGACCCCGCCGCCGTCCTCGACAACGCCGCGTGGCACTCGCTCGCGGGACCGCACGCGCATTTCGCGATCGGCGGCGACCTCGTGCGGCGGTATCCCGAGGACGTGGCGCCGTTCGTCGCCGTCCGCACGTGGGACGACCCCTCCGTGTGGGACGCGCTGCGCGACCTCGTCGGTCCAGGCGCCGAGGTGGGCCTCTCGGGCTACGAGGGCGAGCTGCCCGAGGGGTGGGAGTTCCTCGGCGGGGGCGAGGGCGTCCAGCTCGTCGAGACCGCCGCGCTCCAGCCGCGACCGTTCGAGGAGGCGATCGAGCTCGGTGCCGACGACGCGGCCGAGATGATGGCGATCGTGGAGCGGAATCAGCCCGGACCCTTCCGGCCCCGCACGCACGAGCTGGGCCGGTACATCGGCATCCGTCGCGGAGGACGCCTGGTCGCGATGGCCGGCGAGCGTCTGCACCCGACGGGCTGGACCGAGATCAGCGCCGTCGCCGTCGACGAGGATCACCGTCGCCAGGGACTCGCGTCACGACTCGTCCTCGACGTCGCCTTCCACGTTCAGCAGCGCGGCGACCGCGCCATGATGCACGCGGCCGCGACCAACGTCGGCGCCATCGCGGCGTACGAACGGCTCGGCTTCGCGCATCGACGGGTGAACCGCTTCGCCGCGGTGCGCACTCCGGCCTGACTCAGCGCACAACTCCTGCAGAACCCCCGCCCCGCGGCATCCACCCACCCCGCCAGGACACAACGCAGGAGTTCTGCACCCCGGATGCCACCAACCCGCGCCGCACCCCCACCCCGGGCCGCGACGTACACCGCACCCCGGCCACACCCCCACCCCGGGCCGCGACTGCCCGGCCCCGGCCCGCAGCGCACCGCGGTCCGCGGGCGCGGCGCACCCCGCGCGACCGCGCACAACTCCTGCAGAACCCCCGCCCCCGCGGCATCCACCCACCCCACCCGCACACAACGCAGGAGTTCTGCACCCCGGATGCCACCAACCCGCGCCGCACCCCCACCCCGGGCCGCGACCGCCCGGCCCCGGCCCGGGTCAGCGCAGCCGTCGCGCGATCTCCGCCTGGGCCTCGGCGAAGGACTCCTCGCCGCCGTCGCGGCCGCCCGACAGATTCACGCCCACCACCCCCGGCAGCGCGAGCAACTCCTCGGCGAGCGCGACGGCGAGCGCGATGCCCTCGGCGCGGGGATCGCGCGCGTCCCGGACCCGTGACAGGAATCCGTCCGGCAGCACCAGCGTCGTGAACGACTCGAGCACGTCGGCGGAGGCGTGGTCGACGACGACCGGCACGCACGGGATGAACCGCACCGGGGCGGCCACGGAGTCGATGAACCTCCGCACCGGTTCCGCTCCCCCGGCGTGGTTCACGAAGCAGACATCGGCGCCGGCGCGCAGCTTCTCGCGCAGCCGCGCGGCCCGGCGCTCCACCGGCGGCGCGGCGGGCGAGGCCGCGACCGACACGACGTGCCCCGCGGCCCGGGCGAGGGCGGCGGCCTCGGTCGAGTCGAGGTCGAACACGGGTGCGGCATCGGGCCGATGCCCCGTGCGGGTGTGGTCGCCGGTCACGCAGTGCACCCCGGCCACCCCCTCGACGGCCAGGGCCGCCAGCTCCCCCTCGATCGCCACGCGGTTGCGGTCGCGCATGTTGAGACCGGTCCACACCCGCAGCCCCGCGCGCCGCAGCAGGTGCGCCCGATACGCCGGAGGGAACTGGACCCGGGCCGTTCCCGCGTCGCCGGCGAGGACGGCATCCACTTCTCCGGCCAAGACCGCGGCGCAGGAGTCGATGGATGCCACGCTCAACGCGCGCGCGGGCAGGTCGGCGACGACCCACGGACGCGTACCGAACGAGGCCAGGGTCTCCGCGGCGGCGACCGTGCGCGGGCCGGGAGCCGGGACCGAGACGCGGTCGACGCCCGTCCACGGCACCGTCCCGCGCGGCAGGAACGCGCACGTGTGCTCGGGGTCGATCTCGCACGATCCGTCGAAGCCGACGCCGCCGCACGGGCCGTACTCCATGCGCTTCGGGCAGGCGTCGAGCAGGGGCAGCAGGGTCACGGGGCGCCTCCGATCCGGGGCCCGCGGCCCCCGTTCGGGACTGTACCGACCGCGTGTTTCCGCGAATGTTCATGGCGGCAACATCGCCGAAACGCGCGGTCCCTACGCTCGGCCATGACACTGCACAAACCGGAGGTGGGCATGATCACCGCAGGTACCACGTTCGGCTCCGACATCGACGGGACCGACACCCTCGTCTCCGATCCCGTCGCGCTGATGATCCAGTGGCTCCCCGAGCACGACAGCGAGCTGCGTCCCCTCGCGGCCCTGTCCACGATCGGCCGCGACGGACTCCCGTCGCTGCGTCACGTCCTGGTGAGCGACCGGGATGCCACGGGCCTGTACTTCCACACCGACGCCGCCAGCGCGAAGGTCACCGAGATCGCGGCCAACCCGGTCGCGGCGATGGCGGTCGCGTGGCCCGAGGTGGGTCGGCAGCTCGTCGTCCGCGGGATCGTCGAGCGCGTGAGCGCCCGCGAGGCCGCCGCCGTCTACGCCCAGCGCTCGCGGTACCTGCAGCTGCTGGCCTGGATGAACACGCTCGACAACGCACAGCTCCCCGCCGAGGAGCGCCGGCGCGTGTGGGCCGAGTTCGACTCGACGCACCCCGTCCTCGACCCGCCGCAGCGCTGGGTCGGATTCCGGTTGCGCCCGCTCACCCTGACGTTCTGGCGCGGCGACCCCGCTGGGCAGAGCACGCGGCAGCACTACCGACTCGACGATGGGGCGTGGTCGGGCGAGATCCTGGCGGGCTGACGCGTGGACATCACCTCCGTCACCTCCTACCGCGCCGCGCGCACCCGGGCGGACCTCACGCTCGCCCCGGGCGAGGTCGTCCTGGCCGGCGGCACCTGGCTCATGAGCGAGCCGCAGCCCGAGACCACGGGCTTCGTCGACCTCACGACCCTCGGCTGGCCCGACCTCGAGATCACCGACGCCGGTCTCAGGATCGGCGCCACCTGCAC
>NZ_BADA01000226.1 GCF_000333395.1 Microbacterium sp. B19
TGGGAGATCCCCGACATGCGCAGGATCGGTTCGGTCATGGTGTCTCCTACCGTCGCCCGCGGGCGACAGATAGAGCGGCGGGGCGGNCGAACCCGCCCCGCCGCAGTTGCGGATCAGAGCCCGACGTCGGAAGCCTTCAGGAAGCCCGAGTCGATGAGCTTGGACTGCACGTCGTCCTTGACGACGACCTCAGGCGTCAGCAGGTACGACGGGACGACCTTCTTGCCGTTGTCGTAGGTCTTGGTGTCGTTGACCTCGACGGTCTTGCCGTCCTTGATCTCCTGGATCATCTGGAAGACGCGGTCACCCAGAGCGCGGGTGTCCTTCCAGACCGTCATCGACTGCAGACCCTCGAGGATCGCCTTGACGTTGGCCTTGTCGGCATCCTGGCCCGTGATGATCGGGTAGTCCGCACCGGCGGTGTAACCGGCCGACTTCAGGGATGCCTCGATACCGATGGCGAGGCTGTCGTTGGGCGACAGGACGACGTTGACCTTCTTGCCGCCGCTGTAGAACGACGACAGGCGGTTGTCCATTTCGGCCTGAGCCTTGTCGGAAGCCCAGCCCTGGATGCCGATGCTGGCCCACGCGTCGTCGTTGGCGGGCGACTTGCCGCTCGGGACGACGATCTGACCCTTGTCGACGTACGGCTTGAGGACGTCCCACGCGCCGGCGAAGAAGAACTTCGCGTTGTTGTCGTCGGGGCTGCCGGCGAAGGGCTCGAGGTTGAAGGGGCCCTTGCCGTCCTTCAGGCCGAGCTGCTCCTCGATGAACTGACCCTGGAGGGTGCCCACCTTGTAGTTGTCGAACGTGGCGTAGTAGTCGACGTTCTCGCTGCCGTTGATGAGGCGGTCGTACGCGATGACGGTCGCGTTCTGGGCCTTGGCCTCCTGCAGCACCGGGCCGAGCGTCGAACCGTCGATGGCGGCGATCACGAGGATCTTCGCGCCACCCGAGATCTGGTTCTGGATCTGGCTGATCTGCTGGTCGGTCTTGTTGTCGGCGTACTGCAGGTCGACGGTGCAGCCGGCGTCCTGGAGCTTCTTCTGGAGCTGCTCACCGTCGTTGATCCAGCGCTCGAGGCTGCGGGTCGGCATCGCGATACCGACGTTGCAGTCGCCGCTGCCGCCGGCAGCGTCGCCACCGCCATCGGCGGGACGCGTGGAGCTACATGCCCCGAGACCGACGGCGAGAGCCGCGATGGCCGCACCGGTCAGAATTTTCTTCAGCATTGTGATCTGCGTTCCTCTCTGAACTGCAGGGACCCCCGTGGTCGCACCCGGCGCCCTCCCCGGCGTCGGATCGGGTACGTCCTCGTCCCGGCTTAATGGTCCGTCGTAATTATGACGGCTCCGTGAACATATCCCCGGGCGTGCGCATTTGTCCAGAGTTCCGGCCGCGACGAAATGCAACGAACGCGTAACGGAACGCGAGGGGCCCGTACCTCGGAGGCGCACAACTCCGGCAGAATTCCACCGATGCGCGCCCCTGACCGACAGCGGCAGTGAAACGCAGGAGTTGTGCCACACAGAGCGCGGGACAGTGACCGCGCGCGGCGAGGCGGGGGCGTCCTGTCCCGCGTCAGCGGACGTCGCGATCGGCCCCCGACCACAGGTCGCCGCACTCGACGGCCTCCGCGCCGTGGGCGCGGAGATACGGGCGCGCGCCGACGTCACCACCGACCGCCGCGGCGAGCGCGGCCCAGTGAGCGCGGCCGATCACGACGGGGTGGCCCGGTGCACCTCCGTAGGCGCCGAACGCCAGCGCATCGACGGCGGCGCGGGACGCGAGCCGAGCCACGGCGGCGGCCGGCAGCTCGGGCGTATCGACCGGCACGACCAGGATCGCGGACGCGTCCGTGGATGCCATGGCATCCAGTCCCGCCCGGAGGGAGGCCGAGACACCCTCGGCCCACGCCTCGGCGCGCACGACGGCCGCGCCTTCGGGGACGAGTGGCGCCGCATCGTCGGCCGCCGCGCCGAGGACCACGACGACCGGGTCGCACCCCCCGTCGCGCAGCGCCCGGACGGCCTTCTCGACCCACGGGACACCGTCGGGATCGCGCGCGAGGGCCTTGGGACCGCCGAAGCGACGACCGGCCCCGGCGGCGAGGACGAGGCCCGCCGGGCGGTGCGCGAGGATGTCGACGAGGGCCTCGGGAAGCATGGTCACGGTAGCGTAGCGTGCGTGAAACACGGCGCGGATAGCGTCGCCGGCATGCTCGAACTGGCCGCCGATCTGCTTCCCCTCCTCGAGGCGGGGACCCCCGTCGCGGCGGTCACGGTCACCCGCGTCATCCGGAGCGCCCCCCGCGGAGTGGGCGCCACGCTCGCGGTGACCGCCGATGCGCGGGTCATCGGATCGCTGTCCGGCGGCTGCGTCGAGGGCGACGCCGTGATGCTCGGCCTCGACGCGCTCCGCACGGGCGACGTGCGGCGCGGGAGCTTCGGTTTCGCCGGTCCGGACGATGCGATCGTCACGGCGGGCCTCGCGTGCGGGGGCGCGATCGAGGTCGTGGCGTACCCGATCGACGGGACCGACCCGCGGGCCCGCGCCGCGCTGCAGCGCGCTGCGGCCGGACGCGAGAGCGCGATAGACCTCGACCTGGGCGACGGCACGACCCTCGAGCTGCGACGGCGATCCCGTCCACGCCTCATCGTTCTCGGCGCGGGCGAACACGCGGCGGCACTGTGCCGCGTGGGCGCGGCGGCCGGGTTCGCGGTGACGGTGTGCGACGCGTGGGCCCTGCTCGTGACGCGCGAGCGCTTCCCCGAGGCATCCGACCTCGTCGTCGCCTCTCCGCACGAGTACCTCGCCTCGCTCGAGGACCCCGACGAGCGCACGGCCGTCTGCGTCCTGACCCACGACGAGCGCCTCGACGTGCCGGCGATCCGGACGGCGCTGCGCCTCCCGGTCGGGTTCGTCGGCGCGATGGGGTCGCGGGCGACCGTCGCGCGCCGCGCGGCACTCCTGACACAGGCGGGGGTGACGGATGCCGAGCTCGGCCGGCTGCACTCCCCCCTCGGCCTCGACCTCGGGGCGGAGACCCCGGAGGAGACGGCCCTCTCGGTGATCGCCGAGATCGTCGCGGCTCGACGCGGCGCGAGCGCGCTCCCGCTGAGCGCGACCGACGGCCCCCTCCACGCGGGCGCCGCCGCACCCGGGTGCGCCGTGCCGACGCCGGTGATCGCCGGATGACGGTGCTCGTGATCCGCGACGCCGTCGCGGTGGTCGAGGCCGAAGGCCGCGTCCGCACCGGGGACGTCGTGACCGTGGACGGCGTCGTCGTCGACACCCCCGCCCCCGCCGACGCGACGGTCATCGACGCGAGCGGCTGCGTCGTGACGCCCGGCCTCGTCAACGCCCACCACCACCTGCTGCAGACGGCGTTCCGGACGCTGCCGGGCACGCGTGGCATCCCGATGCGCGACTGGCTGCCCGCGATGGCGAGCGCGTACGCCGCGGCCGGTGTCGACCCCGAACTGACCGGGATCGCCGCGCGCGCGGGACTCGCCGAGGCGCTGCTCAGCGGCGTGACGACGGTCGCCGACCACCACCTCACCTGGCCGTCGGGTGCCGACACGGTCGGGATGGCCCGCGCCGCCGCGGCGGCGGCCGCCGCCCTCGGCGCGCGCCTCGCGTTTGTGCGGGGCGCCGCACGCGACGACCCGCAGGAGGCCGCGGCGTCGGCCGAGGCGATCGCCGCCGCACTCGTCGACGGGCAGCCGGGCGGCGTCACCGCCGACGGGATGCTGCAGGTCGCCGTGGGACCCGCGGGCGTCCACAGCGACCCGCGCGAGACGTTCGCCCTGCTCGCCGAGGTCGCCGAACGTCGCGGCCTTCGCCGCCGCACGCAGGCGAACGAGGTCGTCGACGTCGAGATCGCGCTCGACCGTTACGGCCGACGCCCGCTCGACCTGCTCGAGGACTGGGGCTGGCTCGCCCCCGACGTCGCCCTCGCCCACCTGTGCGGAGTCACCGACGACGAAATCTCCCGGCTCGCGGCCGCCGGCGTCACCGCGACCCACGCTCCGGGCTGTGATGTTCCGATGGGCTGGGGCGTCGCGCCGGTCGCGAAGCTCCGGGACGCCGGCATCCCGGTCGGGCTCGGAACGAGCGGCGGCGGCAGCAACGACGCCGGGCACCTCCTCGCCGACGCGCGTCTCGCGATGCAGGTCTCGGCGCTCGTGGGGCCGCAGGTGGCGGCATCCACGGTCCTCGCGATGGCGACCGCGGGATCGGCCGACGGCCTCGGGCGCCCTGAACTCGGCAGACTGACGCCCGGGTCCGCCGCCGACCTGTGTCTGTGGGACGTGTCGGGGGTCGCCGACGCGGGCGTCGCCGATCGCGTCGCGGGGCTCCTGTGGGCCGCGCCCGGTCGTCGCCCGCGCACGGTCGTGGTCGCCGGACGTGTCGTCGTGGACGATGGATGCCTCGTCTCCGCCGACGAGCGCGAGATCACCGCGCGATTGTTCGAGAGGGTGGGACGATGACCACCATGGCTCCCGCGATCCCCGCCGACGATCCCGCCACCGGCTCCACCGGCGACGAACGTCTCGGGGCGCACTTGCGCGGCCTCCGCAAGGCGCGCGGGCTCACGCTGACCCAGCTGGCGGAGGCGGCGGCGCTGTCGCATCCGTTCCTCAGCCAGCTCGAGCGCGGCCTCGCCCGCCCCAGCATGGCGAGCCTGGAACGATTGGCGCGCGCCCTGGGCACGAGCCGCGTCGAACTGATCGCCGCGTCCGAGCCGCCGCGCCCCGACGAGAGCGCCCACCCGACCTTCGTGCGCGCGCACGAGGGACTCGTCGGGCCGTACGCCGAGGGCAGCGCGCGGATGCTGGCCGAGGGTCCGCGGCGCTTCGAGCCCATGGAGTTCACCGGCGCGAACCCCGAACCCGGCGACCACTACGTCCACGAGGAGGACGAGTTCCTCACCGTTCTCGAGGGCTCGATCGTGATCTCACTCGGCCCGTTCGGCGAGACGACGCTCGCGGTCGGCGACTCCGTGTACTGCCGATCGGGCACGCCGCACCGCTGGCACTCGCCCGGCGGTGCGCCGTACCGGCTGCTGATCGTGAAGGAACTGGTGCACGGCGCCCCCGACCCCGGCGAAGGAGACACATGAGCGGCGGTCTGACGTTCGAGGCGATCGTGCGCGAGCGGCGCGAGGCGGCGGACGGCGTCGTCGTGCTCGACCTCGAGCGGCCCGGCGGCGTGCTGCCGCACTGGTCGCCGGGTGCGCACATCGACGTCGTGCTGCCCGGCGGGGTCGAGCGCCAGTACTCGCTGTGCGGATCGCCGAGCGAGCGCGGCACGTGGCGGATCGGCGTGCTGCGCGAACGCGAGGGCTCGGTCTGGCTGCACGAGAACGCGCACCCCGGCACGGCGCTCCGCGTCCGCGGTCCCGCGAACCACTTCCTCTTCGCCCCCACCGCCGGACGCTCCTACGTCTTCGTCGCCGGGGGCATCGGCATCACGCCGATCGTCCCCATGATCGAGGCCGCCGACGCCGCGGGCGCCGCGTGGACCCTGCTGTACGCGGGCCGGTCGCGGCGCACCATGGCCTTCGTCGACGAGCTCGTCGACCGCTACGGCGACCGCGTCGAGGTGTTCGCCGCCGACGAGGGCACCCGCCTCGATCTCGACGCGCGCCTGGGCACCCCGGCATCCCGGACCGTCGTCTACGCGTGCGGTCCCGCCCGCCTGCTCGAATCCCTGGATGCCACGATGTCGGGCTGGCCGCGCGGCAGCCTCCACGTCGAACGGTTCGAGGCGAAGGTCCTGGGCCCGCCGGTGTGGACCGAGCCGTTCGAGGTCGACCTCATGATGTCGGGGCTCACGGTCGTGGTCCCGCCGGAGAAGTCGATCCTCGAGGTCGTCGAGGAGTACGGCGCCGTCGTGCCGTCGAGCTGCCGCGTGGGAACCTGCGGAACGTGCGAAGTGCCCGTGATCGACGGCGACGTGGAGCACCGCGACTCGGTGCTGTCGCCCGAGGAGCAGGAGGCGAACCGCACCATGATGGTGTGCGTCTCGCGCGCCGCCTGCCCGCGCATCACGCTCGAACTCTGACGCGGGGCGCGCGCGTCAGATCTCGACGCGGCGCCCGAGGCGTCCGGCCACGGCGTCAGCGACGGCGCGGTGGATGACACGCATCGGGCGCCAGCGGCGCGTCGCGACCGCGCACGCGACGCAGAGCAGCAGGAACAGCGCCGCGTGGGCGAGACGCGGCGTGCTCCACCGGCGCCCGGTCCCCAACTCCCGGTGGATGCGGTTGCGGAGGAAGTAGTACAGCAGCGCCGGGTTCGTCGACAGGAACATCGCCCGCACCTCGAAGCCCGGCGGCATCCACCGTTCTCCGCGGGGGTCGACCACGACGGCGTCGCGGACATGGACGAGACGCCCGCCGCGGGCGACGATCCGCGACGTGTACTCCAGGTCGTCGCCGTACAGGACGAAGTCGGCGCGCGGCGAACCCAGGGCTCGCAGTACCTCGGCGCGGACGAGGAGCCCGCCGTACGGCGCGTACGGCAGATCCGTGCCCACGGCGCGCGGCCGCGGGCGACGCAGCCCGACCCGCTCGAGCAAGCGCCGCGCGAACAGCCCCGCCTCGACACCCGCGAACGAGATCCCCTCGTCCGGACTCTCCCGCGCGCCCTCGGTCGCGACGACCTCGGCGATCGTCGCGGGCTCCGCGTCGGGGACGCGCAGCGGCGCCACGGCGGTGAGGTCGATCCCGGCATCCCGGATCGCACGATCGGCCGAGAGCAGGCGGTCGAGCGCGCCGGGTTCGGGCAGGTTGTCGTCGTCCAGCAGCCAGACGTACTCGGTGCCCGCGGCCCGCGCGCCCGAGATCGCCGCGGCGAAGGCCGGAGCCGACCCTTCGTTGCGCGGCATCCGTCGCACGACGATGCGGCCCGCACTCGCTGCCGCGGCCGCGTCGAGCGCGGTCGCCGACGCGGGGGCGGACCCGTTGTCGATCACGAGCACCGCGTCGACCCCCGCGTCGAGCATGCGGTCCACGACCGCGAGACACGACTCGTGCCGCGAGCCGTAGGTGACGGTCGCGCCGGTGACGGTGGGGCGGCGTCCGCTCACGGTTTGCCTCCTCGATAGACCTCGGCGAGACGGCGACGGAAGGCGCCGGCCGAGAATTCCTCCGCCACGAGGTCGCGGACGCGCAGCGCGTCACGGCGCGCGGCATCCGGATCGGTGAGCGCCCGGATGAGTCCCGAAGCGAGACCCCGTGCCTCGTCCGCGACCGCGAACGCGTGAAGCCGGTCGTCGACGATGCCCTCGACTCCGACGCCCGTGGAGACGACCGGGATACCACGCAGCATCGCCTCGACCGTCTTGAACTTCACCCCCGCCCCGGCCCGCAACGGCACGATCACGACGTCGGCCTCGGCGTAGGCCGCCTCGAGCGAGTCCACTCGGCCCGTGACGACGAAGGTGCCCGGCCGGGTCGCCGCGACGCGGTGCATCTCGGAGGTCGGACCGGCCCCGGCGAACACGAACCGCACGTCGGGGTAGACCTCGAGAACACGCGGGGCGATGTCGGTCATGGTCCACAGGGCCGCCTCGGAATTCACCGACCGGTCGAAGGCACCGACGAACAGCACGGTGGGGGTCGCATCACCCGTGCGGGTCGAGATCTCCACCCCGTCGGCGAGCGGTGGGCGCACCACGACCGCCGACACGGCGGCACCGGCCGCGCGGCGGACCAGCGTCGCATCCTTCGCGCTGAACGACAGGACGGCGTCGGCGTGCCGGTAGATGCGACATTCGTCGCGGCGGACGCTCGCGCGACGCCACCGCGCCAACAGGACGCGTGGATGCCATCCGGTCCCCGCCGCGGCGAGGAAGCGCTCGTAGTTCTGCAACACCACGTCGTGCGCGACGACGACGTGCCGCCGCGTGCCCGTCGGACGTCGGCGGAGTCCGTACCAGCCGGACTCGCTCCACTGGTATTCGACGATCTCTGCCGTCGCGAGAGCGGTTCGCGACGCCGCATTGCGCCGCAGCGCTCGACGCAGCGGGACGACGGGACGGACCGCCAGAGCCGCTGTTCCTGCCGCTCGAGCACCCCGATCAGGCGTCGAGCGATGCCGGAATCCGCGGATCGCCGGGGACCAGCACGACGTCCGCCAGACCGTCGAGCGCCCCTGCCGCCGCCCGGTTCTCGGGTCCGTCGAAGGACACGACGGTCACGCGGTGACCCAGGTCGCGCAACGCCCGCAGGTGACGCAGCACGTACTGGCCTCCGGCGTGCGGGATTCCCTCGTACGGTACGACCGGCGACAGGCTGACGATCCGCATGCACCCTCCCCTTCGCGCCGTGCGGACGGCGCGAGCATCCAGCGTGCCCGGCTCGCGACGGCGGCCCGGCCGGCATCCGGGTCGTTTCGACCGGGCGAATGGATGCCACCCTCCGGGCGATGCAGCTCGTGAACGCCGCAGCTGCTCAGGGAGCGCCGGGGCGAAGGCCGCGTCGCGGGCAGAGAACGGCCGCTTACTGTGTGGGCGGCGGCGGTCCGGTCCGCTCGAGAGGAGGTCCGACCCGTCGTGCGGATCACCCACCTTCACAGCACTTTCGTCTCCCCGTGGGGCGGCGCGGAGTCCTACCTCTTCTCGCTCGCCGCGGCGCAGGGGTCCCGCGGCCACGACGTCGAGATCGTCACCGCCGTCGCGGACGGCCAGAGCATCGCGCGAGCCTCCGCAGTGGGGGTCCGCGTCACGGTGCGCCCCACCTGGCGCCCCTACGCACCCGATCGGCGCGGGTCGTCGGGCGTCGCCCGGGCGGTGTTCCACGGACTCGATGTCCTCCACGGCATCCTCATCCCCCGCGCCTACCTCCGCGTGCAGGAAGGCCGCGACATCGTGCACGTCCATCGATTCCAGGGGGTGGGAGCGAGCATCCTGCGTGCTCGCGGCGCCGCCACCGTGCACACCGCACACGATTTCTGCCTCGTCGACACCAGCTCCACGACGCTGAGGCGCGGCGTCCTCCCGCCTCGGCTCGGACCCGCCCAGCGCCTCCGCGCACGCATCGTGTCGCTGTCGGCACGCCGCGCGACGGTGATCGTCTTCCCCAGCGAGCGGACCAGGCGCCGCCACCTCGAACTCGGCTTCCGCGGCGGGCCCGCGCTCACCCGGGTCCTCCCCCACGGCTGGCCGACGCCCCTCCTCCCCGCCGGCGAGACCGCGGTGCCGCCGCGTCCCCGCTTCGTGTTCCTCGGACGGCTTCAGGAGTCGAAGGGCATCGCCCTCCTGCTGCGTGCGTGGGCGGAGGCCGACCTCGACGCCGACCTGGTCATCGCGGGCGACGGGCCCCGACGGGCCGAGGTCGAAGCGGCCGTCGGCGACGACGTGCACTACGTGGGGTGGGTGGATGCCGAGGCCAAGGGCGCGCTGATCCGCTCCGCGACGGCCCTCGTCTTCCCCTCCCTGTGGCCCGAGACCTTCGGCCTCGTCATCGCGGAGAGCCTGCTGCTCGGCCGCCCCGTCGTGGCGACCCCGGCCGCTGCCGGAAAGTTGATCGT
>NZ_BADA01000225.1 GCF_000333395.1 Microbacterium sp. B19
TCGGGATGCACTGCAGGATCACCGCGTAGGCATACGTGCTGCGCTCGACCCAGCGGGCCAGCGACATCGCGACGGCCCAGCCGATGCCGATGATCATGGCGACCAGCAGACCGGTGAGGGCGACGCCGGTGGTGCGGAACAGCGCGGTCCAGATGTCGACGCTGACCTGCGGGTCGAAGAAGCCCTTCGTGAACATCTCGTGGGGCATCGGCAGGAGGAAGCCCTTGCCCGTGGCCGTCAGGATGCCGGCGATCAGGTACCAGATGCCCACGAGCACGGCCAGCACGCCGAGGGGCGGGGCCGCGAGGATCAGCGCGCGCGTGATCTTGCTGCGACCGCGCGGGACCTTGGGGGCCGTGTCACCCGTCGGGGCGGGGGTGGATGCCGTGGGCTCGGACGTCTCGGAGACGACCGGCTCTGCAGAGGTGGTGCTCATGAGTGTCCTTCCCGGAGGGCGTGGGAGACCTCGCCGACGAGCTTGGCGAACTCGCCCGTGTAGCGGATCTCGGGGTCGCGAGGCATGTCGAAGGGAACCTCGAACGTGTCGACGAGGTGACCGGGGCGGCCGGACATGACGACGACCTTGGTGGAGAGGTAGACCGCTTCGGAGACCGAGTGCGTGATGAAGAGGCCACCGAACTTCTGCTCGACGAAGATCTTCAGCAGCTCGTCGTTCAGACGCTCGCGCGTGATCTAGGTTGTTGACGTTGCCCGGCATCAGCAGGCGCCCGCCGGTGAGCACCTGGAACAGCACGATGATGATGATCAGCGCGGCGAGGATGCCGAACTGCCGGAAGTTGATGCGCGCGAGCAGGCCGCGGCGGCGGGGCCCGGGCTGCGTCGGCGCTTCGACCGTCTGGGTGGATGCGGTGGCCATTGCTGTCAGTTCCTTCCGGCGGTCATGTGCCGCATGAGCGTCTCCTGGGTGGCATCCGCTCGGCTGACCTCGGCCGTGATGCGTCCCTCGGAGATGGTGTAGATGCGGTCGGAGAGGCCGATGACCTCGGGCAGCTCCGACGAGATGACGATGACGGCCTTACCCTGGGCCGCGAGTTCGTTGATGATTCCGTAGATCTCGTACTTCGCCCCGACGTCGATGCCGCGGGTGGGCTCGTCGAGGATCAGCACGTCGGGTCCGGTGAACATCCACTTCGACAGGACGACCTTCTGCTGGTTCCCGCCGGAGAGGCGTCCGGTGATCGCGGCGACGCTGGGCGCCTTGATGTTCATCTTGTAGCGGTACGAGTCGGCGACCTTGTACTCGCGATACCGGTCGACGACACCGAGGCGCGCGAGGCGGGCGAGGGCGGATGCCGAGACGTTGACCTGGATGTCGCCGATGAGGTTGAGACCGTACTTCTTGCGGTCCTCGGTGGCGTACGCGATGCCGTTCTTGATCGCGGCATCCACGGTCCGCACGTCGATCTGCTGACCGCTCTTGTAGACCTCGCCCGAGATCCCGGTGCCGTACATGCGCCCGAAGATGCTCATCGCGAGTTCGGTGCGGCCGGCGCCCATGAGACCGGCGAAGCCGACGATCTCGCCCGCGCGCACCATGAAGGACGCGTCGTCGATGACCACACGCTCGGTGTCGACGGGGTGGTGGACCGTCCAGTGCTCGACGCGGAACAGCTCGTCGCCGATGTCGGGTTCGCGCGGGGGGAAGAGGCTGTTGAGGTCGCGGCCGACCATCGCGCGGATGATGCGGCCTTCGTCGGTGTCGGGGTCGTCGCGCAGCATCGTCTCGATCGTGCGACCGTCGCGGATGATCGTGATGCGGTCGGCGATCCGCAGCACCTCCTTCAGCTTGTGGCTGATGATGATGCAGGTGATCCCCTGATCGCGCAGCTGGTCGATGAGGTCGAGCAGGTGGGCGGAGTCGTCGTCGTTGAGGGCGGCGGTGGGCTCGTCCAGGATGAGGAGCTTGACCTCCTTGGCCAGCGCCTTCGCGATCTCGACGAGCTGCTGCTTGCCGACACCGAGTTCGTAGATCTTGGTCGCCGGGTTCTCGCGGAGCCCCACGCGCTTGAGCAGCTCGGCGGCGGCGGTGTTGGTGGCGTTCCAGTCGATGACACCGCGCTTGGCCTTCTCGTTGCCGAGGAAGATGTTCTCGGCGATCGAGAGGTAGGGGCTGAGCGCCAGCTCCTGGTGGATGATGACGATGCCGGCGGCCTCGCTGTCGTTGATCGAGCGGAACGCGACCGGCTGGCCCTCGAGAGTGATCGTCCCGTCGAAGCGCCGGCG
>NZ_BADA01000224.1 GCF_000333395.1 Microbacterium sp. B19
TGACTCCGTCTGCGTCGCACCGGGAGACACGGCGAACACCACGACATCGGTCTTCTTCGCCGCACCTCGGACGGCAACATCTACAGCTCGAAGAACGGCTCGACCTTCACCCTCTTCGCATCCAACACCACCCACCTCGCCGCCGCCGACACCGCCGCAATCTGGTCCAAAACCGATAACAAGGTCACCTACTACAGCTACACAGACCTCGGCGGCATCCCCGCCACCGCCACCATCACCGACGTCGCCACCTGCAGCGACGGCGTCAGCGGACACTGGGGCTTCGCCCGCACCTCGGACGGCAACATCTACAGCTCGAAGAACGGCTCGACCTTCACCCTCTTCGCATCCAACACCACCCACCTCGCCGCCGCCGACACCGCCGCAATCTGGTCCAAGACACAGGCCTGCTGACGCCGGCGTCAGAGCGTCAAGCGGCCGCGCTCACCTCTACTGAACTGTCCTTCAGGCTGCTCCGAAGGGGATCAATACGAACGCTTAGCGCTAGCGAATATTCACTGGCCGTTGGGCCAGACGCACGGGGCGCCGGACCTCTGGTCCGCGCCCCGTGCGTCTTTTCCATTTGACGACGCGCCGGGCGTTCGAGCTGTGAAGGGCGAAGCCTTCATGCCGCGGGCGGTACGACCTCTGCTACGGAGGCCAGCGCCCGCTCCGCAATCACCCGCGCGTACGCCAGGCCCGAGTCCTTCACGGACCGCACCTGCGTGGCGTAGTCGACGTGCACGATGCCGAAGCGCTTGTCGTAGCCCCAGGCCCACTCGAAGTTGTCCAGCAGCGACCAGTAGAAGTAGCCGCGGACGTCGATGCCCTTGTCGACGGCATCCAGGATCGCGGAGAGGTGAGCCTCGACGAACTCGACGCGCTCGGTGTCGTGGACGCGCGTCTCGCCGTCCTCCGTCACGGGGACGTCGTCGTAGGCGGCACCGTTCTCGGTGATGTACAGCGCGACGCCGGGCTCGGCGGAGTACTCGGCGCTCACGCGCTCGAGCAGGCCGGTCAGGGCCTCGGGCTGCACCTCCCAGCCCATCGTCGTGCGCGGCAGGCCCCGCTCGTGCCAGTAGAGGTTCTCGTGCGCGGGGAACGGCGACGCGATCGGACGCACCGTGGGGGCGTCACCCCCGGGCGGGTTCACGAGCGGCGGCGTGCCGCCGACGAACTCGCCGTGGTAGTAGTTCACGCCGAGCGTGTCGATCGGGGTCGAGATGACGTCGAGGTCGCCCGGCTGCACGGCATCCTGCCAGCGGAGGACGGCCTCGGCATCCACGTTCCGGAAGTCCTGGATGACGTCGGCCGGGTAGCTGCCCCGGAACACCGGGTCGAGGAACCAGCGGTTGAACTGGCCGTCGATGCGCCGCGCGGCGTCGAGGTCGGCCGGGTTCGTCGGGTCGACGGCATCCGCCACCGTCAGGTTCAGCGTGAGCCCGAGGTTGAGCGAGGCATCGCGGGCGCGCAGCTCGCGGACGGTCTGGCCGTGTCCGAGCAGCAGGTGGTGCGCGGCGAGCATGCCCTCGGCCTGCGAGTAGTGGCCGGGGGCATGGGCACCGGCGGTGTAGCTGAGGAACGACGAGCACCACGGCTCGTTGAGCGTCGTCCACACGTTCACGCGGTCGCCGAGAGCGTCGTGCATGTCGAGCGCGTACTCGGTGAAGAGGTCGCTCGTCTCGCGAACGGTCCAGCCGCCACGGTCCTGCAGAGCCTGCGGAAGATCCCAGTGGTAGAGGGTCAGCCACGGGAGGATGCCGGCATCCAGGAGTTCGTCGACGAGCCTCTTGTAGAAGTCGACACCCTTCGGGTTGAGCGCGCCGCCGTCGGGGCGGACGCGCGACCACGAAGCCGAGAAGCGGTAGGTCTGCAGGCCGAGGCTCTTCATGACCTGCACGTCGTCGGCATAGCGGTGGTAGTGGTCGCACGCGACGTCGCCGTTGTCGGCGTTGATCACCGCGTCGGGGACCCGGCTGAAAGCGTCCCAGATCGAGGACGTGCGCCCGTCCTCGAACGCGGCTCCCTCGATCTGGTACGCGGCGGTCGCCGCGCCGAAGAGGAAGCCCTCGGGAAAGGCTCGGGAATGGGACATGTGTCGGGTTCCTTCCGTGGGCGCAAGCGTCATCCCTTGACCGCCCCTTGCATGATGCCACTGACCAGCTGCTTGCCCGCGAAGACGAACAGCAGCAGCAGCGGGATCGTCGACAGCAGCACGCCCGCGAGCACGATGGAGTAGTCGACGAAGTAGTTGGACTGCAGCAGCGAGAGCGCCACCGGCAGCGTCGGGTTCTGGCGGTCGAGCACGATGAACGGCCAGAAGAAGTTGTTCCACGCGCTCACGAACGTGAACAGGGCGAGCATCGCCGCGGCGGGCCGCGCCGCGGGCACCCCCACCGTGAGGAACGTGCGGAACGAGCTGGCGCCGTCGACGCGCGCCGCCTCGATGAGTTCGTCGGGCACCGCTTGGCGCAGGTATTGCGTCATCCAGACCACGCGAAGGGCGCTGGTCAGCGCCGGAATGATGATCGCGCCGAGCTGCCCGGTCCACCCGAGCTCACTGAACAGGATGTACAGCGGCACGACGCCGAGCTGCGTCGGCACGGCCATCGTCGCCACGACGAAGACCAGCAGCCACGGACCGCCGCGGAACTTCAGCTTCGCGAACGCCCACCCCGCGAGGGTGGAGAAGAAGACGACGGATGCCGCGATCAACCCGGAACTGATGATCGAGTTGATCAGTGCGGGCCAGAAGTTGACCGCGGGGTCGCCGATCACGGACGCGGCGTTGGCGAAGAAGTTGCCCCCGGGGATCCACGACCGGTTCGCGTCGCGGATCGTGGACGAGTCTCCCGACCCGATGAGGAGCGACCAGTAGAAGGGGAACACGCTCGCGAGCAGCACCGCGCCGAGCGCGGCGTACACGAACCACCCGGGGCGGGAGCCGCGCACCGGGCGCCGGCGGCGCGGAGCCGGCAGCTCGGGATCGGCGATCGGGACGGGGGCGGCGTTGACGGCGGTCATCGGCCCGCCTCCTCTCTGGCGGCGCGGGTGCGCGGGGTCGTGGCATCCCGTTCCAGGTCTCTCTTCGCGGCGCGCGCCTGAGCGCGCATCTCGCGGCGGGACCTCGCATCGCGGCGACCCTCGTCGCGCACGACGGAACGGGTGATGAACAGGTTGATCACGCCGATGGCGAGGATGATGAGGAACAGGATCCAGGCGAGCGCCGCGGCGCGGCCGAAGTTCCACTCGCCCCAGCCGACGTTGTAGAGCCACAGCGTCACGGTGAGCCACTGGTTGTCGGCGCCACCCGTGCCGTACTGGTCGTACATGCGAGGCTCGTCGAAGATCTGCAGGCCGCCGATCGTCGAGGTGATGATGACGAAGATCAGCGTGGGCTTGAGGCTCGGGAGCGTGATCGAGAAGAACTGTCGCAGCTTGCCCGCGCCGTCGACGGTCGCGGCCTCGTAGTACTCGCGCGGCACGGCCTGCATCGCCGCGAGAAGGATCAGGGTGTTGTAGCCCGTCCAGCGGAAATTGACCATCGTGGCGATCGCGATGTGACTGGCGAAGGCGTCCGAGTGCCACGAGACGGCCGGCAGACCCAGGCTCTGCAGCGTGGTGTTCACGACGCCGTACTGGTCGCCGAACATGTTGCTGAAGATGAGGGCCACGGCCACGGGGGCCATGACGTAAGGGATGAGGACGCTCATGCGCCAGAACGTCTTGGCGCGGATGTTCTGATCGAGCATCGCGGCGATGAAGATCGCGAGGATCAGCTGCGGGACGCTCGACAGCAGGAAGATGCTGAAGGTGTTGCGCAGGGCGATCCAGAACTTCGGCTGGCTGAGCACCCACGCGTACTGGTCGAAGCCGATGAAGTGCCCCGAGTTGCGGACCAGATCCCAGTCCATGAACGAGATCACCGCGGTGTACGCGATCGGGAAGAGCCCGGTGATCGCGAACAGGATGAAGAACGGCGAGATGTAGAGGTACGGCGAGAGCTTCAGATCCCACGCGCTGCGGCGCTTACTGAAGCCCACCCGCCGGGGCTCGCGGGCGCGCGCTTCCGGCGCCGCGTCCCCCGTGGGGCGTTCGAGTGTGCTGGTCACGGTCTGTGCTCCGTTTCTGCCGCGTGAGGGGTCAGAATTTGTCGCCTGCGACGGGGCAGAAGCGACAAATTCTGACCTCTCACGCGAGAAGGGGGACGGGCGACGGATGCCAGGGGCGCGAAGCCGCGGCCCCTGGCATCCGTTCGCCGGGGTCAGGACAGGGCGTCGACCTCAGTCGCCCACTGCTGCCAGGAGTCGGTCGCGCTCTGCGTGCCGTCTTCGACACGGGTCAGCGCCTTCTGCATGGCGTCGTTGATCTGGAAGTAGAACTTCCCCTTGTACGGCGAGACCTTCACGGCCTGCGCACGCTCGGAGAGGAGCTCACCGACCGGCGCGTTGTTGAAGTACTCGTTCGTGCTGCTGAGCAGCGTGTCCGCCTTCAGCGCGTCGCTCTGGCTCGGGAAGGTGCCGGCGTTCTCGAACGCCTTGACCTGCGTCTCGGGGCTGGTCAGCCAGTCGGCGAGTTCCTGGGCGGCCTGGACGTTCTTGCCGTTGGCGGGGACGGTCAGGTACGAGCCGCCCCAGTTGCCGGCGCCGCCGGGGAAGACGTTGGCGATGTCCCAGCCCTTGACGTCGGGGGCGTTGCCGGAGATGACGCCGAGCATCCAGCCGGGGCAGAGCATCGTGGCGAACGCGCCGTTGGACAGGCCCGCGAACCAGTCGTCGGACCACTGGCCGAGGTGCGCCGACTGCGTCGCGCTGGCCTTGAGCACCTGGTCGTAGATCTTCTTGACCTCGGGGTTCTTCGTGGCGGTGATCTCGCCGTTGTCGGGGTTCTCGTACGCGGCCTCGACCTGGTTGATCGCGCCCTGGTACGTGCCGCCGGCGGAGTCGAAGAACGCCTTGCCGGTGGCCGCGACGTACTTGTCGCCCAGCCCGAAGTAGGTGGACCAGTCGCCCTCGAGGAGCTTCGCGACCTCGGCGCGGTCGGTGGGCAGGCCCGCGGCGGCGAAGAGGTCGGAGCGGTAGCAGACGCCCTCGGGACCGATGTCGGTGCCGTAGCCGATGAGGTGGCCGTCGGGGCTCGTGGCGGCCTTCACCTTGTAGTCGAGCCAGCGGCTCTTCAGGTCGTCCGGAACCGGAGCGAGGAGATCGGCGTACTGCATGACCTCGGGCAGCCAGTCGACCTCGATCGCCTCGATGTCGGCGAGGCCCGTCTTACCCAGCTTCTGGAAGTAGTTCTCGCGGGCGTCGTTGCTCGTCGCCGCCTTGTTGTGGACGATCTTCACGTTCGGGTGCGCGTCCATGTACTCCTGCAGGAGCGCGTCGGTGTACCCGAAGTCGTTGAACGTCGCGATGGTGAGGGTGACGTCACCGTCGGGCGATGCGGTGCTCCCGCTGCCGGAACACCCGGCGAGGACGAGGGCGGAGGTGGAGGCGACGGCCGCGACGACCGCGGCACGACGCAGGACACGTGATTTCACAGAACACTCCTTCGTGGTGGATGAGTCGGTGTGCTCCTGTTCGCGGCGCCCCTCGACCTCTGAATCGTGGGAGCGCTCTCACCGACCTGGGAAGACGCTATGGGAACGCTCTCAAGCTGTCAAGAGAGCGCTCCCACGAGGCGGCCGGCGACTCCCGGGACGGCCCCGTAGAATGGCATCCATTGCCCTTCCGACACCTGGAGCTGGAATGCCCACCATCGTCGTCGACGTCATGCCCAAGGCCGAGCTTCTCGACCCCCAGGGAAAAGCCGTCGCCGGCGCCCTGTCGCGACTGGGCGAGAACCGCTTCTCCGACGTGCGGATCGGAAAGCGCTTCGAGCTCACCGTCGAGGGCGAGGTCGACGAGGCCACGCTGGCCCGCGCCCGTGAGCTCGCCGACGAAATGCTCTCCAACGCCGTGATCGAGGACGTCGTGAACATCGAGGTCGTCGAGTGACGACGCGCATCGGGGTCATCACGTTCCCCGGCTCGCTGGACGACCGCGACGCCCAGCGCGCCATTCGCCTCGCGGGCGCTGAACCCGTCGCCCTGTGGCACGGCGAGCACGACCTCCGCGGCGTCGACGCCCTCGTCCTCCCCGGCGGCTTCAGCTACGGCGACTACCTGCGCGCCGGCGCGATCGCCGCGTTCGCGCCGATCATGGCCGAGGTGAAGGATGCCGCGGCCCAGGGCATGCCGATCCTCGGGATCTGCAACGGTTTCCAGATGCTCGTCGAGGCGCACCTGCTGCCCGGCGGTCTGATCCGCAACGCGCACCAGCAGTTCATCCGCCGCGATCAGCGTCTGCGCGTCGAGAACGCCTCGACCGCGTGGACCAGCGCGTTCGACGAGGGCGACGAGATCGTCATCCCGCTGAAGAACGCGGACGGCGGATACATCGCGGATGCCGAGACCCTGGCCCGCGTGAACGGGGAAGGCCTCGTCGCGTTCCGGTATCTGGGTGTCAACCCGAACGGCTCGCTCGACGACATCGCGGGACTCACCAACGAGCGCGGCAACGTCGTCGGCCTGATGCCGCACCCGGAGCACGCCGTCGAGCCCGGCTTCGGCCCCGGCACGTCCGCCGCGATGCGCTCCGGCGTCGATGGGTTGGGCTTCTTCACGTCGGCGATCTCCGCCGTGGTTTCCGCGGCCGCGTAGAACCCCTCCTCCACACCCGCCCGCGGGTGGCCGACCGCCCCGGTCGGCGGTGCAGGCGCGGGCGAAAATCGCACGTTTGTCATATCCTCAGGGGTGGAGTCGTCCCCTGGGGGGAGGCGATTCCAGTGGTCGCTCACGAGCCCGAACTCGCGTCCGGCCGCCCGTCCTGGGTGTCTGTCAATCCACGACGCGATCGCCGTGCACACTTCCGGTGCGGATTTCGCTCGTCCGGCGGAGGTCACATGAGCGATTCCACTGGTTCCATCGAACCCAACGCCACCCTGCGCGCGGCCGCCGCGCACACGGCGATCCGGCTGGAACCGGGTCACGGTCAGCCACTGCCCCGACACCTCTCCCTCTTGGCGGAGGCCGATCTGGGCCCTGCACCGCTGGTGTGGACCGACACGCGGGCCATGCTGCTCTCCGCCATGCTCGTCGCGCGCGCCCGCAACGACGCGCTGGGCGAGGGCCTCGCTCTCATCGAGCGCTACTTCGACACCGGGCGCCTCATCCAACCGGCTGCCCTCTCGGGTCCGGCACGTTCCGGGCTCTTCGCGAGCGTGGCCGAATACTGTGCCGCGATCGGATGGCCGCAGATCGGCGCTCATTACGCCGCGGAGGCGCTGCTCTTCGCCGAGACGCCGGCGCAGCGGTACCGCGCGCTCAGCGTGCAGGCCCTGAACCTCGGGCTCAACGCCGAGTACCCGTCGGCGGCGCAGGCGATCGAGGAGGCGCGCTCGCTGTTCGCGGACCACGGATGGGATGCCGCCGACACCTCGCACTGCCTCCTTCTCGGCGACGGACTCGTGACGGTGAGCAACGCCGACATGGACCACATGCGCGAGATCGCCGACGAACTGGAAGCGGCGCAGCCCGACGACCCCTACTGGAGCTTCAGCGTCGGGATGATCCGCGTGACGACCATGTTCATCGAACGGAACTTCACGACCGGATTGGCGGCAAGCCGAGAGCTCCTCCTCGGTTCGGGTCGCACGCGCAGTTTCCGCATCGTCCGCGACCTCCTCGTGGGGTTGCACGCCGACATGCTCACCGCTCAAGGCGAGTTCGACGAGGCGCTGGCCGTGCTCTCGACCGCGGTGACGCACCCGGGGCACGCGGTCTGCTTCCCGATGCAACGCGCCGGCATCCTTCTGCAGATGGGTCGCGAGCGGGAGGTCATCGACACCACCAATGCCTGCGTCGCGCTGCTCGACGAGCACTGCCTGCGGACCCTCACGCCGCTGCTGACACGGCGCGCCGTCGCCTTCCTCCGCCTCGGGAGCGAGAAGCGGGCGGTGCAGAGCATGGAATCGGTCGTGCGTCTGATCGGTCGGACGGGGGGCTCGGTGACACCGTTCCTCATGATCCCGTTCGACGACACGGAGCGACTGCTCGACCTCGTCACGGAGCACAACCCCGATCTGGTGCCCACCATCGGGATCATGCGACAGCTGCTCCCCGCCATCGCCGCCCGTTCGAAGGGGTCGGGCGCGTTCGCCGTCCTCACCCCCACCGAGCGCGAACTCGCGTACCTGCTGACCTCGACCCTCGGCCTGTCCGACATCGCACGCGCTCGAAACGTCTCACTCAACACCGTGAAGTCTCAGGTGCGTTCGATCTACAGCAAGCTCGGGGTGTCGAGCCGGGAGGATGCCGTCGAGCTACTGCAGCGCCCGGACGAGTGACCCGCGCAGGTACCGTGTTCTCGTGACTCCGCGCGGTGCGACCGACCAGGATGCCGTCATCGACCGCATCCTCGCCCTCTGGAGCGGCGACCTCGAGACGCTTCCGTCCGAGCCGCGGCTCGCCGAGCTGACGGGAGCGTCCCGCGCGTCGGTCCGCGAAGCGCTCGTCCGGCTCGAGGAGCGCGGGTACGTCCACCGCACGCAGGGCACGCGCACGACGCCGAACCGCCGGCTGCCCGACGTCGGCCGCCGCATCGACGAGCAGTTCGACCACTTGCTGTCGATCCGCGGCGCCGGGTACGAGCCGCTGCTCGAGGTCGTGGCATCCGGGGTCCGCGTGCTCCAGGCTGGAGACCCCGATCGCTTCGACGACCTTCCCGACGGGACGCGGGTCTTCCGCACCGTGAAGGTGTGGCGGGTGGACGGGGTGCCCTACGCCCTCGCGGAGGATCTCGTCCCCCTGGTTCGTCCGGTCGACCTCGACCCGGAACACCCGGTCTTCGACCTCGCGGAGGCGGCCAATGGCATCCGGGTCGCGTGGGAAACCTTGTGGGTCGACGCGGTGAGCCTGGATGCCGAACGGGCGGAGCTGCTCGACGCGAGCCCGGGGATCCCGGTGGTCGAGATGACCTACTGCGGGTACGGCACAGGCGACGACGTGGGGTACTGGTCGCGCGAGGTGCAGGTGTCGGCGCCGGCGGGACTGCGCAATGCGCTCATCCGCCGGGTGCGGCACGATCGGGGCGTTTCGGGGGCGTAACGAGGTCGTGAACGTGTCCGACAAGCGGCTCCACAACTTGTCAGACAGGTGTACGGTCGGGACATGACCGAGACGCTCCCCGCCCACTCGCTGACCGCCGCGACGGTCACCGCCGAGAACTTCGCCCCGTTCGGCGTCATCCTGACGCCCATGGCCGACGGCACCCCTTTCACGTCGGAGGAGGCCGTGCTCGACGTATCCGGTGGCATCCCGCGCTTCTATCTCATGTCGCTCGACGACAAGAAGCCGGAGTTCGTCCGGGTCACGCGGCACCTCGAGACCACACAGACGCTCATGGCCGTCGGCGACGTCGAGTGGACGATCGCCGTCGCACCGGCGGGCATCGACGAGCCGACGCTCGACGACCTGCGCGCGTTCCGCATCCCGCCGCGCACCGCGATCACGATGCTCAAGGGCACGTGGCACGCGGGACCGTTCTTCGCCGAGCCGAGCATGGACTTCGTCAACCTCGAACTCGACGACACGAACGTCACCGACCACCACAACTTCCGGCTCGACGACGCCTACGGCGTGCGCGTCGTCGTCGAGTGAGTACGCTCACCCCGCTCGCCGACGCGGGCGCTCGCCTGGCCGCCCTCGAACGCGAGGCCGCGCACCAGGAGGCGCTCAGCGCCGGGGACGGACGCTCGTGGGTCGGCGAGCGCGACGGCGAACACCCGGTCGTGATCGTCGGGGGCGGGCAGGCCGGACTCGTGCTCGCCCGGGGCCTGCGCCGCCGCGGGATCGAGGACGTCGTCGTGCTCGACTCCGCCCCGATCGACGCCACCGGACCGTGGACCACGTACGCCCGCATGCACACGCTGCGCACACCGAAAGACATCGCGTGGCCGACGTGGGGCGTCCCGGCGGCGAGCCCGCGCGCGTGGTTCGAGGCCGTGTACGGCGAAACGGCGTGGGACGACATCGCCTTCTTCCCGACCGTCGCGTGGCAAGGGTTCCTGCAGTGGTATCGCACGGTCGCCGGCATCGAAGTCGTCGGTTCGACCGCGCTGACGTCGATCACCCCGACGGATGCCGACGGCCCCCTGCGCCTGCACCTCGAGGGCCCCGACGGCTCGTGGGTGCTGCTCGCCCGGCACGTCGTGCTCGCCACCGGCATCGAGGGCGCGGGCGGGCGGTACCTGCCGTCGCTGCTCGACGCGCTCCCCGCGGACCGCGTCCATCACACGCACGACGCGATCGACTTCGCCGCCCTCGCCGGGAAGCGCATCGGCATCCTGGGCGCCGGCACCGGCGCGTTCGACAACGCCGCCACCGCGCTCGAGCACGGCGCGGCCGCGGTCGAGGTGCACATGCGGCGCCCCGCGATGCCGCAGGTCAGCCCCTACCGCTGGATGGAATTCTCGGGCCTCATCGAGAATTACGGCTCGCTCACCGACTCGCAGAAGTGGACGTTCAACGTGCACCTCTCCGCCGTCGACCAGCCTGCGACGCAGAACGCGATCTGGCGCGCGCACGCCTTCGACGGCTTCCGTTTCCTGACGTCGTCGCCGTGGCAGTCCGTCGAGTGGGACGGCACCGACGTCGTCGTGACGACGCCGCATGGCATCCATCGGTATGACGTCGTCATCGCCGCGACGGGGATCGTCGCGGATCTCTCGCGTCGCCCTGAGCTGTCGAAGGTGGCTCCGGATGCCACGCTCTGGAGCGACCGCCTCAGCCCGGCGCAGGTGGCGGAGAACCCCGGGCTCGCCGCGTTCCCGTACCTCGACGACGACTTCGGCCTCGTCGGCCGGAGTGCGGCGGCGGGGTCGGCGCTGTCGCGCATCCACATGTTCAACCACGGCGCGCGGATCAGCCAGGGCATGCTGAGCCACCAGATCCCGGGGCTCGTCGGCGGCGCGACCAAGCTCGCCGCGGCGCTGTCGCGACGGCTGTTCACCCGCGACGCCGAGGCGCTGATGGCGGAGTACCTCGCCTACGACGTCCCGGTCGGAGTGCACATCGGACGGCGGCCCGTGCCGGCGGACGTCACGGGCTGAAGCGGCCGCGGTCGCCGGACCCGCGGGTAGCGTGGGGCGGGTGACTTCCTCGCTGATCGTGTCCGTGCCCACCGCCCAGCTCCGCGACGATCTGCAGCCCCTGCCGGACGGCGTGGAGGTGCTCGTCTGGGACATGACGGATGCCGCGCCCCGGCCTCACATCGACATCGTGGTTCCGCCGTACATGTCGATGGACGGCGTCATCGCGCGGCTGTCCGAGGTGTCCACGCGGCTCGTGCAGGGCCAGTCGATCGGCTACGACAACGTCGAGGGCCGCCTGCCCGAGGGCATCGTGTTCGCCAATGCCACGAGCGTGCACGAGACGGCCACCGCCGAACTCGCCGTCGCCCTGACGCTCGCGGCCCAGCGCGCGCTGCCCCGGTTCGTGCGGGCGCAGGACCGCGCCGAGTGGAAGCCGAAGTGGACACCCGGCCTCGCCGACGCCCGGGTCACCTTGCTCGGTTTCGGCGGTGTCGGTCGTGCCGTCGCCGCGCGGCTGAAGCCCTTCGAGGTCGACCTGCGCGCCGTCGCGTCGCACGGTCGGCTGCAGGACGACGTCGAGGTCCTCCCCCTCGGAGAGCTGTACGACGTGCTCGCCGCGACCGACGTGCTGATCGTGTCGCTTCCCGGCGGTGACAGGACGCAGCACCTCGTCGACGACGCCGCGCTGTCGGCCCTGCCCGACGGAGCGCTGGTCGTGAACGTCGGCCGCGGCCCCGTGATCGACACCGACGCGCTCGTCGACCACGTGCAGCGGGGGCGCATCCGTGCGGCGCTGGACGTCACGGACCCCGAGCCGCTGCCCGCCGACCACCCGCTGTGGACCCTCGAGGGCGTGCTCATCGCGCCGCACGTCGGCGGCGCCACGGGAGCGATGCGGCCTCGGATCGCGCGGCTCGTCCGCCGGCAGATCGAACACTTCCTCGCGGGCGAGGAGCCCGAGAACGTGGTGCTGCGCGGCTGACCGGCGCTCCGTACCGACGACGCGAGACTGCATCCGGCCGACATCTCCACTGCAGTCTGCAACGGACTTGTCAGGCGCCTGCAGTCTCGCGGAACGCGTGGGGGTTGCTCAGCCGCCGGCGCGTGCGGCGTACGTGTTGGCCATGGCGGCGACGTCGTCGACGTAGCTGTCGAGGTGGTTGTACGAGAAGATCGCCCGCCGCCAGCCGGAGGCGCTCGTCATCTCGCCGGCGGCGCACAGGTAGCGGCCCGCGGCGAGCGCAGCGTCGTCGATCTGGTTCGGGTCGGCCACCCCGTCGCCGTTGCCGTCGGCTCCCCACCGCTGCCACGTCGCGGGGATGAACTGCAACGGCCCCACGGCCCGGTCCCAGGTGGCATCCCCGTCCCAGCGTCCGCCGTCGGTGTCGGCGATCGCGGCGCTCGCGCTGCCGTCGAGCGGGATGCCGCGGATCACGGGCTGCGGGTACCCGGCGTCGTCGAGGTGCCCGCCCGAGTGCGTCCCGTGCGCCGACTCGATGGCCCCGATCCCCGCGAGGGTGTTCCAGCCCAGGCCGCACGAGGGCTGCTCGACCTTGAGGGTCAGCGCGGCCGACGCGTACGCCCGGAGGGCGCGTTCCGGGATGCCGGTGGCTGCGGCGGTCCGCGCGCTCCAGGTCGCATCGGCGGTGAAGAGCGGGGCGCTCGACGGCGCGGCGGCCGGGGGCGCGGCGGCCGGGGCGGGATCCGGCGCCGGCACCTCGCTCACCTCGGCGGTGGACGTGGCATCCGTCGTCACCGTCGCAGCGATCTCGGCGGCGGCGGGGGCGGCGATGCGCTCCTCGAGCGGACGCTCACGGCCGGCGGCCTGAGCCGACACCACGAGGACGACGGCGATGCCGACGAAGAGCGCCGCCAGCACGGCGGCGAAGACGGATGACCACGAACGACCGCGGCCGGCGTCGAGATCCACGCGGGCCCTCCCCTGGCATCCACCCGGGTAGCGAACGCCGCGGCGAGACTAGCCCCGCGAGGCGACGCGTCGGTGAACGGCGACTTTCGTTCCGGGGCAGCAGTCGGCGCCCGTGCCCGGCGGGCCGACCCGTTCGGTGTCCAAGACACGCGGACCGGGCCGCGCAGCGTCCGCGTGTCTTGGACACTCAACGTCTGCGGCAGCGCGCAGGCGCAACGACGTCTACGGCAGCGCGCAGGAAGGAACGCGGCGGGGGCAGCGCACAGCCGCCAGGGCCCGCCGGCAGAGTCAGCCGCGGAAGCCCGCAGGATTCGCCAGCAGGTCCGCGAATGCCAGCTCGGCGGGGCCGATGAGCATCAGGCGCGAGCGCAGGAGCGCGCGCTCGAGGCGGATCGTGCGTCCCTCGGCGCCGAGCGGGTGCACGCGCACGGCCTCGGCCAGGCGCTCGCGGCTCACCGAGAGCAGCGCGCCCAGGTATCCGGAGAGCACCACGGTCTCGGGGCTGAAGGCGTTGACGAAGTTCGTCAGCGCGAGCGAGAGCGCCTCGACCTGGCGCGTGACCTCGGCCAGCACCCGCGGATCGCGAGCGACGCCGAGCTCGACGTCGAGCTCGTCCTCGTCGAGCTTCCGGCGCCCGAGCAGCGGTTCCAGGAGGTCGAGCCGGACCTCGGCTTCGAGGCATCCATGGCGTCCGCACACGCACGCGCGCCCGCGCGGGTCGATCACGGTGTGGCCGAGTTCGCCGGCGTAGCCGGAGGTTCCGCGCAGCAGCGTGCCGTCGATGATGAGACCCCCGCCGATGCTGTGCATCGCGCCGCCGAGGTACAGCAGGTTCGAGACGCCGACGCCGACACCGAACCGCGACTCGGCCAGGGCGCCGATGCTCGCGTCGTTTCCGGCGGAGACCGGGATGCCGAGCTCGTCGCTCAGACGCGCGGCCACCGGATCGCGCCGCCACCCGAGGGTCGGCGACACCAGCACCGAACCGTTGGCGTTGACGAGGCCGGGCACCGCAAGCCCCGCGCCGACGACGCGGTAGTGCCGGTCGATGTCGGCGCGCATCGCCTCGACGGACGACGCGACGATCTGCACGAAGCGGCGGGGCGACGGCGCGGTCGCCGTGTCGTGGCGGAGCCGCGCGTGCACGACACCGCCGAGCCCGACGAGGGCCACGGTCACGGCGTGCGGTTCCGCGCGGACGCTCAGTGCGGCGACGTGGTCCTCGGGCTCGATGTCGAGCGTGGGCCGACCGACCTTTCCGGTGCGCTCACCGGCCGCGACCTCGCGGACGAGCCCCAGTTCGGTCAGCTCCATGACCAAGCCCGTGACCGTCGAGCGGTTGAGGCCGATGGTGGCGCCGAGCTGCGCGCGTGAGAGCGCTCCCCGCAGGTGCAGCAACGACAGGACGGACGCGAGGTTCTGCTGACGGATCAGGTCGTTCGTCGTACGACCTGCGGGTGGTGCGAGCGGCGTCGCGGGCTCGAACACGGCAGGGGTCATGAGGGGAGCACCTCCACCATTGTCGCATCGCCCGAGTCCCGGTTACGGCCGGTGTGGGGAGCGCNNCTCGAGGCCNCNCTCCCCACCCGATCAGACACCGCCGTTGCGTCGCTTGTTGAAGATGTCGAACGCGACGGCCAGGAGCAGCACGATGCCCTTGATCGCCATCTGCCAGGCCGCGTCGACGCTGAGAATGGAGAGGCCCATGTTGAGCACACCCATCACCAGACCACCGACGACCGCGCCGACGACGGTACCGATACCACCCTGGACGGCGGCGCCACCGATGAACACCGCCGCGATGGCATCCAGTTCGTAGTTCTGACCGGCGGATGCCACGGCACCACCGGCACGCGCGGTGCTGACCACCGCGGCGAGGCCGGCGAGCACGCCCATGTTCACGAAGATGAAGAAGTTGACCCACTTCGTCTTCACACCGCTCATCACGGCGGCGAACAGGTTGCCACCCATCGCGTAGATGTGACGGCCGAACGTCGTGCGGTTCAGCACGAACGTGTACGCCAGCACGAGCACCGCGAGGATGATCAGGACGATGGGCGTGCCGTTGTAGGCGGCGATCGTGAAGGCGACGGCCATGATCGCCACGACGGCGATCACGTTCTTCAGCCAGAACGACCACGCCACCTCGCGGGGCAGCTCCAGGCGGCGCAGCGTCGCGCGGGTGCGCAGCTGCTGCACGATGAGCAGGACGCTCGCGATCGCGCCGAGCACGAGGGTCAGGCTGTCCCAGTTGCCGACGTAACCGAGCGCGGGCGGCAGCCACCCGGCGCCGATCGCCGTGAAGCCGTCGGGCAGGCCACTGATCGTGCCGCCGGTGAGGAGGACCAGCGTGAGGCCGCGGAACAGCAGCATGCCCGCGAGGGTCACGATGAACGCGGGGATCCCGACGAACGCGACCCAGAATCCCTGCCACGCACCGACGACGGCGCCGACGACGAGCGAGAGCAGCACGGCGATGTACCAGGGCAGGCCCCATTGGTTCATCGCGATCGCCGCGATCGCGCCGACCATGGCGACCACCGACCCGACCGACAGGTCGATGTGGCCGGCGATGATGACCATGACCATGCCGATCGCGAGGATCAGCACGTAGGCGTTCTGCTGGATGAGGTTGTTGACGTTGCCCGGCATCAGCAGGCGCCCGCCGGTGAGCACCTGGAACAGCACGATGATGATGATCAGCGCGGCGAGGATGCCGAACTGCCGGAAGTTGATGCGCGCGAGCAGGCCGCGGCGGCGGGGCCCGGGCTGCGTCGGCGCTTCGACCGTCTGGGTGGATGCGGTGGCCATTGCTGTCAGTTCCTTCCGGCGGTCATGTGCCGCATGAGCGTCTCCTGGGTGGCATCCGCTCGGCTGACCTCGGCCGTGATGCGTCCCTCGGAGATGGTGTAGATGCGGTCGGAGAGGCCGATGACCTCGGGCAGCTCCGACGAGATGACGATGACGGCCTTACCCTGGGCCGCGAGTTCGTTGATGATTCCGTAGATCTCGTACTTCGCCCCGACGTCGATGCCGCGGGTGGGCTCGTCGAGGATCAGCACGTCGGGTCCGGTGAACATCCACTTCGACAGGACGACCTTCTGCTGGTTCCCGCCGGAGAGGCGTCCGGTGATCGCGGCGACGCTGGGCGCCTTGGACAAGATCGACGGCACCCACGCCACGGTCGAGGGCGGCGACGTCACCGTCTCCGGCTCGGGCGACTCGATCAAGGTCAACGACGCCAACGTCATCTGCGGTGGCGTCCAGACCGCCAACGCCACCGTGTACCTCATCGACTCGGTGCTGATGCCCCCGGCTGCGAATCCCCGCTCCGA
>NZ_BADA01000223.1 GCF_000333395.1 Microbacterium sp. B19
ACCCCCCCCCCCCCCCCCCCCCCCCCCCCCCCGCGATCATGGCGTGAAGAGGCCGTGACGCGGAGGTGATCATCACGGCGGATACGAGCTCGCCCTGGACGTGGAAGACCTCGCCCGCGCGCTCTCGCGCGCCGTGGTCGATCTCGATACGGGCGATCGGCTCGTTGCTGCGGTACGTGACGGCGACCCCGCGCGGGACGAACAGCACGTCGTCGGGAGTGAGGGCGGTGGACTCGGCGTCTCCGATCTGGACGGTGCCCTCGCCGGCGACGTGAACGATGAGCGTGTCGGCGTGCTGCTCGGGTGAGGCGGGTCGCGACAGCGTGAGCGCGGTGTGCCACACGCGCCGGATCGCGATGTCGGCGACGATGGCCTCGTCGATGAAGGCGTGGGCTGCCCCAGAGTCGGTCTCGACCCACCCGCGGAGACGGAACCACTCGGCGACCTCGGACCCCTCGAGAGGTATGCGGCGCACGCGCCACGGCGACCGGGGATCGGGCATGGACGAGCACCTCCGACGGGATGGATGCCGAGACGGGTGGGGACACCTTAGGGGCGGGGCCGGAGCGGTCCCGCCGTATCGCATGGAGAGGGGTCACCGGTCACCCGCACCGCTTCCCCGGGCGCGCGGCGGGTTCACCCGCCGGACCGGGCCGCCGACACCACGTACGCGTTTGCGACGTGGGCGGGCGCGAATGCGTCACTTCCCGGCTTCATGAAGGACGGCACTACGAACCCGAACCGAAGGAGCCCTCATGACCGACCTTTCGCGCGCCTCCACGCCCGACGACGGCGTCGCCCGCCGCACGATCCTCGCCGGAGCGGCCTGGAGCATCCCCGTGATCGCGACCGCCGCCGTGGCCCCCGCGGCCTCGGCGTCAGGCACGCTCGCCCTGGCGTTCAACCAGGCGAGCTACACCGGCACGGCCTGCTCGACGATCACGGGTGCTTATGTGACCGCGACGACGAACGGGACGCCCACCACCGGCGCATCCATCACAGTCACGCTGTCGAACGGGTACACGTTCGCGGGCGGCAGCGCCACGTACACGAGTACGTCTGACGCCTCGGGGCGGGTGTCTCTCCCGGCGATCTCCGTGCCGAGCATCGGTGGCACGAGCGCGCTGCAGGGGGTCTCGGGGACGGCGAGTTCCTCAGCGACCGCCACCGGCACCCCGGCTCCTGCGACGATCACTTACTACACATACAACAATCTCGGCGGCATCCCCGCCACCGCCACCATCACCGACGTCGCCACCTGCAGCGACGGCGTCAGCGGACACTGGGGCTTCGCCCGCACCTCGGACGGCAACATCTACAGCTCGAAGAACGGCTCGACCTTCACCCTCTTCGCATCCAACACCACCCACCTCGCCGCCGCCGACACCGCCGCAATCTGGTCCAAAACCGATAACAAGGTCACCTACTACAGCTACACAGACCTCGGCGGCATCCCCGCCACCGCCACCATCACCGACGTCGCCACCTGCAGCGACGGCGTCAGCGGACACTGGGGCTTCGCCCGCACCTCGGACGGCAACATCTACAGCTCGAAGAACGGCTCGACCTTCACCCTCTTCGCATCCAACACCACCCACCTCGCCGCCGCCGACACCGCCGCAATCTGGTCCAAAACCGATAACAAGGTCACCTACTACAGCTACACAGACCTCGGCGGCATCCCCGCCACCGCCACCATCACCGACGTCGCCACCTGCAGCGACGGCGTCAGCGGACACTGGGGCTTCGCCCGCACCTCGGACGGCAACATCTACAGCAGGACGGGGACGCCATCGTCGCGGTCAAGCTGGTGGCATCCACCAGCGGTCACGACTTCCTCAGCGCACCACTGACGATCCCTCAGGGTGTCTCGCTCGTGCTGGATTCGAACGT
>NZ_BADA01000222.1 GCF_000333395.1 Microbacterium sp. B19
GTCTGGTCGACGATCGTGTCGACGACCCCGAAAGGGATGCCATGAACGAAACCCCCGTGCGCGCGCCGAGCTGGCCGGGCTACCGCGAAGTCCACCGCGTCACCACGCTGCTGCGCCGCGAGTCGGTCGGCGGGATGCTGCTGGTGGTGGCCGCGATCGCGGCGATCATCTGGGCGAACTCCCCCGCCTCGGACGCGTACTTCGCGCTGCGCGACCTGCGGTTCGGGTACGAGCCGTGGCACCTCGAGCTGAGCGTCGGGTCCTGGGCGGCGGACGGGCTGTTGGCGATCTTCTTCTTCATGGTCGGGCTCGAACTGAAGCGCGAGATCGTCGTGGGGAGCCTCCGCCGGTTCAGCACCGCGATCGTGCCGATCACCGCCGCCGCCGCGGGCGTCGCGGTGCCGGCGCTGATCTACGTGCTGGTGACGTCGTCGCAGCCGAGCCTGCTCGCCGGCTGGGCGATCCCCGCGGCGACCGACATCGCGTTCGCCGTGGCCGTGCTCGCTCTGGTCGGCTCGCACCTGCCCGGGCCGCTGCGCATCTTCCTGTTGACCCTCGCGGTGGTCGACGACCTCATCGCGATCGCGATCATCGCGCTGTTCTACACGAGCGACATCTCGCTCCTGCCCCTCGCGATCTTCGCGGTCCTCGTCGCGATCTACGGCACCATCGCGCACCTCGGCCGCGCGTGGTTCGCGCGGCACGCCTGGGCCGCGTGGGTCGTGCTGCTCCCGATCGGTTTCGCGGCGTGGGCCTTCCTGCACGCGTCGGGCGTCCACGCGACCATCGCGGGTGTCGCGCTGGGCTTCACGATCCCGGTCGCTCCGTCGAAGCGTCAGCCCGAGATCCGCGGCATGGATCTGGCTGAGCAGTTCGAGCGCCGCTTCCGCCCGCTGTCGGCAGGCGTCGCGGTCCCGATCTTAGCGTTCTTTGCGGCGGGCGTCGCGATCGGCGGCGGCGAAGGCCTCGCGCCCGCGGTGATGGACCCCGTCACGATCGGTGTCGTCGCGGGTCTCGTGCTGGGCAAACCGATCGGCATCCTGCTCGGGGTCCGCGTGCTCACGCTCGTGATGAAGGTGCGCCTCGACCCGGCGCTGAAGTGGATCGACCTAGCCGGCGTCGGCCTCCTCGCCGGGATCGGGTTCACGGTGTCGCTGCTCATCGCGGAACTCAGCTTCCCCGCCGGGTTGGAGCACACCGACGACGCGAAGATCGCGATCATGGTCGCCTCGCTGATGGCATCCCTCCTGGCGGCCAGCGTCCTGTTCATGCGCAACCGTCGCTACAGGCAGCTCGCGACGGAGGAAGAGGTGGATGCCGACGGCGACGACATCCCGGACGTCTACCAGCAGCCGCTCCCCCGCGACCGCTGAGCGCGAGCCGGGTCAGCCGCTGACCGCGGCGCGGGTCAGTCGCTGATCGCGAGCCGGATCAGCCGAAGATCTGCGCCGCGATGTCGGACAGCCACGCCCGCGCGTTGACGTTCACGGTCTCGAGGTAGATCCAGACGTCGTCGCGCGCGACGACCACGTCCTCGCTGCTGGCCGCGTCGCCCGGACGCATGCAGTACTGCGCCCCGAAGTCCTGCGCGGCCTGGCATTGGTACCCCTCGGATGCCAGCTGCCCCAGGCCGGCGTTCACGTCGGCGGGGCTCGCGGTGCTGACGATGAGCAGGACCGCGGCCGCCTCTTCCTGGATCCAGTTGCACGACAGCTTCGTCGTAGCGTTCGGCGGCGAGGGACGGACGAACCCGTCGGCGTGCTGCGCGGTCAAGCCGCCCACGGTCTCGGCCCGGCTGCTCGCGGTGCCGAGTTCGTCGCAGGATGCCGGGACCCGGGACACGACTCTGGTGGAGGTCTCGGACGCGGTCGGCGTGGGGGTGGCCGCGGGCGTCGGCGTCGCGACGGTCACCGTGGGGGTGGCGGTCTCGGTCGCGACGGGGGTCGCCGGCTCGGGAACGCAGCCGGCGAGGCCGGCGATCGCGATCACGGCCACGACGACGGCAGCGTTCCTCCATCGAGGCATGGTCGATCCTCTCGACGCGCGCGCGGTTGCGGGTGTGCGCGGCGCGGTGCGCCCACCCTAGCGGGTGACCGCGGCCCGTGTCTCAGGCGGACGCGCGCTCGATGATCTCGGTGGCGAGGATCGCTGCGTTCGCCGTCGCCCGCCCCGCGAGCACGTCGAGCAGCATCGTCGCCATCTGGCGGCCCTGGTCGTGCGAGGGCTGACGCACCGTGGTCAGAGCGGGCACGAGCGACGTCGCCACCGCCGAATCGTCGAACCCGATGACGGCGATGTCGCGCCCCGGCTCATGGCCGTGCTCGCGCAGCGCGGTGTACGCCCCGCGGGCCATGAGGTCGCTCGCGACGAACAGCCCGTCGGGAAGATCCCCGGATGCCAGGATCCGGCGCATCGCGTCGGCACCGCCGACCTCGGTGAAGTCGCCGTCCTCCACGGCCACCGGCTCGAGTCCGGCTTCGTCGAGCACTTCGCGGAACCCCTGCAGCCGGTCGATGCCGGCGGGCATGTCGGAGGGTCCGGATACCGTCGCGATGCGGCGATGACCACGGTCGAGGAGGTAGCGGGTGGCATCCCGCCCGCCCTGGACGTTGTCGACGTCGACGTAGTGATCGCTGGGGCGCACGCGTGCCGGGCGTCCGCCGAAGACGACGGGGACGGTGTCGGCGAGACGATCCACGAACGTGTCACTGGTGTGGTGCGAGGCGACGATCGCGCCGTCGACACTGCCGCTGCGCAGGTAGCCGAGGGCCTTGGCGCTCGCGTCATCGCTGGCGATCAGCATGTTCATGACGTAGTCGGACTCGCCGATGACCTCGCCGATGCCCGCGACGATCGATCCGAAGAACGGGTCGCCGAAGAAGCGGTCGGTGTCCTCGGGGATGACGAGGGCGATGGCCCGCGTCTGACGGCTGGCGAGGGAACGCGCCGCGCGGTTGGGCACGTACTGCAGCTCGTCGATGGCGCGCCGCACGGCTTCGAGCGCGGACGGCGACACCGCGGTCGAGCCGTTGACCACGCGCGACACGGTGGAACGGGACACGCCTGCTCGTGCGGCGACCTCTTCGATGGTCGCGGTGCCGCGTACGGGGGTCAGCGACATCGGGCTCCTCCGGGATGAGCGACCGCGCCGCTTCACTCGCGGCGACGTTGCGAGCGTACTCCTCCGGCCCCGTTCGGACCGCTTACGCCGTGCTTGGACAGCGCGTCCTTCAGCGCACGAGCGGACGCGAAGCCGGACCGCTCGGCGATCTCGACGAGGCCGTGGCCGCCCTCCGCGGCGAGCAGTGCCCGCGCGAGCGCCAGCCGGTGCGCGCGGAGGACCTCGGCGGGCGACTCGCCGTGCGCCCGGAATGCGCGTTCCAGCCGCCGTCGTCCCGTGCCCAGGCGAGTAGCGACGGCGTCGATCGTGAGGTCGCGCTGCGAGGCTTCGGCCTCGAGGATCGTGCGCGCGTGCGAGTGCAACCGGTCGTAGTCCGCCTCAGCCGAGGGGCGTGGCAACCGGGGGCTGGACAGCGCCACCGCCTCCGCGCGGACCGCGGCGATCAGCGCCCGGAGGGAAGCTGCCACCGCGGCGGCGCCGCTGAATACCCCCCCCCCCCCCC
>NZ_BADA01000221.1 GCF_000333395.1 Microbacterium sp. B19
TGGAGGGGATGCCGGCCGGCGTCCCGATCTCTCCCGCGCAGATCCGCGCGGACCTCGCTCGCCGCAAGCTCGGCTACGGCCGCGGCTCGCGGATGAAGTTCGAGGAGGACGAGCTCACGCTCTCGACCGGCATCGTGCACGGTTTCACGATCGGCAGCCCCATCGCGCTGCGCATCGGCAACACCGAGTGGCCCAAGTGGGTCGAGGTCATGAGCCCCGAGCCGGTCGAGCTGTCCGACCGTTCGCGCGGTCGCGGTGCGGCCCTCACGCGCCCGCGCCCGGGCCACGCCGACCTCGTCGGCATGCAGAAGTACGGCTTCGACGAGGCGCGGCCGATCCTCGAGCGCGCGTCCGCCCGCGAGACCGCGGCCCGCGTCGCGCTCGGCGCCGTCGCCCGCGCGTTCCTCGGAGAACTCGGCATCCGGCTCGTCAGCCACACGCTCTCGATCGGTCCCGTTCGGGTGCCCGAGGGCGCGGCGCTGCCGACGCCCGACGACGTCGACCTCCTCGACGCCGATCCACTGCGCTGCTTCGACCCCGAGACCTCCGCGGCGATGGTCGCCGAGGTCGACGACGCGAAAAAGGCCGGTGACACGCTCGGCGGCATCGTCGAGGTGCTCGCGTACGGCCTCCCGCCGGGGCTCGGCTCGCACGTGCAGTGGGATCGTCGATTGGATGCCAAGCTCGCCCAGGCCCTGATGAGCATCCAGGCCATCAAGGGCGTCGAGGTCGGCGACGGCTTCCTCACCACGACCCGTCGCGGCTCGCAGGCGCACGACGAGCTCTTCGCGACGGAGGACGGCATCACCCGCTCGTCCGACCGCGCGGGCGGCACCGAGGGCGGCATGTCGACCGGTACCGTGCTGCGGGTGCGCGCGGGCATGAAGCCCATCGCCACGATCCCGCACGCCCTCCGCACCGTCGACGTCGCCACGGGCGACACGGCCGCCGCGCACCACCAGCGCTCCGACGTCTGCGCGGTCCCTGCCGCGGGTGTCGTGGCGGAGGCGATGGTCGCGATCACGCTCGCCGACGCGGTGCTGGAGAAGTTCGGCGGCGACAACGTCGCCGAGACGCGCCGCAATCTCGAGACGTACCTCACGCACCTGCCCGAGACGCTGCGCACCACCGACGCCTCCGACGCG
>NZ_BADA01000220.1 GCF_000333395.1 Microbacterium sp. B19
GGTACGCAGCGCATCCTTGACCCCCACCACCGCCGCGATGCGCACGGCCGGATGGCGCATCAGGCATTCCTCGATCGGCGCCGGTCCGATGCGATAACCGGCGCTGGTGATGACGTCGTCATTGCGCCCCAGATAGCGGATATAGCCGGCTTCATCCATGTTGCCCAAGTCACCGGTCAACAGGAAGTCACCGGCGAACTTCTCGCGCG
>NZ_BADA01000219.1 GCF_000333395.1 Microbacterium sp. B19
CCGACTCTTCCTGTGAGCGAGATGACGGTCGAACCGCGCGACTATCCGACCGGACGCATCCTGGCGTTCAACGGCACCACCGAGTGGGCGCTGGATTCCGTCGCGACCGAGGACGCGCTGTGGCTGCCCTCCGAAGCGCAACTGCGCGAGATGCTGCGCTCGGCGTTCCGGTCGTTGCGGAGGCTCTCCGACACGCATGAGGTCGAGATCTCGATCGGGGGCACGACGCTGGTCTTCGACCACCCCGAACCCGCGGATGCCTATGCGCTCGCGGTTCTGGAGCTCCTGCGCCGCACGTACTGAGCGCAATGGGCGCTCAGGTGACGGTGTGCACCGGCTCGGTGTCGGGGATGGGGCTCGCGTCGCGGTGGCGCAGGTCGGGGAACCCGCGGACGAACAGCACCGAGACGATCAGTCCCGCGGCCGCGAAGCCGGCGGCGGCGACGTAGGCGCCCTGCGGGCCGACGCCGTCGACCAGGAAGCCGGCGACCGCGGACCCCGCGGCGGCGCCGATCAGTTGGCCGGTGCCGATCCAGCCGTAGGCCTCGGCCGTCTCGCTGAAGCGCACGCTCGCGGAGGTCATCGCGAACATCACGGCCAGGGCCGGGGCGATGCCCGCGCCGGCGACCAGCAGCGTCCCGCCGAGCCACCAGGCGTTGAGAGACACGATCGTGAGGCTGAGGCCGACGGTCACGATCGCGAGACGGCGCGCCATGGCCCAGCGGCCGATCGGGATGTGTCCGAACGCGAGGCCGCCGCTGAGGCTGCCGATCGCGAAGACCGCGAGCACGAGACCCGCCTCGAGACCGCCGTGCGAGAACGTCGCGACGACGCCGGCCTCGACGGCCGCGCACGCGCCGATGAGGAGGAAGCCCGTCGCGGTCGCGAGGATCACGGGCGGCTTGCGCAGCACGCTGCCGAGGGCGCGGCGGCTGCGCGGAATGCGGACGCGACCGACCTCGGGGCTGAGGATGAACCACGCGCCGCCGCCGAGAAGGATCACGACGATGAGGAGGAGCGCGGGCACCGTGCCCGCCTGCGTGCCCACGAGCGTGATGAGCACGGGCGCGAGGACCCAGATGATCTCCTGCAGCGAGGCATCGAGGGAGTAGAGCGGGGTCAGCTGCGACGAGTTGACCATCTTGGGGTAGATGGTGCGGACGGCCGACTGGACCGGGGGAGTGGCCAGGCCGCCGACGAAGCCGAGGGCCATGTAGACGGGCAGTGGCACGACGAGCAGCGCGATCGCCGCGATGGCGGCAGCGCACAGCACGAGCGTGACGGTGAGGACGCGGCGCATGCCCCAGCGGCCCATCCAGCGGCTGGTGACGGGGCCGGCGATCGCTTGACCGACGCTCGTGGCGGCGAGGACGAGCCCCGCGGCACCGTACGAACCGGTGACGTGCTCGATGTGCAGGAGCACGGCGAGGCTGATCATGCCGTTGGGGAACCGCGCCGTCAGCTGCGCGGCGATGATGCGCCCCACTCCGGGGGTTCTGAGGAGTACGCGGTAGCCGGCCACCGCACCACGGTACCCGGTGCCCCCGACATCGCGGTCGGGTCGGCGGTGCGGGCGTCGAGCGACACGCCGCGACACGCCGAAGCG